>JBKJKM010000124.1:0-7988 GCA_046597375.1 Acidimicrobiales bacterium | reverse complement strand
CAACGTGGCGCGCTCGAGGGGATAGGCGTGATCGGCGGCGGCGGTCGAGCGCGCCGCCAGCGCAACGTCGCCGAGGGAGGCGACCCAGGCATCGAAGCGTGACCGCAGCCGGGCCAGCTCGGTGAGCTCCGCCTGCAGCTGCGACAGCTCGCCCTGGGCCAAGTCGTCGCGCGCGTCCGTCGTGACGAAGGAGTTGAGATACGCACCGAGGACGCGAACGCGCTCCATCACCTCGTTGGTCTCCTCCAACACGGCCTCGAAGGCCGTCACCGTGGCGTCGTCGACGGTCTTGTCGCCGGCCCGCACATCGTGGGCGTCGTAGAGCGCGGTCAACCGGCTGAGGTCGGCGCCGAGGGCTTCCCGGGCCGCGGCGTACTCGCGAGAGCCGATCGAGGGGAAGATGTCGCTGAGGTCCCAATGGGGGAGTGCTGTCGCCGTCATGGCCCGGAGCCTAGATTTCCGTCCCGTCATGGAGACCTTCACGCTGATCGACGACGACGGGATCGAGATCACCTACGACCGCTGGCTGCCCGCCGGCCGGCCGCGCGGTGTGCTGCACGTGCTCCACGGGTGGGCCGAACATGGCGGTCGCTACGAGCGTTTCGCCTTGGCCGCCAACGGCATCGGCCTCGCCGTTTACGCCGACGACCATCGCGGTCACGGGCGGACCGGACTGGCGGCCGCCGGCGGGCTCGGAGACCTCGGCCCGCGCCTGCAGGACGGAGTACTCGACGCCGCCCGATCGGTGAGCGTCGCCGCCTTCGCCGATTCTCCGGGCGTGCCGAGGTTCCTGCTCGGCCACAGCTGGGGTTCGTTCATCGCGCAGCGTTACCTGCGACGGTGGGGCGGAGAGCTGGAGGGCGCCGTGTTGATGGGGACGACCCTGCGTCGGCCGCTCCAACAACGTCGGGAAGGTGGCCCGAACGCCGACTTCGAGCCGTCGACGACGCCGTACGACTGGTTGAGTCGTGACGCCGCCGAGGTGCAGAAGTACATCGACGATCCGTGGTGCGGCTTCGAGCGGATGGCCACACGGGTGCCCGTCGAGGCGGCGCGAGCGGCCGGTCCGTCGCAGGAGGCCGACGACACGCGTGTTCCGCCGGAGCTGCCTCTCCTGATCCTCAACGGGAGCGTCGACCCGATCGGTGGCGAGGAGGGCGGGGCCGCGCTGGCTGCTCACTACCGTGCCGCCGGCGTCGTGCGGGTCGACTTCCGCTCTTACGCCGGCGGGCGTCACGAGCTGTTGAACGAGACCAATCGCGACGAGGTCACGGCTGACCTCCTGACCTGGCTGGCCGAGCGGCTCTAGCCCAGAGTTCTTCAGCCCCCGACGATGCGGAGGGCGAACTCGGTGTAGCGGTCACAGACGAGCTCGACCGGGTACGGCGACTCGGCCGCCCGGTACCAAGAGGCGACCCGGATGCCCATGGCGCCGATGGCGGCCATGGCCAGCCACGTGTCGGGGCAGGTGAACTCGTGGAGGCGCACGCCGCGGTCGATGATGTCGCGCAACAGTCCCTCGGCGTCTCCTCGCACTGCGGCGACGGTGCGCTGGGCGTCCGGTCCGAGCGAGCGCAGCTCGTTGTTGGCCACGGTGGCCAGCATCGGGTACGTGGCGTGCATGCGCACGTGGGCTCGGGTGGCGGCGGCCAGCTGGGCGGCTGCGGTGTGCCCATCGGCGTCGAGCACGGCGTGGCGCATGCCCTCGCGATGCTCCTCGTGGCCGAGGAGGATGAGGTCGAGGAGCAGGTCTTCCTTGGAGGCCACATGCACGTACAGCGAGCTGGCCCGCATCCCGATCTCGGCCGCAAGGTCACGCATCGAGACCCCGTGGTAGCCGCGCTCGGCGAAAAGGACGAGGGCCGTCTCCTGCACGCGGCGGAGGGTGCCGTCGGCCCGGGCCCGGGGCGGCAGGAGCACGGCGCTCGCAGGAGCGCTGGTGGGAGAAGGCGCAGACATCCGAACGATCGTTCGGCATGGTAGTGGTTTGCACCATTTGCGCAAGTCCCGTATCGTCCGAATCGTCCTAACGGGCGTTCGGATCGAGGGGGATCGTATGGGGAGTCGCAGGGGCAGCGCAGTGCGCACGCTGGCGATGCTGGCGGCGCTGGCCACCGTCACGGCCGGTTGCACGGGGGCCAAGCGCGTTGGCGACGAGGATGCGACCGTGGCGGCGGGGTCGACCGACACGACCATTGCGATCGGCGACGGCGTCGACGGCGGAACCGGCGAGCCCGCTGCGGTCGACACGACGGTGGCGGCTGCGCCTGGCGCCACGGTGGGCACTCCTTCGGCGCCGTCCAGCGCTCTCGCCGCGAAGAAGCCGGGTTCGGCACCGTCGGCGGGCGGCGCCCCGGTCGCCGGCGTCGCGACGTCCGATCCGGCTGGTTCGGTCGCTCCGACCGCGCCCGGTCCGTCGACACCGGTCGACGTGGCCGGCGACCCGCAGCTCTTCGCCGGCGACGCCAACAGCCGTGGCATCTCGGCGAAGGAGCTGCGTGTGTGCGGACACGCCGCCCTCACGTACGGTCCGGCGTTCAACGCCACGGAAGACGATTTCAACGTGTACTACTCGGCCGTCAACGACGCCGGCGGCGTCTTCGGCCGCAGGATCGTCGCGACCTACGAGAACGACAACTACGACCCCGCGACGGCCGTTCAGGCGGCCGAGGCGTGCAAGGCCAAATCGCCCTTCGCCATCCTCGGTGGCATCGGCTTCGATCAGATTCCCTCGGTGCGCAACTGGGCCGAGCAGAACAAGGAGCTCTACTTCCACCACATCGCCACGGGAAAGGGCGCCGCCTCCAAGCTGTACAGCTACACCACCCAGCCGACGGTCGAGCGGGTCGGCGAGGCCTTCGGCCAGCTGGCGGCGCAGAGGTTCAAGGGCAAGAAGATCGGTGTGCTCTACCGCAACAGCGAGTTCTGGCAGCCCGGCTTCGATGCCTTCAAGGAGGTCGCCGCCGCCCGAGGCCTCAACATCGTCAAGTCCATCGGCGTCGAGAAGAACCAGGCCAATTACACCCAGGCATTGATCGAACTGAGCAACGCCGGCGCCGAGGTGGTGTGGGGTTGGGAGAACACCCTCGCCCTCACCCAGATGGTCAAGCAGGCCAAGGCCCAGAGATACAGCCCGATCTGGCTGGCCTTCCCCTTCAACCTCACGTCGCAGACGCTCGAGGACGAAGCGCTGACCCCGCCGATGGTGGGTCTGGCCTCCTGGCCCGGCTACTCCAAGGGTGACTACACCGGGTCCTTCGCCGCCTACGCCAACGACATGAAGGAGTTCGAGGCGCAGTACGCCAAATACCGCCCGAATACCGACATCGGCGGCGTGGCCGGAGACCTCCTGTGGCTCACTTGGGTCGAGCAGAAGCGTTTCGTCGAGCTCCTCAGGGCCTGCGGCGCCGGGTGCACCCGCAACCACTTGGTCGGCGTGCTGGCCAACGGTTATCAGGCGGCGACGGCCCCCACCTGCCCGCTCGATTTCCGGGGCGGGAAGAAGGACGGCAGCGGCGGTCTTGTCAACACGATGGAGACGTACCGGTCGCCGTCGGGCAAGGTCAACTGGCGCAGCACCGAGCTCTGCAAGCTCGACTTCTAGATGGGCTTCCTGAACGGACAGAACCTCGTCCTCGGCATTGTCGAAGGCGGCATCTACGGACTCCTGGCCGTCGGCATCGTGCTCGTCTACCGCGGCTCGCGCGTCCTCAACTTCGCCCAGGGAGAGATCGGCACGGTCGCCCTCATCGTCGCCTGGTACCTCTCCACCGATCTGGGGCTGCCCTGGATCGTCGGCGCCGGGGCGGGGATCGTCGCAGCCACGTTGATCGGTCTTGCCTTCGAACGACTCGTCGTTCGCAAGATGGCCGACAGCAGCCGCATCTCCGTGGCCGTCGCCACGGTGGGTTTGTTGTTGTTCCTGTTGGCGCTCGGCTTCCGGCTCTTCGGTGAGAGCCCACGAACCGTCGCCGGCCCGATCAAGGGCCTCGGCATCGAGGTGGCGGGCGTCATCGTGAGCCCGACGCAACTCCTTTCGCTGGTCGTCACGATCGCCGTCGGTGGCGCCCTGGCGCTGTTGTTGCGCAAGACCGATTTCGGTCTCGGCGTACTCGCCGCCGCCGACGACCCGACGGCCGTCCGCCTCGTCGGGGTGTCGTTGTCGCGGGTGTCGGCCTTCACGTGGGGCACCGGCGCGGCGATCAGCGCCTTGGCGGCCCTGCTCATCGAGCCGACGATCGGCAGCTTCGTCCCCGGTTACGCCAGCGAGCTCTTCGTGTTCGCCTTGGCCGCCGCTCTCGTGGGCGGGCTGGCGTCGCTGCCCGGAGCGTTCGCCGGTGGGCTGCTGATCGGTTTGCTCAAGGTCTTCGTCCAATCGGCCACCATCTCCAGCGAGCTCCCGGGTATCCCCACGCTGGCCGTGTTCGCCGTCATCATCGTCGTGCTGCTCGTGCGTCCTGGCGGGTTGTTCGGCGCCAAGCCCCCGGCGGTCGCGTGACGATGAACCCGATCCTCCTCGGCCGGCTCAAGGTCGTCGCCGTGCTGGCCGGGCTCTTCGCCCTGCCGCTCCTCGGCGCCCGGGTGTTGCCCGATCGCATCACCGGCATCGAATCGCAGGTCTTCGCCCAGGGCGTTTGCCTGGCGGCCGCCGCGCTCGCCCTCAACCTGGTGATGGGCTACGCCGGCCAGATCTCCCTCGGCCATTACGCCCTGCTCGGCGTCGGTGGGTTCACCTGCGGCGTGTTGACGGCCGCCGATCGCTTGGCCCTGCCGTATCTCGTCTCGGTGCCGGTGGCGGCTCTCACCGGAACGCTCGTCGGCCTGCTTGTCGGCGTGCCGGCGCTGCGGTTGCGGGGCCTCTACTTGGCCATCGCCACCATCGGGTTCTCCTATGCGATGGAGAAGTCGCTGTTCCGTGCGCGGAGTCTCACCGGCGGCTCGTCGGGCATCGAGGTGCCGCGTCCGATCGCCGGCACGTTCGTGTTCCTCAAGACGATGGACTACCTGGCCATCCTCCTCGTCCTCCTCGCCCTGTTGTGGCTCATCGACGTGAACGTCACCAAGTCGCGCATCGGTCGGGCCTTCCGGGCCGTCAAGGCCAGTGAGCCCGTGGCGGCGTCTTTCGGCATCGACGTGGGCCGCCACAAGCTCTTCGCGTTCGGGCTCTCCGGAGCTTTCGCCGGCGTGGCCGGCGCGATGTACGCCCCGCTGGTGGGCACGGTCAACGCCAGCTCGTTCAACTACTCGCAGTCCCTGCTGCTCGTGGTGGTCGTGGTGATCGGCGGCCTCGGGAGCCGGGTCGGCGTCGTCGTCGCGTGCATCGTGTACGCCGAGTTGCCCCGCATCATGATCGGGATCTTCGGTACTGGTCTCCGCGGTTGGGATCTCGTCATCGGCGCCGCCGGCTTGATGATCGCCGTGCGCAACCACCCCGGCGGCGTAGCCGAGATCATCCAACACCGGCGGGAGCGTCGAGCGGCGGCGGCCAACCCGGAGGTCGACGACCCGACCGCGCCGATCCTGCCGAGCATGCCGCGGCCGGCCGAGGTCGTGCGGGAACGGGTTGGTGCCGACGATGGCGTGATGCTACGAGTCGAGGGCGCCACCGTCCGCTTCACCGAGCTCTATGCCGTGAGAGACGCGTCGTTCACGGTGCGGACGGGCGAGATTGCCGGGCTCATCGGCCCCAACGGGGCTGGCAAGACGACCCTCTTCAACGCCATCGCCGGGCTCGTGCCGCTGCAGACGGGCCGCATCGTCTTCCTCGGTCGCGACATCACATCGCTCGCCCCCCACGCCCGCGCCGCCGCCGGCATCGGTCGCACCTTCCAGGGCATCGGGTTGGCCAAGGACCTCACCGTCACCGAGAACCTGCTCCTGGCCCAGCACAGCCTGGCCGGTTACTCCTCGGCCGAGGCGCTCACCGGTTTCGGTCGAACGGGGGCCGTCGAGCGTGAACTACGCGAGCGGGCACGCGAGGCCATCGCCGCCCTCGGGTTCGAGAAGAAGGCCGACCAGCCGGTGCGGCTGCTCTCGCACGGCCAACAGCGGATCGTCGAGCTCGGTTGCGTGCTGTTGACGGCACCCGACCTCGTGCTTCTCGACGAGCCGTCGGCCGGCATGTCGCCCGGAGCGGCGGAAAACCTGGCCGTGCGGTTGCGCGACATCCGCGACCAGTTGGGTCGCACGGTTCTGATCATCGAGCACAACCTCCCGCTCGTCCTCGACGTGTGCGACTCCTTGACGGTGCTCTCGAGCGGCGAGGTCATCGCCTCCGGCTCGATCGACGAGGTGGCCAACCAAGGTGAGGTCATCAGCGCCTACCTCGGAGAGAAGGTGTCGATATGACCGACATGGTGCTCGAGGTCGAGGGCCTGACGGCGGGGTTCGGTGCCACGACTGTGTTGCATGGCGTCGACCTGCACGTGCCGGCGGGGGAGGTCGCCGGAGTGTTCGGCCTCAACGGAGCCGGCAAGAGCGTCACCATGAAGGTGCTGGCCGGCATCGTGGCGGCACGCTCAGGAACCGTCCGCTTCCTCGGCCACGACGTGACCACGATGTCGCCCGAGGACCGGGTCTTCGCCGGCATGGCCCATGTGCCCCAGGGCCGTCAGGTGTTCGCGGCGTTGTCCGTGGAGCAGAACCTGCGGCTCGGCGCCTACGCGTTGCGGCGCCGCGACAAGGGTCGCTACGACCCGGTGTTGGCCGGCGTGTTCGACCGCTTCCCGATGCTGGCCGAGCGACGGACCCAGCTGGCGGGGACGATGTCGGGCGGGCAGCAGGCGGCGCTGGCCGTGGCCCGTTCGCTGATGTCGGAGCCGACGCTGATCTTGGTGGACGAGCCGTCGGCCGGGTTGTCGCCGATGGCCGTGAAGGAGTTGTTCGCCACGCTGCACGAGGTGGCGAAGACGGGCGTCACCATGGTGCTGGTCGAGCAGAACGTCGCCTTCGGCCTGCAGTTGGTCGACACGGTCAACGTCTTGCAGGTCGGGCGGGTCGTGCACCGCGGGCCAGTGGCCGGTCTCGACCAGCGAGCATTGGCCGGCTACCTCGGGATCGGTCGGCTGCTCGGCGCCGGCGTCGCTACATCGGTGGCCGCTCGGGGGCCGCTGGCCCGCCGCCGCACGCGCCGCCGACGCGAAGGACTGACGACGCCCAAGGCATCGTCCAACGGAAAGGCCCACTGATGCCCATCGTCGACCGGCTCGATGCCCAGATCTGGTGGGAGGCCGAGGGCGAGGGCGAGCCGCTGCTGCTCATCATGGGCCTCGGCTACAGCGCCGACATGTGGCACCGCCTGCTTCCCGAGCTCACATCGCACTACCGGACGATCCGATTCGACAATCGGGGAGTCGGGCGCACGGGTGTGCCGGCGGGCCCCTACCCGATCGAGATGATGGCAGCAGATGCGCTGGCCGTGCTCGACGCCGCCGGCGAGCCGTCGGCCCACGTGCTCGGCGTCTCCATGGGTGGGTTCATCGCCCAGGAGCTCACGTTGCTGGCGCCCGAGCGGGTGCGTTCGCTGATCCTTGGCTGCACGGCGACTGGCGGGCCCGAGATGGTGCCGGCCGAAGCGGCAGCCATGGAGATGGCAGCGGCCCGGGCGACGATGCCGCCGGCCGAAGCGGCCGAGGTGGCCATCCCGTTTGTCTACGCCAAGGCGACATCGCGCGCAGTGATCGACGAGGACTTCGCCGTGCGGATGGCGTTGCCGACGTCGCCTGAGGGCTACACCAACCAGCTCATGGGCGTGATGGCGTGGGGTGGGGGAGCGGCTCGCCTAGCCGCCATCGACGTGCCCACCCTCATCCTCCAAGGCGACGAGGACCGCCTCGTCAACCCGGCCAACGCACCGGTGCTGGCCGCCGCCATCAAGGGGGCTCGGCTGGAGATCATCGCCGGCGCCAGCCACGTGTTCTTCAGTGACCAGCCGGCGGCGGCGGCCAAGGCGATCCTCGAGTTCCTCGACGCGAGGTGAAGCGGGCGTT
>JBKJKM010000118.1:0-5566 GCA_046597375.1 Acidimicrobiales bacterium | reverse complement strand
GTTGAAGGCGTCGCACGTCCGCACGAATCGGGCCGCCTTCTCCGATGCGTCGATGTTGTCACGCCGGCGAGGATCTGGGGCTGGTTGCCGACGATGCCGATCACGTGGCCGTTGAGGCGAGCGAAACCGCACGTGATGTTCTGCGCGTACTGCGCGGCGTACTCGAGGTAGTCGCCGTCATCGACGATGGCGGTGATGACCTTCTTCATGTCGTACGGCATCCGGCTCGATGCCGGGATGAGCTCCCGGAGCTCGGGGGTCTCGCGAAGCGGGTCGTCCTCGGACTCGACCGGCGGCGGGAGCTCGAGGTTGTTGGCCGGGAGGAACGACAGGAGGTAGCGCACCTCGTCGAGGCACGCCTTGTCGTCGTTGGCCACGAACTGGCAGACGCCGGACTTGGTGGCGTGGGTCATGGCGCCACCGAGCTGCTCCTGGGTGACGACCTCGCCGGTGACGGACTTCACGACATCAGGACCGGTGATGAACATGTAGCTCGTCTCCTGCACCATGAAGACGAAGTCGGTGAGCGCCGGCGAGTAGACGGCACCGCCGGCGCAGGGGCCCATGATCACGCTGATCTGGGGGACGACGCCGGAGGCCAGCACGTTGCGGTGGAAGATGCCGCCGTACATCGCCAACGAGACGACGCCCTCCTGGATGCGGGCGCCGGCGCCGTCGTTGAGTCCGACGATGGGCACACCCAGCGATGAGCTGAGGTCCATGACCTTGTGGATCTTCTCGGCGAACACTTCACCGAGCGCGCCACCGAAGACGGTGAAGTCCTGGCTGAAGATGCAGATCTTCCGGCCGTCGACGGTGCCAAACCCCGTGACCACCCCATCGGTGTAGGGACGATCCTTGAGGTCGTCGCCGGCGCGGTGGCGTGCCAGCATGTCGAGCTCCTGGAACGAGCCCTCGTCGAGCAGGTACTCGATTCGCTCGCGGGCGGTCAGCTTGCCCCGGTCGTGCTGGCGCTTGACGTTGGCCTCGGACCCGGCGTGGAGCGCCTGCTCCTTCTTCTTGGCCAGCTCGTCGAGACGTTCGGTCATGGGGTGGTCGGACATCGAGGGTTCAGGCTACTTCCCGCCTGTCGGAGGGGGTCCAGCCGAGTGCACCACCTCGAGGACGAATGCCGCCGTGTCGTGCCACCGCCGATCGAGTGGGCGGACTGGCTCCTCTCGCCAGTAGCCGAGGCCTTCCTCGATCACGGGGTGCCAGCGCTGGTCGAAGGTCGACAAGGCGTACTCGCCAGCCGCTTCCTTGGAGATGACCTCGCCGGTGGCGATGGTGTGGTGGAGGCGGGGCGCACCGAGCACGGCCCAAGCCGTGAGCCATCGTGAGCGGAAACGATGACCCGGGCCGGGCCCCCTGGCAGCGAGGCGCTCGGCGAAGGGCTTCCAGTAGGCGTACAGGTTGCGCCGGTTCCACTCGAGCAGGGCGGCTGGCTGTGGGTCGAGGCCGAGCCGGGAGGGCACGTCGCCGCGCACGGCGATGCCGCGATCGGCCAAGGTCTTCCACTGAACGGGATTGACGTCGAACCCTTGACCGACATGGAACTGGTGGCCGACGTGCGCGCAGAGTGGCTCGATGCTCGTCACGGGCTTGGTGAGATCGGCCGATCGGACGTACGTCGCGTTGACCGTGCCCGGCACCGAGAGGTCGCCCCGCAGCAACGCCGGCGGCGCCGTGCGAACGGCGGACATCCACTGCACGGCTCGCACCTTGCGCTGCTCGGCGGCGGAGAGGTCGCCGTCGACGACCACCACGAGGTCGATGTCGCTTCGGGCCTGGCGGTAGGCAGCGAGGGCGACCGAGCCGACCACGTAGAGCCCGACAACCCGCCCCGGGAGAAGCCGATCGACGAGTCGCAAGTACCGATCGACGTCGCCCTCGACGGAGTCGGGGAGCACGGCGCGACCGTAGACAAAACGGCGGTGAGCGGCGAGGCCGGGGCGTACCCTGGAGCCGCTCATGGCTCTGACCGCTGACCCCGCCGCGCCTTCATCCGGGGTGATCCGTCGCGGCTTGGCCGTGATGTGGGCCGAGGTGCAGATCCACCCCCGTCCGTTCACGTACGCCGTTCTCGGCTCGCTCATCTACGCCCTCGCCACCGTGTTGTCGTCGCTCGTGATCGGCCAGGTCGTCGACAAGGTCATCACACCGAGATTCCAGGACGGGCGGGTCGGCAGCGGCGCCATCCTCACCGGCGCGCTGGCCATTTTCGCCGTCGGCGCGCTGAAGTCGGCCGGCATCGTGTTCCGTCGCATCAACGCCACCATCACCCAGGCGCGCGTGCAGGAGACGCTGCGGAGCCGGGTCGTCGACCAGTTCATCGACCTCCCTCTCGACTACCACCGCAGCAAGCCCACCGGTGAGCTCCTGGCCCATGCCGGCGGCGACGCCGAAGCAGCGACCGACATCCTCGCCCCGCTGCCGTGGGCCACCGGTGTCATGGTGCTGCTGGCCGTGGCCAGCGTGTGGCTGCTCGCCACCGACCTCTTCCTGGGCGCCATCGGCCTCGTGCTGTTGCCCTCGGCCCTCTTCCTCAACGTGTGGTTCCAGGCCCGGCTCGAGGAGCCGGCCAACCAAGCCCAAGAGGCCTACGGCGACCTCTCCGCCGTCGCCTACGAGTCGATCGACGGCGCCATGCTCGTGAAGACCCTCGGGGCCGAACAGCGCGAGGGTGACCGGTTCCAGCGGCGGGCCGAGGTGCTCCGGGACAAGCGCATCCTCCTCGGGGTGCGCCAGGCCGCGCTCTTCCAGCTCCTCGACCTGCTGCCGTCGATCGGCATCCTGTTCCTGCTCGTGGTCGGAGCGTGGCGCGTCGACCGCGGCCTCATCACGACCGGCACACTGATCGGCTTCCTCAACCTGATCCGCCTCGTCACCTGGCCGCTGCACCTCGTCGGCTGGGTGCTCGGGTCGATGCCCCGCACCGTCGCCGGCTGGGAACGGGTACAAGGCGTGCTCGCCGAGCCGATTCCGCCCGCGTCGCAACACCGATTCGCTCAGCCCGTCGATGACGAGGTCGCACTCGTCGTCGACGGTCTCACGCTCGACCACGCCGATGGGACGCGCGTGCTCACCGATGTCACCTTCACCCTTCGACGCGGTGTCACGGCGGCGTTGGTCGGACCGACTGGCGGCGGCAAGTCGACGCTTCTCCAGGTCATCGCCGGCCTACTCGACCCGACCGAGGGCGACGTGTCGGCGGCCGCCCCGCTCGCCCTGGCCTTCCAAGAACCCTTCGTGTTCGCCGACTCGGCTCGCACCAACATCACCCTGGGCGCCGACCTCGAGGAGGACGTCGTCCGGCGGGCGGCCGAGGTCGCCCAGGCCGACGAGTTCGTCGCCAAATTGCCCGATGGCTACGAGTCGCTTATCGGTGAGCGCGGTGCCACGCTGTCAGGCGGGCAGCGCCAGCGGCTGGCGCTCGCCCGCGCCCTGGCCCGGGAGCCGGCCCTGTTGCTGCTGGACGACGCCACCTCGAGCGTCGATCCGGCGACTGAGGCCGACATCCTCACGGGCCTGGCGGGCGCCTTCACCAACACCACGACCCTGGTCGTCGCCACCCGCCCCTCGACCATCGCCCTGGCCGACGTCGTGTTGTACCTCGCCGGCGGCCGCCTCGAGGCCTACGGCACCCACGCCGAACTCCTGGGATCCTCGCCCGGCTACGCCGACCTCGTCGAAGCCTACGAACGGGAGCGCACCACCACCCCGACGGACGACGGATCTGCGCGCGCTTCGGTGCCTGAGCCGCCCCGGATCGCGCGTGAAACCCACGTGGACGAGCCGCTGTGAGCCCGCTCGCTCGTGGTGACGACTCCACCCTGTCCGTGCTGCGTCGAGGATGGGATGCAAGCCCCGAACTGCGACGCGGCGCCGGCACCACCATCTTCCTCGCTCTCCTCGGCGCTGCGGGGCAGTCGGTGCTGCCGATCCTGATCCAACAGATCCTCGATCGCGGACTCGTCGACGGAAAGATGCAACCCGGCGCGCTGGTCATCCTCGGCTCGCTCGGCCTGCTCCTCGTCGTCAGCACCACCGCGGCCGGGTGGATCACGCGGCGACGCCTCGTGCGAGCCGGCGAGACGGCGCTGTGCACACTTCGGACCAAGGCGTTCCGCCACATCCACCGCCTCAGCCTGGCCACGCAGACCGACGAGCGGCGGGGAGCGCTCGTGGCGCGGGTGACCAGCGACGTCGAGCAGCTCAGCCAATTCCTGTCGTGGGGCGGCGTGGCGTGGCTGGTCAACACCGCCATCATCCTCACCGTCGCCGTCATCATGGCGGCCTACGACTGGCGCCTTGCCGTCGTCGCCATCGTGGCCGTCCTGCCGATGGTGCTCGTCCTCAAGGTCGTGCAGCACAAGATGGCCGACCGGTACAACGTGGTCCGGCTGCGCATGGCCGACCTCCTGACGGCCGTGAGCGAGACGGTGATGGGCGCGCCCGTGATCCGGGCCTACGCCGCACAGACCGTCACTCGCGAGCGCACGCTCGGCGCCATCGAACGGCACCGCATCGCACAAGTGCGGGCCGGTCGGATGTCGGCGGCGCTCTTCCCGGCCGGCGAGCTCTTCTCGGTCGTCACCGTCTCTGCGGTGCTCGTCGTCGGCGTCCTGCTGGGCCCGGCGCGGGGGCTCACGGCGGGCGAGGTCGTCGCTTTCATCTTCCTCGTCAACCTGTTCCTGCAGCCGGTGGCCGAGTTCACTGACATCGTCGACCAGACGCAGACCGCCGTCGCCGGTTGGCGCCGGATCCTCGACCTGTTGGCCACGCCCGTCGACCTCCCCGATCCGGTGCCGGGCGTCGACCTCCCCGGCGGGCCACCAGCCCTGCGCGTCGAACACGTGTCGTTTCGCTACATCGACACCGGCGTGCTCGTCCTCGACGACATCAGCGTCGACATCCCGGCTGGTTCGACGGTCGCTCTCGTCGGCGCCACCGGGTCGGGCAAGACGACGCTGGCCAAACTGCTCGCACGTTTGGCCGATCCCACCGAAGGCCGGGTGCTCGTCGCCGGCATCGACGTTCGCGATGTGGCGCCATCATCACTTCGCCGCTCCCTGGTGATGGTGCCGCAGGAGGGTTTCCTCTTCGACTCGACGATCGGCGACAACGTGCGCTTCGGTCGCGACGACGCCACCGACGACGACCTCGTCCGATCCTTTACCGAGCTTGGACTCGATCCGTGGTTCGAGGGATTGGCCGGCGGCCTCGGCACCAAGGTCGGTGAGCGGGGCGAACAGCTGTCGGTCGGCGAACGCCAGCTCGTCTCGCTGGCGCGGGCGTACGTCGCCGATCCCTCCTGCCTGATTCTCGACGAGGCCACGTCCGCCGTCGACCCGGCGACCGAGGTCGTCTTGGCCCGCGCCGTCGACAGCCTCACCGCCGGCCGCACCACGATCGCCATCGCCCACCGCCTCTCGACGGCCGAGCGGGCCGACCTCGTGCTCGTGATGGACCACGGCCGCCTCGTCGAACAGGGCACCCACACCGACCTCCTCGCCGCCGGCGGCGTCTACGCCCACCTCCACGAACGCTGGCTCGACGTCACCGG
>JBKJKM010000168.1:0-51373 GCA_046597375.1 Acidimicrobiales bacterium | reverse complement strand
CGTTCCCGCCGTCTGAAGGTCGCCGCGGCAACCTCGCTTGCCGCCCTGGCCGCGTTCGCCAGTCCTTCCGGCGCCGTCCACTGGCCCCTCTTCGGCGGTGATGCAGGACGCTCCGGTTACCAGCCCGTCGACAACGGCACCGGCCCGCTCGATGCCCTGTACGCCAAGACGGGCGCTGAAGACGCCAACGTCGTGACCTCGATCATCACGTCGGCGGGGCCGTCGACCGTTCAGCGTTTCGCCTACGGCACCGCCGATGGGGTTGTCCACGTGCGGATGCTGAATAGCGGCGCCCCGGTCGGCTCGGCCGCCGGTATTGACGTCAGCTCGGAGCCGAATGCTTTTGGCGACGGTGCCATCGGTAGCGTGACCTTCGGGGAGACGTCGTCGGGTGCTGCCCTCGGCCAGGTCTTTGCCCTGCACAATGATGCCTCCGGCGTCAGCATCGCCCAGATCGACGAGACCACCGGCGGCCTCGTGCAGGACGTGGCCGTCGCCGCTGCTGCCGGTTACGACGTCAACAGCTCGGTCCTTTTGACTGGTGCCGCCGCCGACGGCAGCCGCGCCCTCCTCTTCGTGGCCGAGAACACCGCCGGTATACAGGCGCTCTTCCGGGTACCCATCTCGTCTGCAGCCACCACCGGAGCCACCATCGGATCGGCCACCATGACTGGCGACATCAACGCCACCCCGGAAGCCAGTCCAACCCTCGCCTTCCTCGAGAACCCGGCCTCCGGGAGCGTCGGCGCTTTCGTCGCCGTCGGCACCCTCGACGGCAAGGTCCGCACGTTCGCCGCCTCCGATCTCTCGATCGTGGGGCCGTCTGAACAGATCGCCGGCCCTGACGACGTCGTCATGACCCCATCGGTCCCGGTGGCCAACAACGGCATGCCGCCCGGCGTGACCGGCAGTGGTGCCGCTCGAGCCCCGTTCCTCTACGCCGCCACGACGGCCAATGCCACGTTCTCCAACCCCACCACGACGGTGCGACGTCTCACCCAGGCCGGCGCCGCCTTTACGGTGGCGTCGAGCATGGCCCTGGCCGGGGCAGCGTCCTCGGCGCTGGCCATCGACCAAGAGGTCGTCGCCGGCGTGACGACTCCCGGGCGCGTGTTCGTCGCCACGGAGTCCAACCTCTATGCCCTGGCCAGTGCCGACCTCTCGGTGGCGGCCCGCCTGAGCCCGGCCGATAATCGAGAGGGCGGTCTCAGTGGCTTCAGTGCCACCGTGCCGGCCGCCGGCGGCGATCTGGTCTTCGTCGTCACTGACGGCGGCCAGCCGCTCGTACTCGACGCGGCAACCCTCCAGCCCGTTTCTGCCGGCGACTTCACCGCCAACCCTGCGCATGGCGGATCGGCCATTTCCATCGGCCAGCCGTCGCTGAGCCGCCAGTTCGTGCAGTTCGCCAGCGATAAAGGCGTGTTTGTCTACAAGTTCCGGAACGCCGCTCCCAGCTCGACGACTCCGCCTCCGGCCGGCGCCAGCGAGGACGGCTACTGGCTGGTCGGCTCGGACGGCGGGATCTTCACGTTCGGCGATGCCGACTTCTTCGGCTCGACCGGCGGCATCCCGTTGAACAAGCCGGTGGTCGGCATGGCCTCCACGCCGACCGACAACGGTTACTGGCTGGTGGCCTCGGACGGCGGCATCTTCAGTTTTGGAGATGCGGCCTTCTTCGGCTCGACCGGTGACATTGTGTTGAACAAGCCGGTGGTGGGGATGGCGTCGACTCCGACCGGCAAGGGTTACTGGCTGGTGGCTTCGGATGGCGGGATCTTCAGCTTCGGCGATGCCGCTTTCTTCGGTTCTACCGGCGGCATCCCGCTGAACAAGCCGGTGGTCGGCATGGCGTCGACGCCGACCGGCAAGGGTTACTGGTTGGTGGCGTCGGACGGCGGCATCTTCAGCTTTGGTGATGCGGCCTTCTTCGGTTCGACCGGCGGCTTCCCGCTGAACCAGCCCGTGGTCGGGATGGCGTCGACCTCCACCGGCAACGGTTACTGGCTGGTGGCGTCGGACGGCGGCATCTTCGCCTTCGGCGACGCCGCCTTCCGGGGGTCGACTGGTGGGATGCCCCTGAACAAGGCGGTTGTCGGCATGTCAGCGATCAGTAAAGGGGTCGGCTATCGACTCGTGGCCTCCGACGGTGGCATCTTCACCTTCGGCGACGCGACCTTCCGTGGCTCGACCGGTGATCTGGCGCTCAACCGGCCTATCGTCGGAATGGCCGCCACTCTGTAGAGGAGCGGACGGCCCGTCGCTACCGTCGACGGGCCGTCCCCTCCACCTACACTGCTCGCCTGCAGCATCGGGAGAGGTGCGAGAGTGGCCGAATCGGCCTCACTGCTAATGAGGTGACTTGGGAAACCGGGTCCGAGGGTTCAAATCCCTCCCTCTCCGCCAGTACCGACGAACCTTCAACTTGGAGGATGAGCTCCAGGAACATCGAGCGAGGCTGCACGACGGCCCTACGGTCGCCGGCATGACGGCGTCGCTCTACGAACGGGTCGGCGGCGAAGTGTTCTTCGTGGCGCTGGTCGATCGGTTCTACCTGGGCGTCGCCGGCGACGCCGTGCTGCGACCCCTCTACCCGGATGGCGATCTCTCCGACGAGCGGCGATGGCTCGCTCTCTTCCTCATGCAGTACTGGGGCGGACCGGGTACGTACTCGAAGCTGCGCGGTCACCCCCGACTGCGGCAGCGCCACTTCCCGTTCGCCATCGGACGGAACGAACGCGATCGCTGGCTCCTCCACATGCGCGCTGCGGTTGCCGCCGACGGGGATTTGGGGCCCGAGGAGCGCAACGAGTTGCTCAGCTACTTCGACTCGGCCGCGGATTTCATGGTGAACCAGCCGGACTAAACGCTGTTTGCCTCTGGACGATTCCGGCCATAAAATCCCGTTTGCAGCCAGCCATACGACCGCAGCGGGCGGGCCAACACCACCGCCGCTGTCCGCCGCAGCGGCGAGGGCGGGTCCCCCTCTGGGCGGACCCGCTCTTCGCGTCGACCAGCGAAATCCGCGGGCAGCGGAGCGTCAAGCATGATCCGCTTCTTATCGTCTACGTCAGAAAATCGAAGAGGGCGTACCAGAAGGGCGCAGCCAAGAGAAGCGCCCAGGAAACGCCGCGTACGAGCGCCTGAGCGTCGTCCGGCCGCGGCAAAGGCGGGGTGCTCGGGGCCAGACTTCCGTGTTGGCCGTACTTGTCGACGGCCGGGTGGAGAGGCGAGCGGCTCGGCAGGTCGCACCTCACCGCTCGCCAGCCCCCCGGCGTCATGGGCCCCTCCCGCTTCAGGGCCATGGCGTCGAACAGCAGGTCCCTGATCCGTCGGGCCTCGGCCTGGTCGAGCTCGTCGAGCAGTCCGCCCTTTTGGCTGCTCGACGAAGAACGATCAGCAAGCGGCCCGACGAATCAGGTGTGGATGCAGAAACAGAACCCGGCATCTTTGTCTCCCGAGCGGTCCTGGTCCGCCCTTCGGACCCACTGACAATCTGGCCAGATCGCCTCCGTTTCACATCCGTAGATCTACGGATATGTCGCGCTCGGGGAGTTAGCGTTCGGAGGTGCGGTCGCGACGGGTTGGCTTCCGTGGGCGGACGTCCGAGTTGGGTCAGCTCACGGCGGCCTTGGAGGGCGCCACCGCCGGCACGCCATTTGCGGTCATCGTCGAGGGTGAAGCAGGCATCGGAAAGTCGCGCCTGGTCGAGACAGCCACCTATGTCGCCACCGGTCTTCGGGTGTTGGTCGGCAAAGCGTGTGAGCTCGAGCGCGAGCGTCCGTTCGGTCCGTTGCTCGACGCGTTCGAGGTGCGGAGCCATGAGCTGGTGCCGTCGATTGTCAGGTCGCCAGACGAAGAGCTTGCGAGCCTGGACTCGACCCGCCAGTTCGCCGTCGCCGACCACTTCCTCGACCTGTTCGAGCGCGCGAGCGCTGAGGGCCCCGTGGTGTTCGTCCTCGAAGACATCCACTGGGCCGACGCGGCGACCTTGTCGCTTCTGGGCCGTCTTGCGCGGCAGCGTGGCCCGCTCAACACGTCCCTGCTCTGCACCCGGCGACTGTCACCCCGTTCGTCCAACCTCGAGGCGTTGCTCAGATCGCTCGCTGATGAGGGAGGAGTGGAGATACGGCTCGGCCCGCTCCCCGATGCCGCCGTGGAGGAGATCGTCGAGGAGCTCGTGGACGCGCGGCTTGGGCCCGCGCTGTCGGCCCGCGTCCGGGGTGCGTCGGGCAACCCGCTCTACGTCACCGAGTTCGTCGAGGGGCTGGGCAGCGATCTCACTCGAGCGAACGGCATAGCTGACGTGCCGGACTCGTCGGCGCCCCCGTCCCTTCCCTTGACCATCGTGCACAGGCTCGGGCTGCTTCCGTCCGAGACGATCGAGCTCCTCCGCACCGCCGCCATACTCGGGGCGTCGTTCGTTCTGGGCGAGCTCACCGCAGTGGCGCGTCGCCCGGCTCTGGAGCTGATGCCGCTGCTCCAGCCTGCGATAGACGGCGGCGTCGTGATCGCCACATCCGATGGATTCCGCTTTCGCCACGACCTCATCCACGAGGCTGCCTACGCTGACACCCCCGAGCCGCACCGGCGAGTGCTTCACACCGACGCCGGAGCAATTCTTGCAGCGGAACCGACCGCGGACGTCACGCGCGTGGCGCGGCACTTCGAACTCGGTGTCGACGGACCGGACGCGGTCGCGTCGGACTGGCTGTGGAGGGCGGCGATCGCGACCTATGCACTCGACCGGAGCACGAGTCTCGAGTTGCGGGAGCGGTCGGTCGCGCTGACGCCCCCTAACCACGAGAGCCTCCTGGAGCGTCGCGTCCTGGTGGCGACCTACGGTGCCGCCCAACCCGGAAGTGCGCGACTCGATCGTGCCCATGCCATGCTGCGCGAGCCCTTGCCCAACCTGCTTCGGTGGGTGACGGAGGAGGCGCTGGTGACTGGCCGAGCGCTCGCCGGCGATGTCAATGAAGCGGAGCGTGTCGCGTTCGCGACGCCGCGACCACGCAGTATCCAGATTGCGATGGCCGTCGCCATCGTCGGGGCCCGGTGCCTCCTCGGCGATCCCGACACCGCAGAGCGCGTGACTGACGGTCTCCTGAGCTTCGTCGCCGGCGACGAACAGGACGAAGCGCAAGTCCTGGCCCACTACGCGCAAGATCCTGACGACACGCACGGAATCGTCGACTTTTGGCTCTCCGTCTGCCGGGGGCTCGTCGCGTGGTCGCGGGGCGAGAACGAGGCAGGGCCGGCGATTGCCCACCGTTGGGAGGAGTTGACCAAGGACGTCGGCCTTCCACCCCAGTCGATGGACGGGGCCACCCTGGTCCTCGGAAGCGACGGCAGCGACGCAGGGTGGCGACAATC
Organism: Acidimicrobiales bacterium; assembly: GCA_046597375.1. Classification (GTDB taxonomy): domain Bacteria; phylum Actinomycetota; class Acidimicrobiia; order Acidimicrobiales; family CADCTF01; genus DATLED01. The sequence goes on along the minus strand of JBKJKM010000168.1, from coordinate 46,003 downwards.
GCTGCACCGCATCGGTTCCGCTGCATCGCATGCCTTCCCAGAGATCGACGCCGGCGCGGGCTTCGCCTACTGGTTGGCCGGCGAGTGGGACGAAGCCCTGGCTCAGTTCGAGACCTCGCGCTGCCGCACCGAGGAGTCAGGTCCGCGCATCTCGGACAGCCTGTTCGGGGTCGCGGCGCTGATCGAGGCGGAACGCGGACGGCTGGATGCTGCGCGGGAATGGCTAGTGCACAGCCGGACCATGGCATCGTCGGCGGGGCTCGGTACCTGGGTGGCGTCGGTGACCGCCGAGGTCGAAGGCGATCTGGACAAGGGCCGCCAACTGCTCGCCGAGGCCTGGCGGAAGGACGACCAAGCGGGGGTCCGTGTGTGGCAAAAGCTCTACGCCGCCGACCTCGTTCGCCACGCAGTCCTGTCCGGTGACGATCCGCTGGGGCGGGAGGTCGCATCCGTCGTGCAAGCCCTGGTACCACGAGGCGGCGACATCGCAGTAGCCGTCGCCAAGCACTGCCTCGCCTTGATCGAGGGCGCAGGTGCAGACCTGCTCGAAGCTGCGGCGTTGTATCGACGGTTCGGTCGGCCGGTGGAGGCTGCGCGCGCCGACGAAGACGCCGCCGCCGCGTTCGTACGTTCAGACGAGACGCAGGCGCAACAACTCTTCGACAGTGCGACCTCGGTCTACGAAGCCCTGGGCGGCCAACGCGATCTCATGCGCCTCGCGCGTCGCCTGCGTGAGGCGGGGTTGTCGCGCAAGACCCCACCGTCGCCTCGTCCGCTGACTGGTTGGGGGAGCCTCACCAAGTCCGAGCTACGAGTCGCCGAACTGGTCTCGCGCGGACTCACCTACCGCGTCATCGGCGAACGCCTCTATGTGTCGCGCCGCACCGTGGAGACCCACGTTGCACATGTGTTCGACAAGCTCGATGTTCGGTCGAAGGCCGAGCTGGCGTCGGCCTACGTCGTTCGATTCGGCGCAGAGGGATCAGCGAGGATTCACCCAGCCGACGAGGAACCGAAGCACCGCCTCGAGGTGACGGAGTAGTCCGCCAATGTCCGGGAACAACAGGAACACCGGACAGGCATCCCTCTGCGATGACCACGTCGAAAGGAGACGACACGACTGATCGACCCCCAGGCGCAACGCAAGTCTCTGGAGCCTGCCGTCTGAGCGCTGTGCTATCGTTTTAGGCTGCCCTCCGGACACAAAACCGCAGGTCAAAGCACCAAAAGCCAGCGCTCGTAGCTCAACGGATAGAGCATCTGACTACGGATCAGAAGGTTGGGGGTTCGAATCCCTCCGAGCGCGCAGCACAGCATAAGTGCAGGTCGGAGGTGAATCTGCCTCCCCAGCACAACCGGTCGTCCCCGCCGTGAGAACCGTTTGAGAACCGGGGTCCAGAACAACTGGTTCTCACGGAGGTTCTCAATGCCCAATGTAGAGGGCGTCTACCGGGCTGGAAACGGCTCGTGGTACTTCAAGGCGACGGTCGGGCGCGACCCGTTGACAGGCAAGCGCATCCAGGTCACGAAGCGCGGGTTCACCACGGCGACGGTGGCCGCTCGAGGCGGAACGCCTCAGGGACCTTCTCCAGGCCGTAGACGCCGCGGCCCCCGCCGTGCTGCGACGCCATCCTCCTGACGACGCCGGCCTTCGTCCACGCCATGAAGACGCCGTAGCCGTACTCAATGAGGGCGGTCTGCAATGTCTGCCACTCTGGCGTCGCCGCGTCGAAGTTCTGCAGCTGCAGCAGGAGGACGATCTGTTCCTTGGCAGCGCGCTCGACATCGTCAAGATCTGAGCGGCGACGAATTCTTCAGGAATCCAGACCCGTCCCGCCACGAACCTGCGCCTCGTTCTGCGCCTCGTTCTGCGCCTCGTCCATCGGGAACATGCTCAAGGCCCTGAACGTCGACACGAAAGAGGGCGCGGAGCGGAATGTCGAGAGTTGCCTTGGACATCGGTAGAGAAGCGGAGGTTGCCCCTGCTTCGTCACGAGGCAACTTCCTGAAGACGCTCGCTGGCATGCGACGGCAACAAAGACATCGGCAGTCCTCCCTCTGTTCGATGCTCGGGAGTCTGCCGACAATTCCGGAGGCTCCGTACCGACGTCCGAGCCGAAGCAAGGGTCGGGCGGCGAGGTGGATGGCTTGACCCCACCCTACCGACGTCCCCTTTCGGGTCAAGCCACCGCCCACAGCGGACGGCAGACGGAGAGGGTGCATCAGGTCCTCCGAGATCCGACGTGCTAGCCGGTGTTGTCCCTACCCGCGCTCCACTGAGGACGTCGTGATGAGCTCCTCCAGCAGGGCCTGCCAGGGGACGGCATCCCATCCGAGCGAGGCGCCGGTTTCTTTGGCAACGGCCACCGCCCGCTCCACCCACTGGATCTGCACGTCGGTTCCCGGCCCGACACCGTCGTGAAACGCCGCCCCGAACGCGAAACCGTACATCGAGTCCTTCAGCAGGCGGTACGCCCCCTGGATCTCATGGGCCAGTCGGTCGACCTTCGATTCGTCAGGATGACCAGCGAGCTGGAGCGCCCACTCCGCACAGCGCCAGGCGCGGCGCAGGTCGCCGTCGCTCGTCGTTCCGGCAACGGCGGAGTCGAACGCCGAAAGCCCGACCCGCTCCTCCTCAGGTAGAACTCGCGCGAGCGACCGGACGAACTGATTGACGATCGGCGACGGGGAGTGGGGCTCTTCTGGTGACATGGCGTAAAGCTCCTTCGACGATTGGCGATTCGGTGCAGCCGTGCGCCGGACGGGATCACGGGCTCATGATCCCACGGCTTTCCGATCCGGGTTGGTGACGACGGCACAGCGGGCGCCCCAAACGCTTCGTATGGCGCCTGGTGGCCGACCGATTCGGCGAGGAGGTCGGCTGTATCGACCTGCTCGTTGACGCCGCCAACCTGGCCACTCGACGACGTCTGGTTTACGACGACCCGCACTCCCACGTCGCCCCTATAGCGGGACACGTGGCGTTCTTCGCCGAGATACGTGCGGTCGCTGACCCGCGACAACGTACGAGACCGCAGGTCACAGAAGGCTGAGCATCGCTCTACGGATCATGGGCGGTGGTGTCAGCGAGCATCTGGCGCTCTGTTGGGCTGTCAGCGAGGACGGGTTCGAGAAGCAGGAAGTGGTTGGTCAGGTGCGGCCAGTTGAGGCCAACGGACTCGATCGCTCGGGGCAGCGCCTCCAAGGTGATGGGCGCGGTGGCCCGCAGAAGACGCCACAGCGGTCCACCGACGACAGCCGCATCGCGCCGTGCGACGAGCGGCACACGTCGAAGGAGGTTCACCAATACGACGGCGATCTCCATCTGTGCGTAGCCCCGGTTCCGCTCGACGGTCACGACGCGCAGGGCGGCCTCACGTGCCATGGCTTCGTACTCCTGCACCGATCGATACACCACCTGGTACGGGCCGTTTTGCACCTCTGTTCCGGAACGAACTCCCGATTCGCGAAGGATGATCCGACCTTTGGGCGCGAGTTCGCGAAGGCGGACGAGCAGTGCGACAGCGTCGGCTCGGTTGAGGTACATCAACAGCCCCCCGACGAGAACGCCCTGGAACTCCCCTTCGAGGGGAACGGTCAGCGCGTTCCCAAATTTCAGTTCTACGTTGCCTTGCCCGGCCAGCCGCCGCCGAGCGGCGGCCAGCATGCCCGAACTCGCGTCCACGCCCACGACGCGCTGGTATCGCCCTGCGAACAGCTCTGTCCAGGCGCCGGCGCCGCACCCGACATCGAGCACCGAGGCCGTGGGGCCCAGTTCCGCAAACCATCGTTCGACCACCGCCCGCTCAAGTGAAAACCGAAGCTCTAGGCAATCCCTGGGCAGGCCCTGCTCGTGCGCCATGTAAGAAGCCGATGCCGCCTCGTCGGCGGCGTTTTCCCAAAAGGTCCGTACCACCTCGTAGTCAAGGCCGTTCTCATCACGCCGACGTCGTGACATCCGAATCGAGCCGTTCTACCGGTCTGCGTTCACGACGACTCCGTGCAGAGGGAGCGCTGTCGCATTGACATGCTTCGGTAAGATAGGCGCAGGAGCGCTTCTCCGTTGCCTCGGCGGTGTATCGGTGGCGAGGTCGTGCCATCGACAGCCCGGGGGGCTCGTGACTCAGACGGTGAATGATGACGCGACCGAGCCGGTCACGCAGGCCGACGCGCACAGGCCACACCCCGTGCGCCGCGCCGTCATCCTCGCCGCTGGGGTCGGAAGCCGCATGCTGCCCTTCACGACCGACGTGCCCAAGTGCCTCGTCGAGGTGAACGGTGTGCCGATTCTCTTTCGTGCCCTGCGGGTGCTGGCTTCCGCAGGGGTGACCGAAGCCGTCGTCGTTGTCGGACACGAAGCGGCCCAAGTCCGCCGGAGGGTCGGGGCCAGATTCGAGGGCATCGACATGGTCTACGTCGACGCTCCGTCGTACGAGTCGACCAACAACCTTCGCTCGCTTTGGGATGCCCGTTTGTACTGCGACGAGGACATCCTCCTGCTCGAGGGCGATGTGGTCTTCGACAGAGACGTCGTGGTGCGCCTGTGCGAACAGGCCGGGAGCAGCATGGCCGTGGCCCCTGACAACGATGACTTCTCGGGCACGGTCGTGCGTCGTGACGACAATGGGCTCGTCACGTCGTTCATCCTGGGTGCGGATCTGGGCGGCGGCCTCGGCGGAGTCGACCTGCACAAGACGGTCAACATCTACCTACTCCGGGCCGAGGTTCTCCGCGGCCTGATCGTTCCCGAGTTGTGTCGGCAAGTGGAGCTCGGCAACGTCTACGCCTATTACGAGACGGTGTTTCGAGACCTGGTGGCCGATGGCTCGTTTCCAGACCTTGTCGCCGTTGATGTCTCGAGCAGTCGTTGGTACGAGCTCGATGATCCCCGCGACCTCGAGATCGCCGAGTTCATGTTCCTCAGCCGCGACCGCCAATTTGACCGGATACAGACTCTCCACGGGTCACATTGGCGGTACGGCGTCGTCGACCACTCCTACCTTTACAACCTGCACTTCCCTCCACAGGCCATGCTCGACGGGTTTCGCCAGGAGCTCCTCGACATCATCACCAACTACCCGGTCGGCCAGATCGAGCTCGACCGCCTCACCGCCCAGTGGACGGGGACCGACCCGGCCGGGATGGTCGTCAGCAACGGGGCGGCGCAGCTGATCAAGGTGCTGGGCCAGTCCTTCATCGACAAGATGACGATCTCCGTCCCCTCCTTCAACGAGTACGAAAACGTGTTGCGCCCGGAACAGCTCGACCGCGTCGCTCTCGATCCGGCCACCTTTGATCTCGACCTCGATGCGTTCGCCGAGTCGGCCCGGCGAGCCGGATCCAACGCAGCCGTCCTCGTGACACCGAACAACCCGACGGCGCTCTCCGTGGGGCGTGGGGAGATCCTCGAGCTGGCGCGTCGCCTCGCAACGCATGAGTGCCGGCTGATCGTGGACGAATCGTTCATCGAGTTCTCCCGCGCCGGCCGGACGGCGAGCGTCGAGGGCGACGTCGCCGACCATGCGAACCTGGTCGTCATCAAGAGCATGAGCAAGGTGTTCGGCGTCGCCGGCCTTCGTCTCGGCTACCTCCTCACCGGCGACCACGCATTCGCCGGGGCCGTCCGTGCCCAGCTCCCCATCTGGAACCTCAACGGTTTGGCGGAGTCGTTCTTGCGACGGGTGGGCCGCTACCGCAGCGAGTTCGCAGCCAGCTGCGAGGTGGTGCGCGACACGTGCCAGGACCTCTATGTCGCACTCTGCGAGTTGCCAGGCCTGGCCCCGATTCGGCCCGACGCGAACTTCGTGTTTTGCAAGATCACCACACCCGGCATCACGGGGCCGGCGCTCGCAAGGAGGATGTACGTCGAACACGGCATCCTGATCAAGGACTGCGCGTCGAAGACGATGCCCGACGCAGAGGTCTACCTCCGCATCGCGTCGCGCACTGCGCCGGAGAACCGGCGCCTCGTCGACGCCCTCTCGCAACTCGGGCTGGACCGGTCCTGAGCGCCTCGCCGACCCCCGTCCCGGGCGGCGAAGTGGGTTCGCCGCCTTCACCGATCCTGTCCCACGTCGTCGACGCGGCAAATCTGCTCACGCTCACCGGGCTGGCAACGAGCGTCTTGGCGATCACGCTTGCCGTCCGGGGCCAATTTGCGGAAGCCGCCATCTGCCTGGTCGGGAGCTTCGTATTCGATGTGGTCGACGGCCCGGTGGCCAAACGGACGTCGGGGCGCACGGCCGAGCAAGGTGCGTTCGGGGCGAACATGGATTCTCTGGCGGACATGGTCTCGGCAGGGGCTGCGCTCGGCGTCGTGATCGTGTCGTATGGCCGCTTCCAGTTGGCATACGTCACCGTGGCCGTGCTGCTCGCCATGGCCACCGCCCTTCGCCTCAGCTACTTCAACGTCCACGGTCTCGACGAAGCCTCGGGCACCTACACCGGCCTGCCGACGGACCTGGCCATCATCTCCTTCGTGGCGTTGATGCTCCTCGACGGGCCGCTCCGGCCCTCGGACCTTCGAGTTGCCCTCGGCGTCGGCGGCGCCGTGTTGGCCGGGCTCATGGTCAGCCCCTTGCGCATCCCGAAACTGACGGGGCGCTCCTACGTCGCCCTTATCATCGTGGCCGTCACCCTGGCCGCTGCGCACGCCGCCAGGGTGCTCGGCTGACCGCTGGGGGACCCCTAACGTCGAGCTGTTGGACGGCGAGGGCGGCGTGTCGAGCTGGGTGAGGCGCCTGCAGGCGATGTTGTCCGATCCCGGTGAGGACCTGAGGTGGTCAGTAGCGGGCTTGTTCGTTGCGGTGCGCTCGCTCCACGGTGTGCGTCGGGGTGGGCGGCGGTTGGGATCGAGTAGTGGGCGACGAGTTCTGCGCCGCTGGTGCGGGCGGCACCCACATCGGCGCAACGGTCGCTGTCGTAACGGATTGGGGCGCCATCGAGATCATCACGGGCGACCCCGCCGAGATGGTCGGGGTCTCGGATCCGGTCCCGTCACCATCGTCAGATCTGAGCGGCGACAAATCCAATCAGGAAATCAAGGAAGAGGTGATAACAGGTGGTTCGCCGTAACAACAGGTAGCAAGACGTGCGCCAGCTCACCTGCGACAACACCCGAACCGCAGCGGTGGCTTCGCTACCCGGCGGCCGCAGCGGCCGCGCGTAGCGGCCCTTGCGTGAGGGACGAGGCGAGGAGGCGCACGAGGTCCGCCTTCGAGATGTCTCGGCTCATCAGCCAGTCGACGCAGGCGGCGTCGAGGAAGCCGACCCAGCCCCGGAGAGCGATGCGTTGGGCTGGGGTCGGGCTTGCGAGTCCGAAGCCTTCGGCGAGGCGGTGGGCGACATCGCAGCGTGATTCTTCGACGATTCTGCGCACGTCGGGATGCCCGCTCATTCCGCCGTGGAGAACGGCGCGATAGGTGTCGGCGTTGTCGTCGATCCAGTCCAAGTGCGCGCGCAACGCCTGGTGCAGGCGCGCCGGTTGGGGCAAGGCCGGATCGGGTCGTGTGGCCCCGCCGAGTTGGTCGGCGGCCCAACGGACGGTGGCGACGTAGAGGTCGGTCTTGGTCGAGAAGTAGTGGTACAGCAGCGGCTTCGATGCACCGGCGGCCTCGGCCACGTCCGCCATGGTGACCTCGTCCCACGACCGCGTCCCGATGAGGTGCAGACACGCCGCCATCAGCTCCGACCGTCGATCTTCAACGGCCAGCCGCCGCCTCGCAGACCCGTCCGGCTTCGTCGTGGGTTCTGCTGCGCGTGCCATCCGCACACCATTGCTGTTACTGACCGATCTAGCAACAAGCTGTTGACCATGCATATAATAAAGGGATGGCATCAGAGATCGACATGAGCCGCCTCGACATCACCCGCCAGAACGAGGCGGTCGAGAAGGTGCTCGAACACACCACCAACCGACGGCACCGCTACCTCCTCGAGGCCTACCTCCGACACCGCTACCTGGAGTCAGCGGGTCGGTGGGAAGAGATCCTCGACCCCGACCTCACCGTCGACGAACCGCACTACCGGTTCAACGTGGCGGGGCGTGAGCCGTTCACCCTGACGGGCAAGGACCAGGTTGGCATGCTCTACGGCCACTGGACCAACACCAACCAGTGCGTCTTCTACGTCTCGGACGAGGACGTCGCCGTCGGCGACCACATGGTGGTCGGCCGCGGCATCGGCTACCAGCAAACACTGGGCTCGGAGCTGGCGGCCGCTGGGCTCGATGTCGATCCCGGCGCGATGTATCTGAAGAAGTCCCAGATCATGATGCTGTGGCCCTACGACGATCGCGGCCGGTTGCTCGGTGAGGACGTGTGGGAGTTCGACACCGCAGAGGCTGGTCTGTTCAAGCTCGATCCTGCGGACGTCCTGACCGTCGATCAAAGCCGGAAGCTCCTCGACCCCTTCATCAAGCCGCTGCCCGACTTCGACGACTCGATGCTGCCGTCATGAGGGCCGTCGCCTGCGAGAACGGACAACTCGAAGTCGTCGACTTGGTCGACCCCACTCCTGGTCCGGGCCAACTCGTCCTCGACGTCACGGGCTGCGGGATCTGCGGCTCGGATCTCCACGCCCGCCACCACGCCGACGCCCAGGCCGACGTGCTGGCCGAAGCGGGTTACGACGGGTTCGCTCGCGCCCATGAGCAGGTCGTGTTCGGTCACGAGTTCTGCGGCACCGTCGCCGACCACGGGCCCGGTGCGTCGAAGAAGCTCAAGGCAGGCACGCCGGTCGTGGCACTCCCGCTCGTAAAGATGCCCAACGGCATGCACGCCATCGGTCTCTCGGCCTCCGCCCCCGGGGCCTACGCGGAACGGGTGCTCGTCGAGGAGGCGTTCACCATGCCCGTCCCCAACGGCCTGGCCCCCGACATCGCCGTCATCACCGAACCTCTGGCCATCGGCCACCACGCCGTCAACCGAAGCCAGATCACCAAGAAGGACGCCGCGGTCGTCATCGGCTGCGGGCCCGTGGGGCTCGCCATCATCTGCCTGCTCAAGACCAAAGGCATCGAGACCATCGTCGCCAGCGACTACTCCGCAGGCCGGCGCGCGCTCGCCACCGCGTGCGGCGCCACCGTGGTCGTCGACCCCGCTGCCGAATCGCCCTACGAGGCACTCGGTGATCGCGGCTACACCACCTCCATCGCCCAAGGAGCGGCCGGAGGACTTAAAGCGATGAAGGGCCTCCAGAAACTCCCCATCCCTTGGCACATCGTGATCGGCGCGCTCGACAAGCTCGGCGCGACGGCACCCAAGCGGCCGATCGTGTTCGAGTGCGTCGGCGTCCCCGGCATCATCGACGGCATCATCACCGATGCGCCCCTTGGCACCAGGGTCGTCGTCGCCGGCGTCTGCATGGAACCCGACCGGTTCCGGCCCGTCATGGCGATCAACAAGGAGATCGACCTTCGTTTCGTGGTTGGCTACGGGCCACTCGAGTTCCGTGACACCCTCCACCTCCTCGCCGACGGGAAGATCGATGCGTCGGCCATCATCACCGGCACCGTCGGCCTCGCAGGTGTCGCCAACGCCTTCGACGCCCTCGCGAACCCTGAGACCCACGCCAAGGTCATCATCGACCCGAGGAGTGGCGCCAACACCCCTACGTAACCGGGCGCACGACCCCGGTCACCGGTGGCATATCACTGCCGCCGGTCCCGGCTTGCATGGCGGCGACGCTGAATCCGAAGCGTTGAATCAGGAGGGGTGGCGCGACCAGGACGTGAGGTAGTCGCCGGCGGTGACGGCGTCGGCGGGCGCCGAAAGACGGAGCGGGCGGAAGGTGTCGATCATGACGGCCAACTCCTCGGTGCGGGTGGCGCCGACGGAACGTTCCCAGCTGCCGGGTTGGGGGCCGTGCACGAAGCCGGCGGGGTGCACCGTCATCGAGGCCACGCCGATCCCGCTTCCGGCGCGACTCAAGAAGCTGCCGTCGGCGTAGAACAGCACCTCGTCTGAGTCGACATTGGCGTGGTGATAGGGCACCTTCACGGCATCAGCGTGGAAGTCGAGCGGCCGGGGCACGAACGAACACACCACGAAGCCCGGGCCCTCGAAGGTCTGATGTACCGGCGGCGGCTGATGGATGCTGCCGACGATCGGCTCGAAGTCGTGGATGGAGAGGGCGTAGGGGTAGAGGCTGCCGTCCCAACCGACGACGTCGAGGGGGTGGGTGGCGTGGCGGTGACGCGACATCCCGCAATGCGTTCGCACCAGGACGTCGATCGGTTCGTCGAGCTCGGCGGCGTCGACGACGAGCGGCCCGGTTGGTGCGCGCAGGTCGCGCTCGCAGTACGGCGCATGTTCGAGCAGCTGGCCCGTTGTCGACAGGTAACGGCGGGGTGGGCGGATGTGCCCGACGGAGGAAACCACGAGCAGTCGCAGCTCGCCGCCGCCGTCCGGCACCCAACGATGCGTCGTCGAGGTCGGTATGACGACGTAGTCGCCGGCGGTCACGTCGAGAATGCCGAACACGGACTCGAGCCGAGCTGCGCCCCGATGGACGAAGACGAGCTCGTCGCCGACGGCGTCGCGAAACAGCGGACTCGATCGCAGTCCGCCGGCGACCGCGAGCGACACCTCGTCGTTGGCCAGGAGCACGACGCGTCCGGTCACAGCGTCGTTGCCGACCTCGACCTCGCCCGACCGTAGGTGAAGTGGCGCGACCGGATGGTTGCTCCGCAGTTTGGCCCGGTCGTCTGCCACGTCCTCGACGGCGAGCAGCGCGCTCGGCGAACGCCGGTGGTAGAGCAGCGACGACGGTCCCGAGAACCCGTCGGCGCCCATGAGCTCCTCGAAGAGGCGCTCTCCGCCTGCGTCACGGGCGACGGTGTGGCGCTTGCGGGGCACGTCACCGACGCTTCGGTAGTAGGTCATGACTGTCCCTTCGTTGTGGCGGCGACGACCGTGCCGACGACCTCGCCGAAGCCCACCTTGTCCGCACCCTGCCCGCACGACCCGCGCAGCACGACGGTATCGCCGTCGTCGAGCCACGAGCGCTCACGGCCGTCGGCCAGGGTGACCGGACTGGCGCCTCGCTGCGTCAGTTCTATGAGGCTGCCCAGTTCGGTGGGTCCCGGGCCGGACACGGTGCCCGAGGCGAAGAGGTCGCCCGCACGGGTGGTGCTGCCGTTGGAGGTGAGATGAGCGAGCTGCTGGGCGAAGGTCCAGTAGAGGTGGCGAAACGAGGTCTGCGAGATGGTCGAGCCATTCAGCTCGACGGCCAGATCGAGATCGAGGGCCCATGGCTGTGATGCTCGCAGCGCGACGTCGGGCTCGGGCGCCTGCGCCGGCGGGGCGATCAGGAATGGCTCGAGGGCGGAGAGGGGCACGACCCACGCCGAGATGCTTGTGAGGAAGGACTTGCCGAGGAATGGGCCGAGTGGCTGATACTCGAACGCCTGTATGTCACGCGCTGACCAGTCATTGACGAGGACGGCGCCGAACACGTGGCGGGCGGCATCGTCTGGCGCGATGGGTGCGCCGTCGGGATTGCCTTCGCCAACGACGAACCCGACCTCGATCTCGATGTCAAGGGCCTCCGTCGGGCGACGCACGACTCGATCGCCATCGAGCATCAGTCCCGCAGGACGGCGCACTGGCGTGCCCGTCACGACGACGGTGCCCGATCGCCCGTGGTAGCCGACCGGCAGGTGGCGCCAGTTCGGCAGCAGCGGCTCCCCACCGGGACGGAACAGCCGACCGAGGTTCGTGGCGTGCTCGATCGAGGAGTAGAAGTCGACGTAGTCGCCGATCTCGACGGGCAGGCGCAGTTCGACGTCGTCGATCGCATCGAGGGGCCGTTCGTTGGTCGGATCGGTGAGGTGGTCGGTGATGCGGCCGCGCACCGAGGCCCACTTCTGCGGGCCGAGGGCGAGAAAGGCGTTGAGCGAGTCGGTCTCGAAGGCCGAGCGGTCATGGTCGTCGCCGAGCACGTCACCGACGGCAAGCACGGCGTCGCCGATGCGCGCCACCATCCGGGGCCGCCCACCGAGGCGGCCTGCGATGCCGTAGGGGAGGGCGGCCAGGGTGAAGCCCGACCCGTCCGGTATGGGCGCCCACGAGTCGCCTCCCGCGGCCATCAGAGATTGCCGCGCCGGTCCTGATCGCGCTCGATGGCCTCGAACAAGGCCTTGAAGTTGCCCTCGCCGAAGCCCTTGGCGCCGGCTCTCTGGATGATCTCGAAGAACACCGTCGGGCGGTCGGTGATCGTCTCGGTGAAGATCTGCAGCAAGTGCCCGTCGTCGTCGCGATCGACGAGAATGTTCAGTCGCTCGAGCTCGTCCCAGGCCAAGTCGACGCCGGCGAGCCGAGCCCGGGCCTCGACGTAGTACGTCGCCGGCACCCGCATGAATCGCACGCCGCGGGAACGCAGCGCAGCGACGGCGGCCACGATGTCGTTGGTGGCCAGTGCGATGTGCTGCACCCCGGGGCCGTCGTAGGCCTCGACGTACTCTTGGATCTGGCTCTTCTTGCGCCCGTCTGCGGGCTCGTTGATCGGGAGCACGATCCGACTGCCGTCCCACACGACGGTCGACATGAGCGCCGAATAGCCGGTAGAGATCTGGTCGTCGTCGAAGTGGACGAGTTGGGCGAAGCCGAGGACGTCTTCGTAGAAGGCCACCCACTGGTCGAGCGAGCCCTGCTCGACGTTGGCGACCACGTGGTCGATGGCGTTGAGCCCCACCACGGGACCGACCGGATCGGGGAGCAGATCGTCGGTGGCGTAACCCGGAGCCAGCGACGGGCCGCCGTAGGCGCGGCGGTCGACGAAGGTGTGCTGGGTCTCGCCGTAGGTCGCCACCGTGGCCAGCGCCAGCGATCCGTGCTCGTCGTCGACCGCCCAGGGCTCACGCACGGGGCGCGCCCCCCGCGCGACGGCGGCGGCGAACGCCGCGCCAGCGTCGTCGACCTGCCAGGCGAGGTCGTGCACACCGTCACCGTGGGCCCGCACGTGGGCGGCCACGGGCGAGTCGGCCGACAGTGCGCCGGTGACGACGAGTCGGATCGCACCCTGGTCGAGCACGTAGCTGACCTTGTCGCGCACGCCGGTCTCGGGCCCGGCGTAGCCGGTGCATCGGAAGCCGAACGACGACACCAGGAAACCCGCTGTCGTCCGCGCGTTGCCGACCCACAGCTCGATGCAGTCCCAGCCCCTCAGGCGCGACGACGGCGCCGTGGTGGTGCTCGTGGATTCGGAGGTCAAGAGGTCGTTCATCGATGAGCTCCGGAGAGAAGGCGGGCGGGGGAGTCGGCGTCGAAGTCCTCGAAGAAGGCCCCCAGGTCGTCGGCAAGTGCCGCGAACGAAGGGGCCGCAAAGAGCACCGGCTGGTACTGCGTGATGTCGTAGGCGAGGGTGCCCATGGCGGCGAGGTCCCACGGCCGGACGTCGGCGTCACGGAAGGCCTCGATCTCGCCGAACGACGAGAGCAGGCCGGCGCCGTACGTCTTCAGCTCGGCGTCCTCGAACACGACACCGAACTCGAGCGTGAACCAGAACACGCCGCTGAAGAAGGCCAGCGACTCCTCGGTCTCGGCCCGCAGCGATGCCTTCCCGGCCGACTCGTAGAGGTCGGCGAGGCGATCGTCGGCCAGCGAGTTGGCGTGCCCGACGATCTCGTGGACGATGTCGGGCTCGGGTGTGTAGAGCGGCGTCGAGTGGTGACGGATGTACTGCGTGGACAGAAAGGCCCGCTCGGCGAGGGCGCCGTAGAACTGCCGCGTCGGCACGAGACCCGGCACCGGACGGATGGCGAACCCGGTCAGTGAGCGCACGTGTGCGTCGACCTCGCGAAGCTGTGGCACCCGGTCGGTCGGCAGCACCAAGCGGGTCGCGCCATCGAGGTACTCGCGACAGGCGAAGCGGCGGTGCTTGGCCCCCAACTCGGTCGAGACCGTGCGCCAGACCTCGTCCTCGGCGGCCGTGTAGTGGACGTCGGGGATGGGGGCGCCGGCGACGTAGGCCGCACCGAGCCGGCCGATCTCCGCTCGTCGGCGGCGGTAGTCGGCGTCGTGGAAGCCGGGATGGTCATCGGGGAGCACGTGCTTGCCATCGGTCGATGCCGGAGACATCATGGGGCCAACGATCCTCTCTTCCGGACGGATGCTCAAGCACTTGGACGAGTTCGAGACATTCAGACGCACAGCATGGTGAAGAGGGGAGAAATGTCTGGCAACCCCGATGCTTCCTCCGGGCCGGCTGGACGTCCGTCGCCCGGCCACCGCCCGCTCGACGATGTCGACCGCCGCCTCATGGCCGAGCTCATCGCCGACGGACGGGTGTCGGTCAATGAGCTGGCGGTGCGGGCGAACGTCTCCCGGGCGACGGCCTACTCCCGTTTCGATCGCCTTCGGGCCACCGGCGCCATCGAGGGCTTCACGGCTCGGCCCGACCCGGTCGCGCTCGGCTACGACGTGGCCGCGCTCATCAGCGTCGACGTCGAGCAGGGCAGCTGGAAGACGATCCGTGCCGACCTCGCCGGTCTTCCGGGAGTCGAATGGGTCGCGCTGACGAGCGGCGACTCCGACTTCGTGCTGCTCGTGCGTGTGCCCGACATCGCCGCGCTACGAGACGTGCTCCTGGTGCGTCTGCAGGGGATGGAGGCCGTCCGTTCGACCCGGACGATCTTCGTGCTCGAGGAGGAGCACCGTCCGATGAGCGCCTTCCCCTTCCCCGAGGTCTGACCGCCCTACTCCCTGAGGGCGTCGTCGACGGCTTCGGCCAGGGCGAAGCATCGGCTGGTGAGCCCGCCAGCTGAGTGCGACGAGATGTCGAGCACGACGCGGTTCCACGAGTTCGACCAGTCTGGATGATGGTCGAGCTGCGCGGCGCGCAAGGCCACCCGGGTCATGAAGGCGAAGGCCTCGTTGAAGTCGCCGAGCACGACTTCCCGATGGAGCACGCCATCAGCCAACGTCCACGCGGGTCGCTCTGCGAGCCGACGTGCGATCTCCAGATCCGACAGCACCTGGTCGCTCACGGCCCGCTGCCTATCACCAACCTGGCAACGTCGGCGCGAAGTGGTGCGATGAACCCAAGGGCGATTTACGGCACTGCCCGGAACATCACGCCGCCCTTGGGGCGGAACCGCCTTGGGATCGGCTGCACCTCACGGAACGCTGCGAGACTGTGGGCGCGATGGCCAATCTCGACATCCCTGAGGGCACGGTCACCGTCCTGTTCACGGACCTGGTCGAGTCCACCAATCTGAACCAGACGCTGGGTGACGATGCCGCCCGCGCCGTCGGACGACAGGTCGACGAGATGGCGCGAAGCGTCATCGCTGCCAACCGAGGCGTGCTGATCAAGGAGATGGGCGACGGTCTGATGGCGGCCTTCGCGTCGGCACGGCGGGCGATTGCTGCCGCCCGCGAGATGCAGCTGCAATTGCGGCGCCTCCGACGCGACGGGCTGAACGCCGCCGTGCAGATGCGAATCGGCATCCACACAGGCGAGGTGATCGACGAAGACGGTGACCTCCACGGCGAAACGGTGATCATCGCCAAGCGGATCGAGGGGCTGGCTCCGCCTGGTGGGATCCTCGTGTCGGACACGGTGCACGGCGTTCTCGGTACTGCCCGCGACGAACTGATCGACCAGAGCATGGCGACGCTGAAGGGCAT
Organism: Acidimicrobiales bacterium; assembly: GCA_046597375.1. Taxonomy (GTDB): domain Bacteria; phylum Actinomycetota; class Acidimicrobiia; order Acidimicrobiales; family CADCTF01; genus DATLED01. Next base: position 30,374 of record JBKJKM010000168.1, on the reverse strand, counting down.
CGAGGCCGAGTGGCGGCTCTGGCTCGTCCCGGTTCCCGACGACGACGGCGACCACGCGACCCTGGCTGACGGCGACCTCACCCCGTATGTGGGCAGAGTCGCGGAGCGCGCGCAATTACGCATGCTTCTCGAGGCCGCGCTGGAGGGTCGGGGCGGTATGGCCCTGATTGGTGGGCCCCCCGGCATGGGCAAGACCCGGCTGGCCCGCGAGACCGCCTCACTCGCGGAGCAGATGGGCCTCGTCGTCTACACCGGCAACTGCCTCGACATGGAGTCCCCGCCTCCGTACCAGCCGGCGATCGATCACCTGGAACATGCGGCGCGCCAGGCGTCGCCGGAAGGATTCCGCGCCGCGCTGGGGGTGAACGCGCCCGAGGTCGCCAAGCTCCTCCCCTCGCTCCGGCAGCGCTACGACGACATCCCTCCGGCGCCCGAGCTCACGCCCGAGCAGGAACGGCGCTACATGCTCCACGGTGTCGGCGAGTTCATTGAGCGGGCTGCGAAGGCCCAACCGATGGTGCTGGTCTACGAGGACCTGCACTGGGCCGACGAGTCCACCTTGTTGCTCCTGCGGCACCTTGGTGGTCGTCTGAAGGCCGTGCCCCTCGTCGTGATCGGGACGTACCGTGACGACGAGCTCGAGCCGCGGCGACCGTTGTCAACGGCGATCGGCCCGCTGCTGCGGGACGTTGGCGCGGTGGATGTCCGGCCCCGGCTGCTTACTGCCGACGAAGTGCGCGAGGTGCTCTCGGCCCGCACCGGCCTCGCCCCGCCACAGGAGCTCGTCGACCTCGTCATCGACGAGACGCAGGGCAACCCGTTCTTCGTCGAGGAGCTCTTTCGGCACCTTCGCGACGCCGGCAGGCTGTTCGACGACGAGGGCCACTGGCGCTCAGGGTTCGAGATTGGCGCGACCGAAGTGCCACAGGGCATCCGGCTGCTCATAGCGCGGCGGCTGGATCAACTCGAACCGCCGTATCGCAAGGTACTGGCGTCGGCCGCAGTGATCGGACGCACCTTCTCGTTCCGTCACCTCTCCGCGGTGGCCGAGGCCACCGACGACGAGCGCTTCGACGCGCTCGAGGCCGCCGGGCGCGGCCACCTGATCGAAGAGCTGCCCGTCGACCATCCGGCGGAATACGTCTTCGTCCAAGAGCAAGTCCGCCAGACCCTTGTCGGCGAGCTCTCACTCCCGCGGCGTCAGCGCATCCACCTTCGAATCGCCGATTCCATCGAGGCGCAGGGCCCGCCGTCACCAGTCGAGGTTGCGCATCATCTCTTGTCCGCCGGCCCTGCTGCGCCGGCCGAGCGGACCGCGACGGCGCTGGTCGTCGCCGCTCGACTCAACATCGACGCGCTTGCCTTCGAGGACGCGCTGCGCCACCTGGACAACGCCGCCCCACTCGTCGACGACGACCGCCGCTTTGAGATCGCCAGGCTTCAAGCCAGCGCGCTCCGAGGGGCAGGTCGCGTGGATGACGCGCTCGCGGTGCTCAGACGCGAGCTCGCGCGAACGAGCGACCGGACTCGCGAGGTGGCGCTGCGCCTCCAGCGCGTCCAACTCTTGAACGACCAGTACCGCGCCGGCGAAGGCCTCGACGATCTCGATGCACTCGTGGCCGCCGCCGCCGAGACCGACGACGCCGAGCTCTCGATCGCCGTGCAGCTGGCGCGGGGTCGTGCCCACTACATCCTCTCGCTCGACCGGCCTGGGCACGCCGAGGTCTCTCGCGACGCGTACGAGGCCGCGTATGCAGCTGCGGCAATCCGTGACGACAGAACCAACATGGTTCGGGCGCTGCTGCCCACGACCTGGTTCACCGACTATTGGGCGGACTATGCCGCCACCGCGCAGCGCAACGTCGCCGAGGCGCGGGCGCTGGCCGAGGCGATCGGCGATGAGGATCTCGAGCTCGACGCCTTGTCCGCCTCCATCCAAGCCGGCGGCGTCCGAGCCAACCATGCGGAGTCCGAGGCGCTGCTCGCACGACTGGAACGGCGCCGCGACCCCGTGAAGCTGAACGCCCATTGCTTCTGGATGATGTGGGAATACCTGGTGATGGGTCAGTTCGAACGGACCGTCGCCATGTGCGATCGAGGGATCGAGCTCGCCGACCTCATTGGCTCCGCCCCCGTGCAGTACGGATCGATCAAAGCGATGGCGCTCAGCTACATGGGCCGGTTCGACGAGGTCGATGCCGCAATCGGCCAGGAGGTCACCGACGACGACCATCCCTTCGGCAAGGTCATGGCCTCGCTCGCCCGGTCGGTGCACCTGATGAACCTGTGCGCATGGGGGCCGGCCGCCACATCGCTGACCGAGACCCTGGAGGGGGCGACGTCGATGTCACGCGTGCGGTTCCAGCGCTGGGCGGGCTCGTTGCTCGAGGTCGTTGCCGCGCAATGCCGGGCCGAGACGGCGGGCGTGGTGCCGGACCCCGCGAGCATCCCCCGGTTCGGGACGGGGCCGCGCGGGGCGAGCGCCGCGCAGGTCGCTCTGGCCGACGGTGATCCAGCGTCGGCCGTGACTTTGGCCGCGCTGGTCCTCCCGACGGGCGAGAGTACGGCGCTGGCCGACCACGCCACCACGCTCGACGTTGTCGCCTGCGCGCACCTCGCTCTCGGCGACCACAACGCGGCACTCGAGGCGGCGACACGAGGGATCGAGCTGGCTGATCCGATGAACTTCGGCTCGATCCTCTGGCGGATGCGTGCGGTGCGCGCCCTCGCGTGCGAGGGCCTCGGGCGCATCGATGACGCCGCCCGTGAGTCGGCGTACGCGCGGTCGGAGGCCGCCGCGCTTTCTGCCCGCATCTCCGATCCCGAGCTTCGGAACTGGTTCGAGCGTCAGGCCAGTTCGTTCGAGATCTCGCCGAGCAACCGCCAATAGGTCGAGAGGCGGGGGTCGTCACCGAACCCGTCGCCTTCCATGAGCTGGTTCTGAGCGAAGCCGCAGCTGATGCCCGACGCAGGATCCATCGTCAAGAACGATCCCCCGTACCCGCCCCAGTGCATCGTCGTGGGTGTTGGTGCGGGGAAGCCTTCGCTGTCGAGCCCGAACCCGAGTCCGAGGCGAAGCGGGCCAAACACCGCGTCGTGCTCGAAGCTCTGCTCGCGGCCCGCCTCGGCAACGATCTCCCGGCTCAGGAAGCGACGGCCGTCGAGTTCTCCCCTGCACGCCACGATCGACCCGATGCGAGCGAGTGCCCGTGCATTCGTGATCCCACTTGCGGCCGGGATGACGACCGGGAGGCAGTCAGGGTCGATCCACTCGCCCATCGCGGCGAGCTCGCCCATGGCGGCTGCGGCCATCGCCGACTCGAACTCGAGTGTCTCGTTTTCTGCAGGCCAGAGCGCCGCCACGCCCGGGGCGTTCGACGGGTCCAGCCGGAAGTGGAAGTCGGCGTCGAGCGGACCGGCGATTTCCTGCTGGAAGAACTCCGCCAGCGGGAGCCCGGTGAGCCGGTGGACGAGCTCACCGAGGATGAACCCGAACGTCTGAGGGGCATAGCAGCTGATGGTCCCCGGCTCGTACCAGAGCGCGGCGTCCTCCAGGATCTTCATGACCTGGTCCCAATCGCGGATCTCGTCAAACGAGACCGAGCGCCCGAAACCGGGGAGCCCGGAACGGTGCACGAGAACCTGTCGCGCGGTCATTCCGTCTTTGCCGTTCCGACCGAACTCGGGCCAGTAGCCGGCGATCGACGCGTCGAGGTCGAGCACACCACGGTCGACGAGCAGCAGCGTCGTGATCATGACCGCCACTTTTGACGTAGAGAACACCCGCACGAGGGTGTCGGCCTCCCAGGGCAGGGCCTGTTCGTAGTCGCGCGTGCCGCCCCACAGATCGACGACAAGCTCGCCATGCAGGGTCACCGCCAGCGACGCGCCCTTGTCGAGCCCGCGTTCGAGGTTGCCTCGGAGCGAAGCCTCCAGCGCACGGAAGCGCTCGTCGCAGAAGCCGTGTACGTCCGCCATGCCGTTCTCCCTTCGCCTCTGGCGGCTTCACGGTAGACGGCCACTCACGGGCGTGCAGTCACTCGTTCACCATCGCGAGGGATGACGGCACGAGCGCGCCCGCGGCTCAGCTGACGATGCCGCCGGCCTCCATCAGGTCACGGAAGGCCTCTTCGATGTTGCGTCGGAGTCCCGCCGGGTCGGCGACGGCGGTCGGGTCGATGAGCAACCCCATGTCCATCGACCCGTTTTGGCTGATGGTGGTGAGGTTGGCCGCGGTGCCGGCGACCGGCCCGAGAGGGATGCAAGACAGCACCTTGCCGCCGGCCACGTAGGTCTGCATCGGCGCTCCCCGCAGATTGGACGTCGCCAGGTCGATCTTGGCCGCTTGCTGGCGGGCGAAGCGGGTGGTGACCGACGTGGGCAGGAGGTTGGCGACACCCGCGACGGCACTCATGGCTCCGCGTCCGCTGACACTGCTGCGACGCTCGGCCATGAGGTCACGGATCTGCTGAAAGCGATCGGCGGTCGTCTCGGCTCCGGCGCCGGGAATCTGGAGGGGCACCGGTGTGAACGAGTTCCCGCCCATCGCCTTGTCCGTCCGGGTGCTCACGACGAACGTCATGTTGATGGCCTCGACTGGGGTGTCGCGCTCGGCGTGGTACGCCAACGCACCGAGCGCCGCACCCGCGACGAAGAAGTCGTTCACCGACCCGCCCATCGCCTTGGCCGCGGCCTTGGCGTCGTCGAGGGAGACACTGAGCACCTCGAGGTGGCGTCGCCGCGAACGCTTGGTCCAGAGCGGCGCGCCGGCGTCGACCGTACGCGAACCGGTGGCGGTGTCGAGGGTGGAGCGGACCTGGCCGACGGCGCTGCCGACGCCGCTCGAGATCTTGCTGGGGGCGCCCAGGAAGCCGGCGACGCCGCCGATCGTCCTCGTGAGGATCCCGCCTTGGCGGCGCAGGTTGTGGGTCAGCGTGCGCGTCGCGGTGTCGAGGATGGATGCGCTCAGGTCGGCGCCCGCCTCCAGCACCTCACCCTGCTCGGCTTCGACGGCGGCCGCGAAGATCTCGTCGAGGTCGACGACCGGGGGGCGGGGAGCCTTGCGCTCGAGGTCGGTGTACACCTCGGCCATGCGGAGGGCGCCGATCCCGTCGGCGATGGCGTGGTGCTGTTTCGAGAACAGCGCGCCCTTGCCGCCTTCGAGACCGTCGATGGCATAGAACATCCAGAGCGGCCGGGTCCGGTCGTAGGGCTCTTCGTAGAGCCGAGTCACGAGGTCGAGCAACTGGCGCATCGAGCCGGGCTCGGGCAGCCGGAGGTGGCGAACGTGGTAGGCCAGATCGAACTCCGCATCGGTCGCCCAGACGGGCGGAGCCAGTCGCCCGAGCCCCGGAACGATGCGCTCACGGAGGCGCGGCACGCGCGAGAGCCCGTAGCGGATCTTGGCCTCCATGAGGTCGATGTCGACGGGCCGGTCGAGCACCATCAACGCCGCGCCGTTCGGGTTGAGCCAGGGGTCCTTCTCGATGTTCCACATCAGGGCTTCCTGATCGGACATGCGGCGATCGAAGGCCAACACGCGCTGGCGGTCCATCGTTTTGGGGGTCGCAGCCTTGGGGGTCGCAGCCTTGGGGGTCTCGGCCATCGTCGCTCCGATCAGGTGTCGCGGCCGGGGCGGCGCACGACTTCTTGGTTGGGATCGCCCTTGTATCCGGACGGGTAAGACTGGGCGAGCTCGCGCTCGGTCGGAACGCGCTTTTCGCGAGCCTCGGGCGGGAGCACCGCCACGATCTTGCGCATGATCGACCGGGTTGCCTCGTCCGGGTCTTTCGCCTTCACCTTGAACGGCTTGCCGACGGTCACCGTGACGACGGGCTTGTGCTGGCCCGGCCGGGGGAAGCGCGGGAGCCGTTCGTTGCGCGGCCACACCTTGTCGGTGCCCCAGAGCCCAACCGGGATGATGGGCACACCGGTCATTGCCGCCAGCTTGGCCGCGCCCCACCGCCCCGTGAGCTCGGGGTCGAAGAACGGCGGCCCACGCGGGATGGTGCCCTGCGGGGCCATGGCGATGATGTCGCCGCCTCGCAACGCTTCGGCCGCTTGCTCGAGAGGCTCGTCCGAGCCGGTGCCTCGATCGACACGAATACCCCCCATCGCCTTGGCGATCGTCCCGGCGACGGGCACGTCGAACACTTCCTTCTTGCCGAGGAACCGGCCATTGCGACCCGACTGGCTGATGGCGTAGCTGATGGCCGTCGAGTCGTAGTAGCTGCGATGGTTGAAGGCCAGGATGGCGCCACCCTCGGCGGGGATGTTCTCCAAGCCCTCGATGACAATGGTCGCCGTCGGGTCGAGGCCCGGACGGCTGAGGGGGCGCAGCCACTCCTGCAGCTCACGCCCGACGATCTTGGCGACGCCTTCGGGCTTGTCGAGATGACGCACCTTCCAACCCCGCAGCCGCGCCACGATCGCCAGCTGAACGTCGGGATTCACGGCGACGGGGTGGCCGACGGCTCCGAGCAGGTCGGCGTCGAAGCGGCTGTCGGTGTAGAACCAGCTCCCCGCGAGGTCAATGCTGTGCGACTTCGCCCAGCCGAGGACGGCGTCGCGCTTGTCGGCGCCGAACAACCGCGGCCCGTCGAGCTCACCGGTGTAGATGTCGCCATCGGTGGCCCAGCGGGTGGCGATGACGTGGTCGAAGCCGAGCCGGTCGGCGAGGGCCTCGACCGTCGGCAGGTTCGACGCGGTAGCCAGCACCAGGGTGCGGCCTGCGTTGCGATGCTCCTTGAGCAACCCGGGCACGAACGACTGGACCTGATCAATCAGCTCGTCGGCGATCTTCCCGGCCACCGCCGCGATCTCGTCGACGCGCCAACCGGCCGTGGCGCCGGACTGGAGGCGGGCGGCCCGCATGGCGAGACCGGATTCGCCGAAGAGCTCATATGCGGTCTGGAACAGCCGCTCACCGGGGAAGTTCCGGGAAGCGAGGCCGGCCAATTTGAGGTGGCGCTGGATCACGGGGGTCGAGGAACCGTGGAGCACGGTTCGGTCGAGATCGAAGATGGCGGCGGTGGTCGTCACCCGACCACGTTAGGACGCCAAGGGAACTGATGTCAACTGCTGACATCATACAGTTGCTGACATTTGGCGTTCACTGTCGTAGTATGGCCGTCATGTCGACGGGAACGGCGGTCGAAGCCGCTGAGGTGATCGAAGCGATCGGACGACGCGAGCGCAAGAAGCGCAAGACGCGAGAGGACCTGATCGAGGCGGCGGCGCGCCTCTTTGCGGCGCGCGGCTTCGACGAGACGACGACCGAGGACATCGCCGAGGCCGCCGACGTCTCACAACGCACGTTCTTCCGCCACTTCCCATCCAAGGAGGCGGTGCTCTACGGCGGCGACGAAGAGGCCGAGCGCGCATTCCGTGCGGCCATCGCCGGCCGTCCGGCGGACGAGCCGCCGCTCGTCGCCGTCTCCGCCGCGCTCCGCACGCTCACTGCGTCGTATGCGGGCGATCCCGAGCGCACCTTCCTCCAAGCGAAGCTGGCTGCGGCCTATCCGTCCGTCTCCGCCTACAGCCGCGCCGTCGTCCAGCGCGGGCTGGAGCGGGTGATCATCAGTGCGCTGGCCGAGCGCATGGACGTCGACCCCGTGGCCGATCCCCGCCCTGAAGTGATCGCCGGCGCCGCCATGTCGGCGCTGCGGGTTGCGCTGCGCCAATGGGTCGTGACCGGCGGCGCCGCGGATCTTCTCGACCTTGCCGCCGTCGCTCTGACCTCGATCTGCGACGAGGCGCGATGATGCTCCCATCGCCGTCGCCACCTACGAGCCGAGCCGTCCGCTCTACGCCCTCGCGCGTGGGGCCATCGACCTGCTGTTGCGCTTCGGCGAACGGCTGACGGTCGAAGGAATCGAGCATGTACCGGCCAAAGGGCCGGCCATCATCGCTCCCAACCACCTCTCGGTCCACGACTCGACGGTCCTGATGGGCGTGCTGCCGCGCATGGTTCGATTCATCGGCAAGTCCGAGTACGTCGACGACTGGACCACCCGCTTCGCCTTCCTGGCCTTCGGCAACATCCCTGTGGACCGTGCGAACCCCGATTCGGGCAAGGCCGCCCTCGACGCCGCCGCCGCCGTCCTGGCCGCTGGCGACCTGTTCGGCGTCTTCCCGGAAGGCACTCGCAGCCGAGACGGCTTGCTACACAAGGGGAAGACGGGGGCGGCGCGCCTGTCGTTGCGCACCGGCGCACCCATCGTCCCGGTCGGCCTCGTCGGCACGGACAAGATGCAGGCGGCGAGCGATCCGATCACCGTGATCCGCTTCGGCAAGCAGATCAAGGTGCGCTTCGGCGAGCCGATCCCCGCCGAGCGATACCGGTCGAGGGCGGACCCGGCGCTCGCCCCCCGGCAGATGACGGACGACCTGATGTTCGAGATCGCCCAGCTCTGCGGGCAGACCTACGTCGACAAGTACATGAAGCGACGGGGCGAGGTCGCCTGATTCAGGCGCTGCGGTCGAGCAGTCGGCGCAGGGCCTTGCCCGAATCGGTCACAGGCAGCTCGTCGTGGATCAGAATGCGCGTCGGCACCTTGTAACGCGATAGCTGGGTCCGACAGTGTTCGATGAGATCGGACTGCGTCGCCGTCAGCCCGGACCGGAGGGTCACGTGGGCGACCACCACCTCACGGTCGTGGTCGACCTCGCCGACGACGACCGAGGCATCCACCGCGTCGTGCGCCATCAGCGCGAGCTCGACCTCGACGGGAGACACGTTGAAGCCGCTGATGTTGATGACGTCCTTCTGGCGGTCGACGATCGTCAGTCGACCATCGTCGTCGAGCACGCCGAGGTCGCCCGTCCGGAACCAACCCTCCTCCGTGCGATCCAGCGGCGTGCCATCGAGGTAGGCGAGGGCCACCGACGGACCCCGCAGCCAAATCTCCCCGATGTCGCCTTCGAGGGCGTCCTCGCCGTCGTCGACCAAGCGCAGTTCCGTGGAGCCGAGCGTGTAGCCAACAGAGCCCGGGTGCGGCTGCGTCGGGTCGTCGTGGCAGATCGTGCCGGCCGTCTCGGTCAACCCGAAGCCACCGGCGACGACCAGTCCGAGAGATTCAGCTACCGCAGTGGCGACCCCTATCGGCATCGGAGCGGCAGCGAAGGTGGCACGGTCGATGGTGGCGAAGAGGGCCCGCTCGCCGACGTCGGCGAGCCTCTTCCACATCAGGGGCACGGCGCTGAGGGCGGTCACGCGGTGCCTGGCCACGAGCTCGGCTGCCTCGACCGGGTCGAAGGTCTCGTGGAGGACGAGCTTGCCCCCCGCCCGCAACACCGTGCCGATGATGCTGTTCAAGCCGAAGACGTGTGACATCGGCAGACCGGCAAAGGCGACGGTGCGGGGGTCGAGGCCGGCGCCAGGAGCGGAGATCAGGCCGGTGCGGGTCGCGCTGAGGTTGCCGTGGGTGAGGACCACGGGCCTCGGCATCCCGGAGACACCACTCGTGTAGAGCACCACCGCCGGATCGTCCTCGCCCACCTCCGCCACGCCGGCCGGCCCCGCCGTGAGCACTTCTGCATCGCCTGCAGTGGACCCAGCCGGCCGCACGACTCGGATGCCCTCCGGCACCTCGGCTCGGGCCGATGCCCCGAGGATCACGAGGGCGGGGTCGACTTCGTCGAAGCGGCGTTGCAGCTCGGCGGCCGGAGAGCGGGGGCTGACCATCACGGGCAGAAGTCCGGCCGCTTGCACGCCGAGGTAGGCGACCACGCCGTCGGTGGTACACGCCGCGGCTACTGCCACTCGCGCACCGTCGGCCAGACCGGCTGCCCGCAGCGCCGCAGCGGTCCGAAGGACACGGTCGCTCAGCTCGCCATAGGTGACGCGATCGCCGCGCTCGAGCAGTGCGGTTGCGGTGGAGTGGCCGGCGAGACGGGAGGCGAGGTCGACCACGACCAGCCAGCCTACGCGGACCAGTTGCGCTACTGATTCGGCGAGCGGTCGCGCACAGTTGATCTGCCCGACTCTCGAGCGGGCAAGTCTTCGATCCCATGCACCCGCTCCTCGCTACTGCCGTCCGACGCTCAACTTGACCGCCACGATCTGATCGACCTCGATCGCTGTTGACTTGCGGACCGCAACCTTCAATGGCAGGAGGTAGCGGCCGTCCTTGGGGAACAGTGCCGTCGAGAACTGGGTATCTCTGATACGAACCGTCACCGGCACTTGCCCCCAATACTCGATCCCCTTTGCGACGAGTTTGATGTCGGCGCTCTCCTCCGTGGGGATGGCCACAAAGTAGAAGGGGGCGGGCCCGCGCCACTCGACGACGGTGCCTTCGAATTGGAACTCCATGGCCCGCACGTGCCCAGTATCGACGACAGCTCCTCTCCTCCTCCGGGTCAGTCCAAGGTGGGGACGTTCGATGGCCACCAGCGGAGACTGCACTCGCCCACTACGTCTTGCCGACGGAAGTGGCGGTGTGGTGATCGCTGACGAAAGCGACTCGAGATCCCTCCATACGCAAGCGCTGGCATACGCGCAAATGGCTCGAACTCGACACGAAGATCGCGCTGACGATCGAAGAGGCGTTGCCCGGCATCGTGGAGGCTCTGCAGCGCTAGCCCGTCCTGTGCGGGGGTTGGAGTGACAGGTCCACCACCGTCCCCATTACTCGCGTTCTGCCGCCCCTAGGGCGTCGTACGCCGCGTACTTGTAGGCCTCCGTGAGTGTCGGCACGTTGAACGTCGTGTGGATGAAGTATTCGATTCCAGCGTGGAAGTGCAGCGCGGCTTGTCCGAGGTGGATCAGCTCTGTGGCCGCGCTGCCGAGGATGTGGACGCCGAGCAGGCGGTGGTCGTCTCGCCGCGCCACCAACTTGAGCAGACCGTCCGTTGCGCCCGCGATCAATGAGCGCGTGTTGCCGGAGAAGTCGGAACGCCCGACCACGTAGTCAATTCCCACTGCGGCCGCGGCCCGCTCTGTCATGCCGACCATCGCCACCTCGGGGATGGCGTAGACACCAAAGGGAGCAAGTTCCTCGAGGTCGCGCTTGAGGGGCAAATCGAAGGCCCAGCACATGGCGACGCGTGCCTGCTCCATGGACACCGAAGCCAGCGCCGGCGGGCCGACAACGTCACCCGCGGCGTAGACGCCCGCTGCGGTCGTGCGGAAGCGTGCGTCGACGATGATCCGGCCCCGTTCGTCCACGTCGACGCCGGCGCGGTCGAGGAAGAGGTCCGACGTGTTCCCGGCTCGTCCGGTGGCGAGGATGACGGCCTCTGTTCGCAGGCGCTCCCCGCTTTTGAGCACGACCGCGACGCCGTCGGGCAATCGCTCGACATCGGCTCGCCCCTCGTTCTGCACGACGCGCATCCCCCGCGCTCGAAAGGTCGCCGCCAGCAGGTCGGCCAGTTCCTCGTCGACGAACGGAAGCAGGCGGGGCCCGCTGTCGACCAGTGTGACCTCGGCGCCGAGCGCGAGGAAGATCGAGGCGAATTCGCAGCCGACCGCCCCGCCGCCCACCACGGCGACCTGCGAGAGCGGCTCTTCGAGGCGCGCCGCCTCGTCGGCGTCGAGAACACGCGTTCCGTCGAACGGCACGCCCGAAGGGCGGTACGCCCGGGAACCCGGCGCGAGAAGCACGACCTCGCCCTGCAGGGTGACATCCGAGGGGCCGCCGGTGACGATCACGGTGCGGTCGACGCCAAGGCGTCCGTGTCCGGGTACGACATCGACTCGGTGCCGGCTCATATTGGCGGCTGTCCCATTGGTGACGGCCTCGGCCACGCCATCCGTCCGTGAGCGCAGCCGAGCCATCGCAACCGCCGGCGACAGGTCGAGGCCGACGTCATAGACATCTCGACCCTGAAAACTCGTCAGGTACAACGCGGCTTCCCGCATCGTCTTCGATGCGACAGCGCCCCCCGCCATCGTGCCGCCGAGCACCGGGCGTCGTTCCACCAGTGCCACTCGCTTCCCCCAGTACGCAGCCTGGGCCGCAGCCTTTTCCCCCGCCGGCCCGCCCCCGATCACGACAAGGTCGTAGGGGTCCGGGAAGTTCACAAAACGACCGTAGTGCGCAAGGTCCGTGGGTCAGCCGGGGTGACGGTCGACGGTCAGCGAAGCGATCGGCCGGCTCGCTGCGCCACCATCAAACTGAGTCGATCGAGATCGGACCGCAATTTGCTCGGAGGCGCGAAGAGGTCCCCGGTCAATGCCGGGGACCTCTTTCATTTCGAACTTCGGACTTCCGAGGCGAACCCCGGCGTTGCCGAGTTCTACGAGTTACCGACGGTGGGTGCCGGCACTCGGCCCAGCCGGACCAGGATCGATCCGAGAGCGAGCAGGAGACCGGCCACCATCGCCATGACGCCGGTGTCCAAGCCCGTGCGGGCGAGGGGTGGTGCGCTTGTGAAGGTGACGCCGAGCACCTGCGTAGAAGGTTGCACTGCGTCCGATGCGAGGACCGACTCCGCAACCACGATGACCTCTTCGAGGACCAGCTTCTGCTCGATGACGACTTCCTGGAGAACGACTTTCTCGAGAACGACTTCCTGGAGAACGACCTTCTCGAGAACGACTTCCTCGAGAACAACCTTCTCGAGAACGATCTCCTCGACAACGATCTCCTCGACGACCGGCGGGCAGTTGATCCAGAAGACCTTCTGCTTGGCGCCTCCCGGTGCTCCGACGATGTTCGCCTCGACCTTGACGTGGTACCCCTGCTGATCATGGGCGAGGCCGGTGAACCAGGTTGTGGCGTCGTACTCCAAGGACTCATCGACGTCGTTCGGACCGCCGGCGGCACCATCGACACTCACGAGCTGTGCGAGGTCCTCCTTCAGCAACTCTTGGTCGCCAGTGGGAGGCTGCGCATAGAACCGGACGTCGGCATGATCGTCGGCGTCGAACCCGAAGAAGTCGATCGAGAACTTGCAATCGACGTGCGGCTCGTTGCCCGGGGTGTCGTCGTAGTCGATCCCGTCCACCTTGATGGTCCCGTTGTTGCCGACGGGGTCAGGGGCCGGAGTCAGCGCGGATGCATCGACGGTGAGAGAGGTCAGGCCAAGGGCGACTCCAGTGGTGAAGATGGTCAGGCGGCGGATGGACTTGCTGGACATTGCTCTCCCGTCCGGTAGGGCCACCACGGTGGTGACTCCTAGAGGCCGGGTCGGTCTCGCCACTCACTCCCCGAGCGGTCTTGGCGACCGGATTTTCTCCGTGCTCCTGGTTTGGAGCCGGTGAGGACTGCTCGGATCAACGCTTCCCTTTGCGACGGTCCGGCGATGCTGGACCGTCACGGGAGTCTTCGGACGACCACGCTCCGTGCTTGAGTGACAATCTGCAGTCACTAACGGTGATGTCGGATCCTCGTCGACGCCACCGCCCGGCCGCCGACCGTGCGGTGACCTCCTTCAGCTGCGGTCGTCGAGGACGTCGAGGTTGTAGAAGGTGGGAGGTCCGTCGCCGAGGGCCATCAACTTCTGCGAGTACTCCTGCGTGACCGGCAACGCAGAGTTTTCCATCGCCTCGTCGTACGAGTCGAAGAACACGATGTTGAAATACCTGCCCGGCTGGTCACGGTCCTCGCACATGACCCGCCGGAGAGCCTTCCGGTCACTGGCCGAGGCCGCCTCCCACTCGTCGCCGAGGGCGCGCATTTCGTCCATCTTCGACGTCCGGAACTCGATGATCTGCACAAAGCCCATGTCGGTTCGTCCAATCTTCGAAGGGTGTTCGAGGCTACTCAGCGCGCTCGGGCGCCTGCCCGAAAACCTTCGGCAGTGTCAGTTGGGCGAGCCCGGTGTGTTCGTCGTCCGATCAGGGCTTGTCGGCGGGAGGGTCGATGGGCGAGGTCCAGTACGTGCGCCGGGTCGCGTGGCTGACGTTCCCGAGCAGGGGGAGGTAGTCCTCGTATCGGGCTCGATCCGCGAACACGCTGGCTGGATCGGCGCTCGCACTCGTGAACCGGTCGACGGCGGCTGCGGAGTCCAGCTGCACCCCTTTGGCGACGAGAACTCGAGGCACCTCTTTGCCCTCGATCCAATCGGCCCCGAACTGGCCCAACCCGTAGCCCATCAGCGACCAGGCGAAGGCGATGCTGAGCTTGTAGGCACCACCGGCCTTGATCAGATCGAGGGCTTCTCGGTCGCCGTCGACGCCGGACAGGAACATATCGTCCCTGAGTTTTCCGGTGTCCCTCAGGGCCTTGAAGGCGCCGACCACGATGGTGTCCCCTCCCATCACGACCTTGATGTTGGCGTGTGTCTGTAGGGCGCTGATCATCGTGTTGAAGCCTGAGGTCGTGCTGATGTCGGCCACGGTGAGGTCTCCGACGACCTCGATCCCGCCGCCGCCGGTCTTGAGGCCGTCGAGGACACCTTGGTGGCGGATCTTGAGCTGGGGCGAGGCGGTGTCGAGGTTGAAGTAGAGGACTTCGGCGTTGCCGCCCAGGGAGGCAGTGACGTAGTCCGCTGCGGCCTTCCCCTGATCGAAGCCGATCTGGTACTGGCTCGCCACGACCTGCATCGTGCTCGGAGCGGTGATGATGCCCTGGGCGCAGACGCCCTTGTCGATGGCCCGCTGGAGCACCAGGCTGTCTGCGTCCGGGTTGAGTGGCTGCATGGCCAGCGAACCGACGCCCTGTTCGAGGAACGCGTTCATCTGATCGACGTGCTTCCCAGGGTCGTTGCCGGAGGTCGCGGTGACGTAGTCGACCCCCCGTTGTCTGGCCGCCTCCTGCATGCCGCGTCCGAGGGCGAGGAAGAACTCCGAGTCGGCGGTGGAGGCCCAGGCGATCCGTTCGGCGAGTCCGGTCGGCCTTCCTTTCGATCCGCCCGGCTCGAAGGCCTCGAGGTCGTTCGGGTCGAGTGTCGCCTGAGGTCTGGTGTCGTCGCCGCAGGCGGCCAGGAGATCGATCGACAGCAGGCCGATGGCGCCGGCGGCGCCGAGCCGGAGGACGTCTCTGCGCGACACCGTCGACAATGGACCCACCTCTCGGGAAGACGGCGGCATCGTAGCCTCGCGATCGCATCGCGACGTTCACCGAGGGGGGAGCCGCACCACCGTGATGAAGAAGTCGTCGATGGCCCGCACAGCGGCGACGAACTGCTCGAAGTCGACGGGCTTGCGGACGTAGGCGTTGGCGTGCAGGTCGTAGGACGCAAGCACGTCCTCCTCCGCTTCTGACGTCGTCAACACCACGACGGGGATACGACGGAGGTCGGGGTCTCCTTTGATGTCGCGGAGGACTTCGCGCCCGTCGCGCCGGGGGAGGTTGAGGTCGAGGAGCACGAGGTCCGGGGTGGCGGCGTCCGCAAACCGACCTTGCTTGCGGAGGTACGCGATCGCGTCTTCACCGTTCGTGACGACGGTCAGGCGGTTGGCGATCTTGTAGTCGGCGAAGGCCTCCTGCGTCATCAACACGTCGCCGGGATCGTCCTCGACGAGCAGGACCTCGATGGGCTGGGAGGGGAACGGATCAGACATCGGGGCTCTTCTCCGAAGGAAGCGTGAATGTGATGCGGGCGCCGCCGAGCGGCGACGGGAGCACGGCAATGGTGCCACCGTGGAACTCCACGACCTTCTTGGCGAGAGCCAAGCCGATGCCGGTGCCCCCGTACTCGTCGCGACCGTGCAGGCGCTGGAAGATCACGAACACCTTCTCTGCGTACTCGGCTGGAATACCAATGCCATCGTCCGAGACGTCGACGCGGACCAGAGGTCCTTCGGTTGTCGTGGTCACGCGCACCCGCGGGGCCACGTCCTCCCGGCGGTACTTCAACGCGTTGCCGAAAAGGTTGCCAAGGAGCATCTGCAGGAGCGAGGGGTCGCCGACGACGTGCTGCGAATCCGAAGCGAGGTCCTGTTCGAGCTGGCCGCCGGTCTCCAGCACCTGCGACTCCAGGCCATTCCAGGCCTTGGTGATCGTGACCGCCAGGTCGACTGGCACGAAACCCTCGCTCGTCCGGCCTACCCGGCTGAACGTGAGCAGATCGCTGATCAGCAGTTGCATCCGCTTCGCGCCATCGACGGCGAAGGAGATGTACTGGTCGGCCCGCTCATCGAGCTGTCCGCCATACCGTTGCTCGAGCAGCTGGCAGAAGCTGGCGACCTTGCGCAACGGCTCCTGGAGGTCGTGCGAGGCGACGTAGGCGAACTGCTCGAGGTCGGCGTTGGAACGGGCCAGCTCGGCCGCCCTGCGCTCGAGGCCGCGCTGTTGGTGCTCCACCTCGGCGAGCACGCCGACGAGCTCCAGCCGCATCGACTCGACGGCTGCACCCATCTCCCGGATGTCCGGGGGACCCTCGGGTCGGATCGACGTGGTGTGTTGTCCCTGCGATACGACGGCGACCTGCTCGGCCAGGTGGCCCATCGGCCGGAGCACGACGTTCTGCAGCGCCCGTTGGAGTCCGACAACCGCGGCCATAACGGCAACCGCCATCAGAGCGAGGACCACCAGAACGAGCTGTCGAGCTCGATCGGCCTCGTCCTGGGCCGTGCTCACCTGTCGGGCCAGCTGGACATCGAGGGCCGAGGTGGTCTGTCGCACCCGCTCGAAGAGCTCCCTGCCGAACTGGATGGTGCTGTCCGAGCCGACGCCGTCCACGCCGGCGATGCGCAGCGACGCGTACTGGTCGCGCCACGCCGTGATGGCGGCGTCGACCGTGAGGAGCGCAAGTCGAGCCGAGTCACCAGGCCGGACGTTGCGCTCGAGTAGCGCTCGGGTCTTCTGCTCATCGACGAGGCCTCGTCGGTACGGCTCGAGAAACCGCTCGTCTCGCGTGAGGGCGTACCCCCGTAAGCCGGTCTCCTGGTCGACCAGGGAGGTCAGGAGCTGGCTGGCCGCCACGCGGGCGGGAAAGGTCCGCTGCGTCTGGTTGGACAGCGCGCGGTCGGCTTGTCGAAGCACCACGACCAGCGCGAGTCCAGCCAGCAGGAGGAGAACGGAGAGGGCGACCAGCGCGGCGCGCAGTCGACGCGCCAGCGTCCAGCCGGCCCACCCCCGGTCGCTCGGCGCCGTCAACACCACCAGCCCAAGCTGCCGACGAGCAGCACGGCGACATCGTCCGTCAACGGTCCACCTTGGCAGCGTTCCGCTTCGGCCAGCAGCGACGGAGCCAGGTCGTCCCGGGCCATCCGTTGGGCCACGAGGGGCGCCAGGTTGCGAGCCAGCTCATCGACGCCGAAGCGTTCGGTCGCGCCGGGTGACCGCCGTCCCTCGACCAGGCCGTCGGTGAACAGCAGCAGACCCCAATTTCCTTCGAGGTGCACCTTCACAGGCTCGATGTCCCTGCCCTGGAGCATGGTGAGCATTGGCAGGGCGTTGACCTCCAACTCGACGACCTCGTCGCCGCGGACGAGCAGAGGTGCCGGGTGGCCACAGAGCACGATGTCGGCCTCGGACAACGTGGGATTCAGCGAGACCATCGCCACGGTGGCGAACCGCTCATCGTCGTTCCGCTCGGCCAGAAGTACCTGCTCAACGCCTCGGAGCACCCCAACGACAGGGAGCCCGGCGAGCACCAAGGCACGCCAGGCGATCCGGAGTGCCACACCCAGGGCCGCCTCGTCAGGGCCGTGGCCACAGACGTCCCCGATCAGGAGGTGCACGCCGGTCGGCGTCTGCACCACGTCGTAGAAGTCGCCACCGAGCAGCGCCCGCTCGCTCCCTGGCCGGTAGAAGAGCGCAAGACCGAGCTCCTTGGTCTCCATCAGCGGGCTCGGCACCAACCCTCGCTGCAGGCGGGTGTTCTCCTGCGCTCGCAGCTCCGCGGCCACGAGGTCGCGCTGATAGACCGTGGCTCGGCCCCGCTCGATGGCATAGCGCAGCGACCGCTCCAGCCCGGGTCCGTCGACCTCGCCCTTGACGAGAAAGTCCTGCGCTCCTGCGGCGAGGGCTTCCGGCCCGATCCCGTCGTCGATGCGGCCGGTCAAGACGACGACAGGCACATCCGGAATCTGTGCCCGCAACTTCTCGAGCGCCGTGAGTCCCACGGCGTCGGGCAGGCCGAGGTCGAGCAGCGCACAGTCGGCGTCGGGCGGCCAGTTGTCGAGAGCGGACTGGAGCGTGGTGAAGCAGGTGAGGTGCACATCCGGAGCGACGTCGAAGAGCATCTCGGTGACGAGAAGCGTGTCTCCGGCGTCATCCTCGACGAGCACCAGCGAACGACTCACCCGGCCCTCCGCACATGGCCCCCTGTCGCAGGGCTGCACGCCCGGTCGGTCTTTGACCTCAACACTAGCGAGGGGCTCCGAGAGGTTCAGGTGCGTCAGTCCGAACCGTACTTCTGGGTGTGGTGCGCGTCGGCGTCCGGGGCGATCACGCCCGCTGGAAGTGGGGCGTGCAGACTCACCAAGCGACCGTCGGGATCGGGTACGAGGGCCTCGACGACCCCCCAGTGTTGGGGCACAAAGGGCGGCAGTCCGGCCAGCGGCGGTTGCGGCTCGAACGACGTGGCATCGGCGACGCCGAGGATGGGGTAGGTCTGCAGCTCCTCACCCTGGTGTTCCGACAGGAAGACGTAGGGCCCGCCGGCGGGATGCGACCACTGCCCGGAGCCGTGACCGGTCTCGAAGTCGGGGACGAAGCCCAGCGACGACCAGAACGTGGAGGACGCTTGGTAGTCCCGCGTCTCGAGGTACAGCCCGGCGAAACCTGTGGTGGACATCGTGGGGGGTCCTCTCCAGTGTGGTGGGCTCAACGCTACGAGGAGCGACTCGGGGTCGCTCGCCCCGGACGCCCGAGCAGCGCCACGGTGAGGGTGTCACCGAGCCATCCGGCGTAGTCCTCCTGGCTCCAGCCGCGCACATCGCAGAGCAAGCGGGCAACATCCGGGCTGGCGATCGCCCACACGATCTCCCCGGCGCGGTCGGCGTCCACCCGCAGCGACGCGCCAGAGGCGGTGAGCCACCCGACGAACCGTCGCATGTTGACCAAGCGGTAGCCGTCCATCTCGGCGAACACCGTCGCCATCTCGGGCTCGACGGCCGACGCCGTTCGCAAGATCTCGTAGACCGGTCGGACACGCTCGGAGACGGTGGCCATGTCCCGGGCGAAGGCCTCGATCTGGCGCCGGGCGCCCGCGGCGGTGCGCGCCGTCTGGGCCTCGGGCCGATCCATCACGTTGCCGACGTCGCCGCTGGGGGCCAGGCGCTGGTCGATGATCGCCGTGAGCACCCGGGCTTTCGTGCCGAACGTGGCGTAGACGGTGTCACCGGCCACGCCGGCGGCGGTGGCGATGGCCTTTACGGTCGTGCGGCCGTAACCGTCCGCGGCGAAGAGTTCGCCGGCGGCGTCGAGGATCCGCTGGCGGGTCTGGGCCGCCTGGACGGACCGTGTTGGCGATCGGTAGCTGCGCTTGCCCTTGACGGAATTCGTCATTTCATCCTACGGTCAGTGTAATGATCCGAGTATCACTCGGACGAATAGAGAGAGCGAACTTCTCGTGGCCGAATTACAGATCCTCCCACCCCCGGCGGACGCCATCGGCGCCATGTTGGGGATGCCGTTCACACAGATCACCCCGACGATCCTGGCCACCCAGCAGGGTGCTACTGCCGATGGTCAACTCGGCCCCGAAGCGGCGGGGGCGGTCCTCATGCTCCAGGCCACGTTTGACCGTCCCGACGGAGCTGCCGGATTCTGGGCGGCCGCCGTCCCGTTGCTCTCGTTGCTGGCGACGGCGCCGGGCTTCATCCGCCGCTACAGCTTTCCCGACGGACCGAGCATCACCCTGATCGTCCTCTGGCGCACGGCCGACGATGCTCGCGCCTTCGCCGCGACCCCCGAGCACCGTGCGGCCGTGCGCGACCTGTACGGCCAGCGCTGGCAGTACAGCCACTTCTCGGCCATCTGGGAGTTGACCTCGCACCACGGGCGCATCATCTTTTGCGATCGCTGTGACGGGATCACGCCCGCGTCGGCTGGCATCTGTGGCACGTGCGGAGCGGACCTGGTCGACGTGCACCGTCGGCCTGGCGGCGAAGGAGGGTCAACCGGCGGGTAGCCGGACCCCGAAGCAGGTGGGTTATGCCCCGATGGTCGGCGGCGAGCTGTCCTCGTCGCCACGGAATCGACGTGGTCGGTCGACGTCCTGGGCTGAACCCGGCACCGGCGCCTCAGGTCGATGTCTTGGTCAGCGCCGAGGCGGTCGCAGCGTCCGCCGGGAGGAACGCCTCGAGCGCCAACTCGGCGAGGGTCACGTCGAGTGCCGTGCCGAAGGTGGTCACCGTGCTGATGAACGACAGGACGCCGTCACGCCCCTGAAGACGAAGGGGAACGGCCAGGGCCGGTGGCGACTCGGCCAGCGACGGCGCGGCCCATGTCCTGGCTCCCGTGCCACCGCCGCCGGCGAGCTCATCGAACAGCCCGGACATCACCTCGTCGCCGGTGAGCAACACCTGACGCCGCAGACGGTCGAGGAGATGGGCCCGCCACTCTTCGAGATTGAGGATGCGGGGCGCCATGCCCTTCGGGTCGAGTGCGAGGCGAAGCACGTTGACCGGCGGGGCCAGCAGGGCCGGGTTCACGCCCTCGAGGAGAATGCCGACGGCGCCATTCATGGCGACAACGTCCCATCGGCGATCCACGACGACGGCGGGGTAGGGCTCGTAGCCGACGAGCACCTGGTCGAGCGCCCCGCGCACCGTCTCGAGCTCGGGAGCACCGAGCGACGTCTCCCGGAACGTCGGCGCATACCCCGCCGCGAGGAGCAGCGTGTTGCGTTCGCGGAGGGGCACATCGAGGTGCTCGGCCAGGTGGAGAATGAGCTCAGGGCTCGGTCGTGAGCGCCCGGTCTCGACGAAGCTGAGGTGGCGCGGGGAGACCTCGGCCTGTGTCGCCAGCTGTAGCTGGCTCAGGCGGCGTCGCTGGCGCCAGTCCCGGAGCAACTCGCCGACGCGCACCTGATCAAGGTAACGGTGTCGTGCGCGCTCGTCGCTTCCCTGTCAGGTCATCGCTTCGCGACGCCGTCAGCCGCATGGTGGTGACATGACCGACACCACAACCACCGACGACACCACCGACCAGGTGGCCCGCACCCTCGACGCGTACTTCGCCTCCTGGAACGAGGCGCATCCCGCGCGCCGTCGTGCGCTCCTCGCTGAGGCCTGGACCGAGGACGGGCGTCACGTCGACCCTCTGGCCGACGTGACTGGCCTCGATGACCTCGCGGCCATGATCGCCGGCGTGCAGGAGCGCTTCCCCAACCACCGCTTCGTCCGCACAAGCGGTTTCGACAGGCACCACGACCAGGTGCGCTACGGGTGGCAACTCGTCGGGCCGGACGGCACCGTGATCGTCACCGCGCTCGACGTTGCTGACCTCGCCACCGACGGTCGCATCCGGCGGGTCGCCGCCTTCTTCCACGACCTGCCGGCTCTCGGGGGTTGAGGCTTCAATAGGCTCGGCCGATGGTCGACGCCTCCGGTCTCCCGCTCGACGAAGGGGAGGACGTCGTGGTCGATGCCGGCGGGCAGGAGGTCACGATCTCGAGCCCGAACAAGGTGTTCTTCGACGAGCGGGGCGAGACGAAGCTCGACCTCGTGCACCACTACCTGCGCGTCGGTGAGCCGATCCTGCGAGCCATGGGTGGCCGGCCCACGATGTTGCAGCGCTTCCCGAACGGAGCCGGTGAGCAGTCGTTCTTCCAGAAGCGGGTGCCGAAGAACGCGCCGAAGTGGCTCGAGACGACCGTCGTGGCGACGCCCAACGGCACCACCTCCGATGCGTTGGTCATCGCCGACCTCGCCCACATCGTCTGGGCGGTGAACCTCGGTTGTCTGGGGTTCCATCCGTGGCCGTACCTGGCGGCCGACCCCGCCCACACCGACGAGCTGCGGATCGACCTCGACCCGCAGCCCGGCCTGGAGTTCGCCGACATCCGGGCCGCCGCCGAGAAGCTCCGCCAGCTGCTCGAGGAATTGGGTCTCCGTGGGTACCCTAAGACCACTGGCAACCGCGGCATCCACGTTTATGTCCACCTCGAGCCCCGCTGGGACTCCTACGACGTGCGGTCCTGCGCGATAGCCGTGGCTCGCGAGCTGGAGCGCCGTCATCCGGACACGATCACGGCGGCGTGGTGGAAGGAGGAACGCGGCACCCGGGTCTTCGTCGACTTCAATCAGAACGCACCGCACAAGACGGTGTTCGGGGCCTGGTCGGTTCGGGCTCGTCCCGGCGCGCAGGTGTCGACGCCGTTCCGATGGGGGGAGCTCGAGACGATCCATCCGGATGACCTGACGGTCGCCAGCCTGCCGGCTCGGCTGGAGGCGACGGATGACCCGTGGCGCGACTACGGCGATGACCGCCAGTCTCTCGAACCGCTGCTGGCCCTTCATCAACGCGACCGCAGCCGCGGGCTTCACGACGCGCCGTGGCCGCCCGTCTACCCCAAGCAGGCCGACGAACCGCCGCGGGTGGCGCCCAGTCGGGCCAAGAAGGTCGCCGAGACGTAGACCGGACGAAATCCGGCTTGCAATGACCAGAAAAGTTAGAGAGGCTAATGGTATGGCTCTCGAACGTTCCCTCCGGTGGTGGCGCCCGTGACGAGCACGCTCGAGCGCGACCTGGCCATGCTGGCGAACATCGATCCGGTGGTCGACGGCGCCTCGCCGTTCGAGCCGCTGCACGTCGACGCCGTGGGCAACCCCCCTCGTGCCAACGTCGACCCTGACCCCGACAAGCGCTGGATCCGCCGCATGGTGCCGCTGCTGCGGGCCCGCAAGGGTCGCTTCGGCCTGGCCATGACCGCATCGGTCATCGGGCTGCTCTCCCAGGTCGCCGTTCCGCGCATCGTCATGGCAGCCATCGACCAGGGCCTGGCCAAGCGCACGACGCCGATCTCGAACTTCATCATCGCTTTGGGCGTGATCGGTGTGATCCGTGCCGTCTTCACGTTCACCCACCGAAGCCTGCTCTACCGGGTTGCGTACGACCTGGAGTACGACCTGCGGGTCAACATGTACGAGCACTTCTCCCGGCTGTCGTTCTCGTTCTACGACCGCGTGCAGTCGGGCCAGCTGATCTCCCGCGCCAACTCCGACATCCGCTCGGTGCAGATGTTCCTCACGTTCGCCCCGCTCATCGGCCTGCAGATGATCAGCTTCGGTGTCGCCTTCGGGCTGATGATGATGATCCACGTCCCGCTCTCGCTGGTTGCCCTCTCGCCGTTGCCGTTCGTCTTCCTGACCGGCTTGCGCATGCGTCGACTGATGTTCCCGATCTCGTGGATCGTGCAGGAGCGCCAAGCCGGCGTGGCCACGGTGGTCGAGGAGAACGTGGCCGGAGCTCGCGTCGTGAAGTCGTTCGCGGCCGAGCAGCAGCAAGTCGACGTGCTCGCTCGCAACGCCCGCCGCCTCGAATGGGGTCAGAACCGGCAGATCGATGTGCGCGCTCGCTACGCGCCGATCATGGAGAACCTGCCCCGCCTCGGCATGGCCGGCGTGCTTCTCTACGGCGGGATCTTGGCCATCAACGGTGAAGTCACCATCGGCACCATCGTCGCCTTCAGCATCTATGTCGTCATGCTGCAGGCGCCGTTCCGCATGCTCGGCATGCTGATGATGATGGGCCAGCGGGCTGCGGCCTCGGCTGCCCGGATCTACGAGATCCTCGACGAGGTGCCGGAGATCGTGTCCCGTCCTGGCGCCGTCGACCTCGTCGACCCGGCCGGTCGCGTCGAGCTGCGCGACGTGCGCTTCACCTACAAGAACGGTCCGACAGTGCTCGACGGCCTCGACCTCACCATCGAGCCTGGCGAGACGGTGGCCCTGGTCGGCCGTACCGGAAGCGGCAAGTCGACGGTGGCGCGTCTGCTGACGCGGTTCTACGACGTCGAAGCGGGCACCGTGCAGATCGACGGCCACGACGTGCGCAACCTCACACTGCCGAGCCTGCGCCACCACGTGGGCGTCGTGCTCGACGAGCCCTTCCTCTTCTCTTCGTCGGTGCGCGACAACATCGCCTACGGCCGGCCTGATGCACCCATGGACGAAGTGATCGCTGCGGCCAAGGCGGCCAACGCCCACGAGTTCATCGTGCAGCTGAAGAACGGTTACGACAGTGTCATCGGAGAGCGGGGCTACGACCTCTCCGGCGGTCAGCGCCAGCGAATCGCTATCGCCCGCACGTTGCTCGTGAACCCGAAGATCCTCGTGCTCGACGACGCCACGAGCGCCATCGACGTGCACATCGAGGACCTGATCCACCAGGCTCTGAGCCACCTGCTGCAGAGCCGCACCACACTGGTGATCGCCCACCGCCTGTCGACCATCAGCCTGGCCGACCGGGTCTGCCTTCTCGAAGGCGGTCGTGTGGTGGCCACCGGTACGCACGTCGAGCTGATGCAGACCGAGCCCCGCTACACCGAGGTCCTGGCCCACATCGCCGACGCGGAAGAGGAGGTCGGCTGATGGCCTGGAGCATGGGTGGTGGCGGCTTCAATGGCGGCGCCTTCGGTGGCGGCAACAACTCGGCGCGCAACGCCGGGTTGCCGTTCGCCGGCATTCCCTCCGAACTGCGGGCCGGCGTCGAGAGGATCGTGGCCGACGAGCCGGCCTTCGCCGACGAGCACGTCGACTTCAGCCATGTCGACTACGACCGCCGGCGTTTGACGCTGCGACGCTTCCTCGCCCCACACAAGTGGGCGTTGGTGGGGGGCAGCTTCCTCGTCCTCTTCGAGACGGCGGCCATGCAGGCCGGGCCGGTACTCACGCAGATCGGTATCGACAGCGGCATCCGCAAGGGCAACATCGGCGTCGTCGTCGCCGTTTCGATCGCCTACTTCCTGGCCGTGGGCATCAACGTCATCGCCAGTGGACTCCGGGTCGCCCAGACCGGCCGCGTAGGCCAGAACCTCATGTACCACCTGCGGGTGCGGATCTTCTCCCACTTCCAACGGCTCTCGGTCGACTTCTTCACCAAGTCGAAGGCCGGCATCCTCATGACCCGCATGACGAGCGACCTCGAGTCGTTGACCCAGTTGTTCCAGGAAGGCCTGGTGCAGATGGTGGTGCAAGGGCTGACGATGGTCTTCGTTGCCGGGATCCTCTTCTATTACAACGCGACACTCGCGCTCATCACGCTGTTCGCCATCGTGCCGGCGCTCCTGGCCGTGACCATTTGGTTCCGCCGCGCGTCCGACCGGGGCTACGACATGGTCCGAGACCGGATCGGTGAGCTGCTGTCGCACCTGCAGGAGAGCCTCTCGGGTATCCGGATCATCGCCGCCTACAACCGCCAGCGACACAACATCGTCGAGCACCGCAACGTCGCCGCTCGCTACCGCGACGCCAATGACTACACCGCCACCGTCGGCGCCATCTACGGCCCGAGCGCCGAGGTCATCGGCCTGTGCGGCCAAGTGCTCGTGCTGCTCATCGGCGGCAATATGGTCCTCGACGGTCGACTCACCCTTGGTGAACTGAGTGCCTTCGTGCTGTCGCTCAACACCTTCTTCGCCCCGATCCAGCAGCTCGTGCAGCTCTATGACACCTTTCAGAAGGGCCAGGCTTCGTTGCGCAAGCTCGGCGACTTGTTGTCGACCGAGCCCACGGTGGGAGAGAAGCCCGGGGCCATCGACATCCCGCCGCTCGTCGGCGAGATCCGCCTCGAAGGTGTGTCGTTCGGGTACCTGCCCGATCGCCCAGTGCTGCGCGATGTCGACCTCGTCATCCAAGAGGGGGAGACCTTCTCTCTGGTCGGCGAGACCGGAGCCGGCAAGTCCACCATCGCCAAGCTCGTCACCCGCTTCCACGACCCGACGGCCGGTCGGGTGCTCATCGACGGGCACGACCTGCGGGACGTGACCTTGACATCCCTGCGCCGCCAGCTCGGCATCGTTCCGCAGGAGCCGTTCCTCTTCAGCGGCTCCATCCGCGACAACATCGCCTTCGCCCGGCCCGACGCCACTGATGACGAGGTGCTGGACGCCTGCCGCGCCGTGGGCATCGACGACCTCATCGATCGCCTCCCCGACGGCATCCACACGCCCTGTCACGAACGAGGGGTCTCGCTGTCGTCAGGTGAGCGCCAGCTCCTCGCGCTGGCCCGCGCGTTCCTCTCCCAGCCGCGAGTGCTGGTGCTCGACGAGGCGACGTCGAACCTCGACCTTCGTTCCGAGTCGAAGATCGAGCACGCCCTCGACGTGCTGCTCGAGGGACGGACGGCCATCATCATCGCCCACCGCCTCCAGACAGCTATGCGGGCCGACCGCATCGCCGTCGTCCACGACGGCGAGATCGTCGAGCTCGGCTCCCACGACGAGCTGGTCGCTCGCACCGGTGGTCGCTACGCCGAGATGTACGCCACCTGGGAGGCCCACGCCTCCGGCGAGCGCGTCACAACACGGTGATGCAGCGAGGTGCCTCGCCGTCCTGGTGCCCGTCAGACGCCGGGGCGCGCACCGATCGGTGGAGGATGGCGTGCGTGGGCGTGATACGCACGACGTCGCCGTCGACCTCGGCGGTACCGTCGACGATGAGGCTGTAGTCCGGTCCGCACGTCGGCCACAGCAGCGTGACTGCGGGCGTCGAGGTCACATTCCGGGCCGTCGTGCGTCCAGCGCCGACGATGAGGTGGTCGCCGTCCCAGTGCACCTCGGCCGACACGGCGTGGGGAGACGAGCCCTCCGAGACGGTGAGCAGGAAGACGTCGGCACCGGCCGAGGAGAGACGCTCTCGGAGATCGTCGAGGGCCACCGGGACGCTCATCGGACCGAGAACGAGAGATCGAAGGAGCGGACGGCCCGAGCGAAGAGGTTGGCTTCGACGTCGGGCTCCGTGACCACCTGCAGGTCGGTGAACCGAGCGGTGAGGGAGGTGAAGAGAAGCCTGAGGAGTTGGCGGGCAAGGGTCGCACCGAGGCAGAAGTGGGTGCCGTTCCCGAAGGCGAGGTGCGGGTTCGGATTTCGGGTGACGTCGAAGGTGAACGGGTCGGAGAACACGTCCTCGTCGCGGTTGGCCGACGGGTACAGGAGCATCACCCGGTCGCCGGCGGCCAGCTCCTGCTCCCCGATCGTCGTGTCCTCGGTGACGGTGCGGAACATGTTGTTGAGAGGCGTCACCCACCGGAGCATCTCCTCCACGGCCGACGGAACGAGCTCGGGCTTCCGGGCCAGAAGCTCCCACTGGTCGGGGTGGTCGACGAAGGTGCGGAGGCCGTGGGAGATCAGGGTGCGGGTGGTCTCGGCGCCGCCCGAGACGAACAGTCCGGCCTCGTGGAAGATGGTGTCGACAGTGAGCTGCTCACCATCGACGGTGGCGTTCGACCACACCGAGAGCAGGTCGTCCATGGGGCAGGCCCTGCGCTCCGGCACCTCGGCCGCCACCCGCTGGTAGAGCTCCATGGAGGCGTACATCAGGCCTTCGATCGAGTCCGACGTTCGTCGATCGTCGATGCGCATCAGGCGTTCCGACCAGCTCTTCACCGTCGGCCACTCGTCCTCGGGGAGGCCGAGCATCCGGGCCGTCAGCCGCGAGGGAAGTTGAGCGGCGAGATCCTCAACGACTTCCATTCGGCCGGCGGCAGCAACTGGCTCGAGCAGTTCGTCGATGAGGGACTGCATCTCCGGTTCCCTTGCTCGCATGGCTGCGGGGGTGAAGCGACCCAGGACGAGGCGGCGTTGCGTGGCGTGACGGGGGTCGTCGTGGGCGATCATGTTCTGCTCCTCGACCCCGACATTGGCCCGGTAGCAGCCCCGACTGGAGAAACGGTCGGAAGCCCGTTCGGCCTCCAGGACGTCCTTGTGCCGGGTGAGGGCCCACAGGCCGTTCGCCTCGTCGCGGTACACCGGTTCCTCCCGCCGGAGCTGCGTCCAGAACTCGTGCGGGTTGGAGCGGTAGAGCCCGGGATCGAGCAGGTCGAGTTGGAGCTTCGGCATGGGGAGATCCTGCCGCACGCACCGCCGTGGCGCCGAGGCCCACGAGCGCGAGCCCGAGAGGAACCAGTTGGTAGGCGATGCCGGTGTCGGCCAAGGGCGGTGCGCCCCCGGAGGTCGAGGTGCGGCTGGCCGTCCGGGCCGTACCGCCGGCTGGGGTCGCTGGAGCCCTCTGGGCGGGCGGGACCGTCGCACCCGACGCAGTCGTCGACGACCCCCCGGCGGGCGAGGCCTGCATCGTCGATCCCCCCTCGGGCGCCGGCGCCGGAGAGGTTGCGGACGAGGTGCTGTCGGACGTCGGGTCGACCGCCGACCCACCTGGTGTGGTGGTCGGCGTCCCCGCGCCTGAAGTCGTGGAGTCGACGGATGCGGCGCAGGTCTTGTTCGTGATCGTGTTGGTGTCGAGGGTGACTGCGCCGTTCTGAGCAAGGAGACGACCGCGAAAGGTGGCACTGGTGTTGGCGGTGATGGAGGTCGAGGCGAGAACGTCGCCGACGAACTCCGTGCCCGTCCCGAAGGTGGCCGAACTGCCGACCTGCCAGTAGATCCTGCACGGATCGGCGCCGTTCAGAAGTGCGACTCGGCTGTTGGAGGCAGTGATGAGCGTCGATTCGGCCTGGAACACGAACACGGCGTCGGCGCTCCCCTGGGCGTCGAGCGTGAGGGTGCCGGTGAGCCCGAGGGTGGGGGAGCGGTAGACGCCAGCCAGGAGGGTTGACCCTCCCAGTTCGACAGCCACCGGCGTCACGGGTGCACGACCGGCTGCGTCGTTATAGGCGGTCACGAGGTCGTTCTTGGCGCCCTGGGTCACGGCGTCGCCGCCATGGTCGACACCGCTGAGCACGACCGAGTCGAAGCCCGTCCGGCTGGTCGTGGGGAAGGTGCCCACATCGCCATTGATCGTCGTCGGACCCGTGTTGGTGATGCCTGCGCCCGCCAAGACGGCGAAGCTCCCGGCCGTGCCGAGTCCGACGGGAGCTTGGGCGGCACCGGCCGATGGGGCGAGGAAGAGACCGACCAGCAACACGAGCGCGCCGCAGGCCGCAATGCGTCGACCGAGCACGACGTGGAATCTGGACATGACGCTCCAACCTGGCGAAAGAGGAACGATTCCTCCAGGTTGTTCTCGGCAATCACCACGACCGCCCTGAGTGGAATCGACGAGACCGACCAGCTGGCGCTTGGTCGTAGGCGGGGCGTGGATGCGAGGCTGAGGGCGTGGTCGCATTGCTCCGCCGTCCCCGTTGGATCGTGGGCACCGTTCTGGTGCTCGCCATCAGCGGCGCGTGCATCAGTGCAGGCTTCTGGCAACTCCGGCGACTCGACGACCGCCTCGAGACGAACCAACGCATCCGAGAGCGATCGGCCACCACGGAGGATCTCCCAGAGGTCGGCTTCGACGAGGGGGCCGACCGGGAGGCCTTGGCATTTCGACGGGTGACCGTGCGCGGCACCTACGACGCCAGCCGGGAGGTGCTCGTTCGGTTCCGAAGTCGCAAAGGCCTTCCCGGCTATGAGGTGATGACCCCGCTGCGCTCCGAGAACGGCGGCGGTGTGGTCCTCGTCGACCGTGGGTGGGTGCCGCTGCGGGATGGCGACCGCTGGCCCGTACCGTCGATGGCGCCGCCCTCGACGGAGGTCTCCGTGACCGGCCTCCTGGCCCCGGCCGAGCAGGGCGCTCCCCGTCTCGCCGACGGCGGCTCGGGTCCGCCGGTTGTCGCCACCATTGACCCGGCGAAGTTGGCCACGTTCGTGGCCGGCCGTGGCACCCCGGTCTACGCCCTCCACCTCTTGGCTGACGACGGCGTCGCCGGCCCAGGCGCCGTGTATCCCGCGCCCGTGGAGCCCCCGGACCTCTCCCAGGGCTCCCACCGCTCCTATGCCGTGCAGTGGTTTCTGTTCGCGAGCGTTGGCCTGGTGGGCTGGACGTTGCTGCTGCGACGGCAGGTGTCCAGCAGGGCCTCGACCGCATCGTCGAACGAGGACGACTTCCTCAACTAGGCGCACGGTCGCAACGCACAGCTGCTCTAGAGGCTGCCGATCCGGATCGTCGTCGGTGTTGTCAGGGGGACCGTCGGGCTGGGGGTGCTGGTGGTGGCCGTCGGCGGGGGTTCCTGGGGTGACGTGGTGGTTGTCGTCGGAGGCGCAGTGGTGGTCGTCGAGCTCGGAGGCGGCGGCGACGGGGCCGGCTCAGACGAGGGTTCGGCGACGGGGCCGAAACCACCTGCGCCTGGAGCCGGAACCGGAAGCGTCGGGGGAGGTGTGACCGGGAGTCCTGGCAGCGGCACCAGGGGGACGGCTCGAGGAGCGACCGGGGCCAGCGGGAGATCGGGTGCGGCGCGCCCGAGGAGCTCGGTTCGCCCACCCCGCCAAAACGTGGTTTCACCGAGGGCGCCAGCCCAATCGAAGGAGAAGTGGATGTGGTCGCGATGGTCGCTGCGCCCGACGTAGGCGCGCCACCCGTCGGCGGCCTGGAACGACGACCAGATCCGTCCGTCCCAGATGACATACATCAGGCCGAGCCGGCGGGCGAT
>JBKJKM010000132.1:0-27524 GCA_046597375.1 Acidimicrobiales bacterium | reverse complement strand
GCCGGCGTCGGCTTATCCGAACGCCGCCGTCGAGCTGGTCGGACACGGCTTCGGACACGGGCGGGGTCTCGGCCAGTTCGGTTCGCTCGGCTACGCCGTGGGTTCGGGCACCTCGTACACCCAGATCCTCGAGCACTACTACCGCGGTACGACCCACGGCCCGCCGATCGGCAACGACCTGATGACGGTGCAGCTGACGAAGTTCAACGATCGCGACACCCTCGTCCTTCAGGAGAACTCCCTGGCCACGATCGACGGGATTGCCGGCCAGCACCGGGCGGTGCGGGTGCAGCGGGCCACGGGCAACCTGTTCAACGTCGAGGTCGGCTCCGGCTGCGCTGGCCCCTGGTCAGCCGTTGGCGTCCAGCCGAGCGTTCGCATCCGCACTGCCGCCGGAGCCAGCAACGAGCGCACCGACATGTTGCAGGTCTGCCAGGGCGACCCGGTCGTCAACAAGTGGGTGCGGGGCGACGTGCTCGCCCTGAACGCCGGCGGGGCCACGGGTGCCGTCGACCGGATTACCGTCAACGAACTGCCGATGGAGTCCTACCTCAAGGGCGTCGTCCCCGAGGAGTCGCCGGCCACCTGGGGAAATCTCGGCGACGGACGAGGCCAGCAGGCGCTCATGGCCCAGGCGGTGGCTGCGCGGTCGTATTCCGCCGCCAGCGACGTCGCCGGTCCGGCCAAGACCTGCGACACCACGGCCTGCCAGGTCTACAACGGACGGGCGGTGCAGGGCTCGGCCTTCCGTGACGTCGAGCAGCCCACCACCAACCTGGCCGTCGATGACACCGCCGGCCAGGTACGGCGTAGCAGCAACGGCAACGTGAACCGCACGGAGTTCTCGGCTTCGACCGGCGGTTGGACCTCGCGGGTCGAAGACGGCAACCCCTACGGCGCCGTCGAGGACGTGGGCGACGGCTACTGCGGCCCCGAGATCTGCAACCCACTTCACCAGACAAAGGTCAGCGTGCCGGTGGCGACCATCGAGGCGAAGTACGGCCTCGGCACCCTGGAGCGGGTCGTCGTCCTCGAACGGAACGGCCTCGGAGCCCAGGGCGGCCGGGTCACCAAGCTCCGCTTCGTCTTCGGAGGCGGATCGAAGGACTTCATTGGCGAGGAGGCGGTCCGATCGGCCATGGGCGTCGGGAGCTCGTGGTTCGAGGTCACCAATCCGCCGGCCTCGTTCCCGTACCACGTCGTCACCAGGGACGGCGGGGTGTTCTCCTTCGGCGGGGCCCAGTTCCACGGTTCGCTGCCGGGAATCGGCGTGAGGACGGCGGCGCGTGACATCACCGAGGGACCGGGTGGCGGCTACTGGATCCTGGGCGAGGACGGCGGCGTCTTCAGCTTCGACGTGCCCTTCTACGGCTCGATGGGGGGGCAGCGCCTCAACCGGCCCGTGGTCGGCATGGAGGCGACGGCCAGTCGCCAGGGCTACTGGCTCGTGGCCGCCGACGGCGGGATCTTCACCTTCGGCGACGCGCCGTTCTTCGGGTCGACCGGCAATCTCCGCCTGAATCAACCGGTGCAGGCCATGGCGCCGACCCGGAGTGGTCAGGGCTACTGGATGGTGGCCACCGATGGCGGAATCTTCACCTTCGGCGACGCGCCCTTCTTCGGGTCGACCGGCGACCTGCGCCTCAACCAACCCGTCTTCGCCATGGCGCCCACTCCCAGCGGGCAGGGGTACTGGCTGGTCGCTCGTGACGGCGGCATCTTCACCTTCGGCGACGCCACCTTCCAGGGGAGCCTCCCCGGCCGGGGCGTGAACGAGACGGCAGTCGAGCTGCTACCCAGCCCGTCCGGCTTCGGGTACCTCATTGTCACCGCCGAGGGGCGGGTCCACGCCTTCGGGGACGCCTCCTCCGGCGGAGGTCCGGCCGATGTCGGTGCCGGCCCCAGCCCCGCCGTCGGCGCCGGCCGGGTCGTCTGACCCTCGAGTTCGGGCGTCGACACGAGATCCATGTCGACGGAAGGCTCCCCATGGCGTACCCTCGGACTTCCCGCACCGTGGCGCGGGCATTCGGAGGTTGGCATCTGTGGCGAAGCGCGATCAAGCAGCTCCCGACGAGGATCTCGTTCGGCTGTACCTGACGGACATCGGACGGCACACGCTGTTGTCCAAGGACGACGAGGCGGCCCTGGCCGAGGCTCGTCTGGTCGGCCTCGAGGCGGCCGAGGAGCTGCGCAACTCCAGCCCCACCCCCGCCCGCAAGCGCCAGCTCCGGCGCCTGGTGGCTGACGGAGAGGCGGCCGAGCTCCGGTTCGTGCAGGCCAACCTGCGGCTCGTCGTGTCGATCGCCAAGAAGTACCAGGCCAGCGGGGTCCCGCTGCTCGACCTCGTGCAGGAGGGCAACCTCGGGCTGATGCACGCCGTGGAGAAGTTCGACCACCGCAAGGGCTTCAAGTTCTCCACGTACGCCACGTGGTGGATCCGCCAGGCCATCACCCGAGGGATCGCCAACACGGGCCGCAGCATCCGCCTCCCGGTGCACGCCGGCGACATGGTCAAGCAGCTGCAGCGCACTCGCGCCGAGCTCGAGGACCAGCTGGGCCGTGGCCCGACCACCTCCGAGCTGGCCGAGGCCATGGGCGAGCCGTTCGACAAGGTCCGCACGCTGCTCAGCCACCTGTCCGAGCCGGTGTCGCTCTCGTCGCCGTTGCGCGAAGACTCCGACGGCGAATTGGGCGACATCGTCGGCGACGAGTCGGCGGTTTCTCCCGAGGAAGCGATGCTCGAGGCGGCCCTGGTGGGCGAGGTCGAGAAGATCCTGGCGCCCCTCGAGGACCGGGAGCGCACGATCCTGCGCCTCCGCTACGGCCTCGACGGCGGCGAGCCCCGCACCCTCGACGACGTCGGCGCCCACTTCTCCCTCACCCGGGAGCGGATCCGCCAGATCGAGGCCAAGGCCATGTCCAAGCTCCGCCACCCCTCGACCGAGGTCCAGTTCAGCTTCAGTAGCTAGTTCGGCGGGTCGGCTACGGGGGTCCGCCGACCTCCCGAGGCCTTGCCGAAGGCCCTGCCAGATTTTTGAGACGCCAGTGGGGCAGATCCGCCCACTGGCACCTCAAAAATCCTCCGGTGCCGCAGAACGAGGCCGTCAGTGGGGCGGCGGGTCCTCGACGGGCTCGCCGTCAAAGCGATCGAAGGTGGCGAAGTCGGCCACCCGCTTGCGGCGCAGCTTCGTGGGTTGGTGCACGGGCCTTCCCAGAGCCAGCACGGCGGCGAGGGCGAACTCGTCGGGCACGCCGAGCAACTGCTTCACCTCGTGCTCACGATGCACGGGCATGGTCGTGATGACGCCGCCCAGACCTTCGGCGCGGGCCGCCAACAGGATCGACCAGGCGAACGGGTAGACGGACGCGCCGCCGATGAACGAGTAGCGCTCCGAATCGCGGTCGACGGCCGCCAACAAGCGGAGATCGGCCAGCAGGACGAGCAACACCGGCACCTCGTCGAGATGCTCCGCAAAGTCGCCCAGTGGCACGGTGCCGGGCCCGCCCGCCTCGATCGGAGCCAGCGCCGCCCGTTCGGCCTCGTCGTCGGTGATCGGCGCCCACGGCCGCAAGCCGGCCATGGTCATCGCCAGGTAGCGGCGCCAGCCCTCGAGGTAGGCATCCCGAAGGCCGACCCGGCTCGCCGGGTCCTTGACGACCACGACTCGCCACGATTGGGCGTTGCCGCCGTTCGGGGCGAAGCGGGCCGAATCCAGGATCCGGCTCAGCACCACGTCGGGCACCGGGTCGGGCCCGAACTCTCGGATGGCCGCCGTCGTCCGAAGGGTCGTGAGCAGATCCACGACCGGTGTCTAGTTGTTCAGGCTGGTTCGGAGGGCGAGGTCGATGGCTCGGCGATCGCCGAGCAGGCCGGGCTGGGCGCCATGGAAGCGGGCGTCGCCGAAGGTGAAGATGCCACCGTCGCTGCCCATGACGTAATAGCCATCGCCCGTCGGTGTGGCCCGGATCTGCACCGTGTCGGCCGTGCCCTGAAGGTTGAGGCCGGGCACCGATCCGTAGAAGTTCACGCTCTCGCCGAAGGTGAAGATGCCGCCGTCTCGTGCTTGGAGCCAGTAGCCCCGGCCGCTGGGATGGGGGGACATCGACACCACCGGGGCGTTGAGCTTCATGCTTCCGGTGGAGCCGAAGAAGTCGCCGTCGCCGAAGGTGAACACGCCGCCGTCGCCGGCCAGCAGCCAGTACCCCCGCCCGCTGGGCGTGGCCGACATGGAGATGACGGGCGAGTTGAGCTTGAGGTTGCCCGTCGAGCCGTAGAAGGCGGCGTCGCCGAAGGAGAAGATCCCGCCGTCGGCCGCCTGGATCCAGTAGCCCCGGCCCGTTCGGGTGGGTTCGAGACGGACCGCCGGCGCGTTGAGCCGCATCGATTCGGTCGAGCCGTGGTTGACGGCGTCGCCGTAGGCGCTCACCCGTCCGTTGGCCGAGAGGAGCCAGTAGCCCTGGCCGGTCACGGTGGCGGCCATGGACACGGCGGGTGCGGGAATCTCGCCGGCGCCACCGGCGAAGGGAGCGTTGCCGAACGTGTACAGCCCCGTGTCACGACCGAGCACCCAGTAGCCGGTGGTCGTGGGCTTCGGCCGAACCGGGCCGACGACGTTGGCGATCCGCTGGCGGATGGCGGGTAGCTGCTCGTAGACGCGGTCGCCCGGGCAGGCGGTGGCGCTGGCGTCGCGATGGCCGATGAGCGTCGACCGCTCGCCCGTCGACCACGTCGTGGTTCCGAGGACGTCGATGTCGTGGCGATCGGCCTTCCAGGCGAACATCCGCTCGACGGCGGCGATCGCCGCCGCCGTGGGGCGAGCGTCGACGCTGAAATCTCCGAGCAGGGCGACGCCCACGGTGCCGGTGTTGTTGCTCCCCGTGTGCGCACCGATGACGCCGCGCCGGTCGCCGTCCTCGCCCGTCGGTATCTCGCCGCTGACGTAGGCCCGGGCGTAGCGGCCCTCGTAGATCCGGCCGGCCGAGTCGACGAGGAAGTTGTACCCGATGTCGTTCCAGCCGTTGGACATCGTGTGGTAGGCGTAGATGGCTCGAACGGTGGCCTGTGGGTCGTCGCCCTCACCGCCGGCCGTGTGGTGCAGGACCAGGCGCCGGATGGGGGCGAACTCCTGGGGATCGCGGCCCTTCATCGACTCGTCGGCGCCCCATTGCGCCCGGCTCACCAGGCTGGGCTGGGCGACCGGAGGCGGTGGGCCCGGGGGCGGCGGGGCGGTGGTCGACGTCGAGGTCGTCGTGGTTGATGACGACGTGGGCACCGGTAGCGCCTGGGCGCCGGCCGGTGTCGGAGTCGGGCGCACCGTGACGAGGCGACGGGGTCCGTGTTCGGTGTCGATGGCGACGACCTTGATCCGGCGCGGGTCGCCGAGCCGCACTCGTACCTCGGCCTCGACGGCGTCCTCCACCGGTTGCAGCCCGGACAGGATGATGCCGGCGTCGTCGTTCCCCAAGTCGTGCGACACCTCGACGGGCGACCACGGAGACCAAGTCGTCGCGTCGGCCCGCCAGCGAAGGTCGAGCTCGTCGGTCTCGGACCCGATCCAGCGCACGCCGAGGTGTGACGACGGCGAGGTGAGATCGACGACGTCGCCCGGGGTGGCCACCAACTCGACGAGGCGAACGGCCGGATCGCTCCAGGCCGTGCGAACGGGCAGGGCGGTGGCCGCGGCGAGGACGACAAGGACGACGAAGACGCGTCGG
Organism: Acidimicrobiales bacterium; assembly: GCA_046597375.1. GTDB lineage: Bacteria > Actinomycetota > Acidimicrobiia > Acidimicrobiales > CADCTF01 > DATLED01. Next base: position 21,809 of record JBKJKM010000132.1, on the reverse strand, counting down.
AGGAGCTTCAAGGAGTGCAAGGGTTCAACTCGACTTCATCCGGTTCCGCCCGCCGGAGAGGTTACCGGGCGACGCGCCGTTCTTCGGGTCAACCCTGCGCGAAACGATGGTCGATCGCCAGCTGCATGCCGACCACGGGCTTGTTGAGGACGATGCCGCCGGTCGATCCGAGGAAGGGCGCCGCCCCGAAGGAGAAGATCCCGCCGTCGCTGGCCACCAGCCAGTACCCCGTGCCGAAACACGTTGCCGCCATGCCCACGATGGGGCGGTTGAGCTTGAGGTCGCCGGTCGACCCGAAGAAGCCGGCGTCCCCGAAGGCGAAGATCCCGCCATCCGTGGCGACCAGCCAGTAGCCGTCGCTGGTCGGCGTCGGCGTGATGCCCACGATGGGTGAGTTGAGCTTCGTCGCTCCGGTGGATCCGAGGAAGGGCGCGTCGCCGTAGGCGAAGATGCCGCCGTCGCTGGCCACGAGCCAGTAGCCGGCGCCGGTGCGGTCGGCGGCCATGGCCACGATGGGGGCGTTGAGGCGCTGCCCGCCGGCCGAGCCGAGGAAGCGGGCGTCGCCGAAGGCGAAGATCCCGCCGTCCCGGGCGACGAGCCAGTACCCCTGTCCCGACCCCGTTGCCGCCATGCCGACGATGGGAGAGTTCAAGCGCAGGCTGCCGGCCGAGCCGTGGAAGGCGGCGTCACCAAAGGTGAAGATGCCGCCATCGGCGGCCACGAGCCAGTACCCCCGGCCGGTCACGGTCCTGGCCATGCCGACGATCGGGGAGTTGAGCTTGAGGTCGCCCGTGGAGCCGAGGAAGGCGGCGTCGCCGAAGGCGAAGATGCCGCCATCGGTGGCGACCATCCAGTACCCGAGCACGTCGGTGGGGGCGGGGACGTTGCCGGACTGGAGGAGCGCGACGGCCCGACCGAGGTCGAGGGCGCCGGCACCGTATTCGTCATCGACGCCGGGCGAGCCGAGGTCACGGGTGGACGCCAGCATGGCTCGCCGGACGGTCCCGAGGTCGGGGTTGATGCTCAAGAGCACGGCGGCGGCGCCGGCAGCGTGGGCGGCCGCCATCGACGTCCCCGAATCGAAGAAGAAGCCGAACCCGTTGGCATCCAGCTTCCCTGGGTCGTAGGCCTCTTGAAGGATGCCGTTGCGAGGGTCCTCCATGCCACCGTTGCGGGGGAACAACCGGCCCCGCCCGCTGAGGTCGCCTCCGGGGCCGGTAGCCGCCAATTCGCAACCGGCGTTCGAGTACGGCGCGCGGCTGCCATCGAAGCGCAGGCCGCCGATGCCGAGGGCCGTCGGGCAGGCACCGGGATAGGAGACGGGGACGAAGCCGCCCTCGGCCTCGTTCCCGGAGGCGGCGACGATCAGCGCGGTGCGTGCGGCCACGGCCACGGCCTCACAGAGCGAACGGGAGTAGTCGCCGCCGAGGGACAGGTTGATGACCTTGGCCCCCTGGTTGGCGGCGTAAAGGATCCCGGCAGCCGTGTCGGACACGGTGCCCTCGCCAAAGCGATCGAGCACCTTGATCGGCAGGAGAGAGGCCAGGGGGGCCACGCCGGCCACGCTGAAGCACGTCGCTGCGGGAGAGGGCGTGCAGCCGCCGGACGTGCCGTTGAGGTTGTTGGTCCGCTGCGCGATGGTGCCGGCGATGTGGGTGCCGTGGCCGTTCTCGTCCTCGGCCGTTCCGTCGTCGTTCACGAAGTCGAAGTCGATGTCGGTGCGGACGTTCAGCGGCGCATCGTTGCCGCCGGGTCGCAGGCCTGTGTCGACGATGGCGACGAGGACGCCGGCGCCCTGAGCCGCGGGGTGGACCGGCTCCCAGTTGAGCGAACCGTTGTTGCCGCTGGTCGGCGGCTGCAGGTTCCACTGCAGGGGGTAGGTGCGGTCGATCGGAGCGGCGAGGGCGCGCACGGCCCCGTCGACCTCGACGCGTTCGACGTCGGGACGTGCGGCATAGGCGACCCGCGCCTCCTCGAGGTCGTCGACGGTGACGAGGTCGGTGCGGATGGCGTGCAGCCGGCGGGCGACGCGACCGTTGGCGGCTCGATGGGCGGCGGCCCGGACGGGTGCCTCGGCCTGTTGGCGGAAGGTGACCAGGAGGCGGCCGGGGCGGCCCGAGGCCGGCTCGGCGGCCGGCGCCGGCGTCGTGGCGAGGAGGACGGCGACAAGCACGACCGGGACAGTCGCGAGGGAGCGAAGACGCACCCGAGGGAGGATAAACCCCGGCTCTGACCTGCCGGGACCGGGCCGGTTGGCGGGCCACTACGCTTTTCTGGCCGTGGTCACCGACTCGCTCCCGCCGGTCCTCCCACGCGCGGGCCTCTTCGACGAGATCGCCGCGGCCGCGGCGGCGCGGGCGGCGGCGCCGGATTTCCCGGCCACGAAGGTGCAGCGGATCCGCGCCGCCGCCCTCGGCTTCGCGGCCGGTGACTATCGTCCGCACGACCTCCGCCACGGCGCCCTCCTGCTCGAGCGCCAGGCCACGATCGACCTCCAGGTTCCGACGGCCTCCCGGGTGCCGGGTGTGTCGCTCGTGAAACGGGTGATCAAGAAGTTGATGATGTGGTACCTCCGCTTCCTCGGGCACCAGATCTCGGCCTTCGGCTTGGCGACGGCCCGCTTCGGCGTCACCGTCGCCAACCGCATGGATACCGTCGATGCCGAAGTGGCCGAGCTGCAGGCTCGGGTTGACGCGCTCGAGGCGCGCCTCGACGACGCTCCCGATCGGTCGTGACCCGAACCCTCCACCAGTTCGTGCCGAACTTCGCCGCCGGCGACGCCATCGGCGTCCACGTCCGCCTCACCCAGAACGCCCTTCGGGCTGCGGGGTGGGAAAGCGAGATCTTCTACGACGAGGCGCAAGCGGCGGTGAAGAAGCTCGGGCGGCACTTCTCGACGTGGGACCGGGCGGTCGACGGCCGCGACGGCGAGGCGTGGATCCTCTTCCAACTGTCGACCGGCAGCCGGATGACACCGTTCCTTCTCGAACAGGACGTGCCGTTCGGCGTGTACTTCCACAACATCACGCCGCCCCTGTACTTCGAGCGGTGGGAGCCGGGCGCGTCGGAGAACCTGCGCACGGCGCTGGCCGAGATGCGACGCCTGGCCCCGTCGGCCCGGTTCGCCCTCGCCAACTCCACCTTCAGCCAGCGCGAGTTGATCGCTTCCGGGTTCGATCCGACGGCCGTCAGCCCCGTGCTCCTCGATCCTCAGGAGCTGGCCGGGACGCCCAACGCACGCCTGCTCCAGCGCCTCGAGAAGGAGACGGCCGACGGCGGAACCCGGTGGCTCTTCATCGGACGGGTCGCGCCGAACAAGTGCCAACACGACGTGATCGCCGCCTTCGCGACCTACCGCGAGGTGTTCGATCCGAAGGCGCGCCTCACGCTCGTCGGTGGTCGCACCTCGAACGTGTACTACCGATCTCTCGAATTGTTGGTCGATGAGCTCGGCGTCGGACTGGCAGTGGAGTTCACCGACACGATCTCCCACGACGAGAAGCTCGCCTGCTACCGAGCGGCGGACGTCTTTGTCTGCCTGAGCGAACACGAGGGCTTCAAGGTGCCGCTGGTGGAGTCGATGCACTTCGGCATCCCGATCGTCGCCTTCTCGGCCACGGCCGTGCCCGAGACCGTGGGAGACGCCGGCGTGTTGTTGCCGTCGAAGGAGCCGATGGTCGTGGCCGCCGCCGTCGACCGGGTCATGAACGACGCCGCCCTTCGGGCCGACCTCGTGGCCGCTGGCCATCGACGGGCCGAAGACTTCTCCCTCGTTCGCACCAGCCGCCACCTGCTCGGCCTCCTGGAGGAACACGTGCAATGAGCAAGGGACGTCTGGCAATGAGCAAGGGACGTCTGGCCTTCGTCACCCCCCGCTACGGCGAGGGGGTCGTCGGCGGCTCGGAATCGGTGCTGCGCGAGGCGGCCGAGGGCCTCGTGGCGCGGGGATGGGAGGTCGACATCCTCACCACGTGCGCCACCGATCATCACACCTGGCTGAACGCTCATGAACCGGGGGAGTTCGTCGTCGAGGGCGTACGGGTGCGCCGGTTCCCAACGGTCCACGACGGCAACCGGCCGCTCCGCGACCTCATCGAAGGACGTATCCAACTCGGCCTCCCAGTGACGCCCGACGAGCAACGGATCTGGCTCAACGGCACGTTCCGGGTCCCCGAGCTCTTCCACCATCTCGTCGAACACGGCTCCGACTACCGCGCCATCGTGTTGTCGCCCTACCTGTTCTGGACGACGGTGACCGGAGCGCTCGTCGAGCCGGCGCGGACGATCGTGATGCCCTGCCTCCACGACGAGCACTACGCCTACCTCGAGATCGTGCGTCCGCTGCTGACGGACTCGGCGCAGGTGTGGTTCCTCTCCGAGCCCGAACGTGACCTCGGACGAAAGCTGGCTGGAGCCCAAGGCTTGGCCCCCCATCACGTGACAGGTGCAGGTGTGGACGTCCCGCCCGCCGGCGATCCACGGAAGGGTCGGGAGATGGCGGGTACGTCGAGGCCGTTCCTCTATTACGCCGGCCGGAGGGAAGGGGGCAAGGGCTGGGACGAGTTGCTCGGCGCCTTCACCCGAGCCGTCGTCGAGTTCGGGATCGATCTCGATCTGGTCACGAGCGGAGTCGGTCCGGTCGATCCGGCGCCGATCGTCGCCTCACGAGTGCACGATCTCGGTCTGCTCCCGTACGAAGAGCTCGGGCACGTCTTCGCCGCGGCGGCGGCCTACGTGCAGCCGAGCAAGAACGAGAGCTTCTCCCGCACGATCATGGAGTCCTGGCTGGCGGGCACGGGCGTCATCGCCAATGCCGCCAGCGCCGTCGTGGCTTGGCACTGCGAACGATCTGGTGCGGGCATCACCTACCGGGGGCCGGACGAGCTCGTGCAGGCCATGGTCGTCGTCAGCGAGCAGCCCGAGGCCCTTCGGGCGCTGGCTCCGGCCGGCCGCGAGTACGTCCTGCGCGAGTACACGTGGTCGGCCGTGCTCGATCGCATGGAAGCCGCCCTTGCGGCGTTGCCGGAGGTGGACTCGTGACGGGTCGGTCCGTCGTCGTGGCGGCTCCCTATCCCACGATGTCGGGTGCGGAGGCCGTGGCCACGTTTGGCCTCGTGCGCCGAATGGTCGCGGCCGGCGACGTCGTCACCGTGATCTCACCATGGCCATCGGCGGCCCACCGCCACGCCGATCCCATCGGTCCGCGCGGCAGCGTTCGATTGGCTCGACACCTTCGAGAGCTGCGCCCGGAGTTCCTCCACCTCCGCCTCGATGCCGACGCCGTGCACGTGGAGGTCGAGTCCCGGAAGCTGTTCGCCCATCGGATGGCACTACGGACGGCCCTCCAGCTGGCGGGCGAGTCCGAGGTCCGGCTCGATCGGGTGCTCGGCCCGGTCAGCCGTCAGTTCGCCAACCTCGTCCTCGGCCACGCCGACCGCGTGCTGGTGTCGGGGGAGAGCGAGAGGGCGGCGGTCGTCTCCGCCGGCGTCGACCCGGCCCGTGTCGTCGTCGATCCCGAGCCCGACGTGCTCGCCGCCAGCCTCCCGGTCCGGCGCGTCGATCCGAGCAGCCTTGCGCCGGTGCCAGAGCATGCGTCGGCGGCCGACCTGCAGGCCCTCCTGCGTCGTCGGGCGGCCGAGGACCGAGCCGCGAACCGCCGGCCGTCGTCGCCGGTCGAAGAGGACTCGCCGGCCAGCCTTCCGCTCCGACACCTCGTGCGGATGGAGCGCGCCCAGGTGCGCTCGAACAAGCCGGGCGGAGCGTTCCTCAAGCGATTCCTGGCCAAGTCCTTGGCCTGGCAGTTCGACAACGTGATCGCCTCGGTCAACCGCCTCCACGAAGCGGCCATCGAGTCCATCGATGCCGTCGACCGACCGCCGACCGACGATGCCACGTCGGAGTCGAACGACTCCTAGGAGGCGGCCCCGCGAAGCTCGGAGACGAGTGCGTCAGCGGCGATGTCGAAGGTCATGGTGGCCGCGTGGGTCGAGGCTGCCGTCGAGATCGCTCGGCGGCGTTCGGGCGAGCTGAGGAGCGACCGCAGCTCCGTGGACAGCGCAACGTCGTCGACGTCGGTGGCGACCTTTCTCACGGCATCGTCCGGTAGGGCGCGGTTCGGGCCGATGGCGGTGACGATGGTCGGGAGCGCCGCGGCGAGGCAGTCGCCGATGGCGGCAGACGACTCCCCGTTGGTCACGGCCCGCAGCTGGACGGCGACCCAGGCGCGCGAGAGCCATCGGCGATAGGTGGCGTCATCCACCACCCCCGTCACGTCGACGCGCGTACCGATGCCGGCCCCGTCGGCCGCACGGCGGACGGCCGTCGCGTCGTCGTCGCTCGCCGGCCCGACGAACACCAGACGGGCATCGGCCATGGATTCGGTGGCGGCGGCGAACGCCCGCACCAGGAGCGCGCCCTGCTTGAGACGGTTGAGCACGCCGAAGCTCACGACCAGCGGGGTCGACTCGGCATCGGGCTCGACGAGCGGACCGATGCCGAACGCCACGGTGCCGATGCGACCACGATGTTCCGGCCGAGCGTCAAGGCGCGCCAGCTCGGCCGCGAAGCCAGACATCGTCAAGAACCGTGTGCTGGCCCGCACCACGTCGCGCACCATGAGCAGCCCCCACCGTTCGGCTTCCTCGGCGGAGAGCTCGCCCGCCTGGCCGAGGTCGGCGGGGAGGCGACCGTCGTACATCCCGTGAAGGGTTGCGGCGAAGCCGCCGGGCACCGCCTCCGGATGTTGCCAACGGGCGAAGCGGTAGAGGTTGATGAGGCGGACGTCGTGGGCCAGCACGACGCCCCGACGCCGACCGAGCGCGTGCAGCGCCCCCGTGTGGAACTCGCTGTTGCCGAGGGAGTAAATGACGTGGTCGTACCGGCCGGAGAGGGATTCGACGCGCTCGAGCACCGCCACCGGGCGGCCCTCGCCTTGCGACATCTCCGACCGCAGGTGCGGCGGCCCATCGACGTAGGCGTCGATCTCGATGTCGCTCCGGCTCCGCAGGGAGGTCAACAACTTGGCGCTGTAGGCGGCGACCCCCCCTGGCTGCGGCGGCAACGGCGACACGAAGGCGACCCGCATCCGGTCGGATGACGGTGCTCGTGTCTTGCGGGCCGTCGGAGGGTAGGCGGCCACGGTCGCTGTGGCGACGTCGTCCCACGTGCGGCGGGGCTGTCCGGCGGCCCACGCCACCAGTTTCGACCGGTGGTCGTCGTCGGTGAGCGCACGGGCGATGGCGGCGGCGATGGCATCCGGGGACGTGGGATCGAAGCGGGCGTCGTCGGGGAGCAGCTCCACGATCGAGGTCGCGTCGGAACCGATGGCGGGTGTGCCGCAGGCCAACGCCTCGGCGACCGGCAGCCCGAAGCCCTCGGCCAGCGAGGGGAAGACGAAGAGCTCGGCCGCCTGGGTGCAGGCGATCAGCGTCTCCTCCGGAAGGAACCCCGTCGCCAGGAACGTGTCGCCGAAACCCAACCGAGCCGCCATGACCTCGAGGTGGTTCCGGCGGAGTGGGGGAAGCGATCCGGCGATGACGAGCTGCCACTGCGAACGCAGCCCCTCGGGCAATCGAGCCCAGCCCTCCAACAGCCCCTCGAGATTCTTCCGCCCGTCGCTGCCACCGGTGTAGAGCACGAAGCGCTCGGCCAGCTGCGGGATGGCGACTCTTGCCGTCGCTCGGGCGGTCGCGGCACTCGACGGGGGACGGAACCCCGCCGACGGAACGAGAGGCGTTGACACCACGCGGGAGCGCGGCACGCCCAGATGCTTCGTCACCTCGTGGGCGACGAAGTCGGAGATGGCCAGCACTCGGTCGGCCGATCGCACCAGCTCGATGCGGGCCAGGTAGCGGCGACGGAGACCCGGGTCCTCGAGGTAGGTGGCCGGCATCGTGAACGGGATCAGATCGAAGACCGTGCACACGACCCGGACCTGCGCGGCTCGCGCCGCCGGCGGGAGGAGCCGGTCGATCGGGATGGCGAGCTCGACCGGCGAGGCGAGGTGGAGCACGCTCCGGTGCTCGTACACGCCCGGATCGTCGACGAAGCGCACCTTGCCGCTGGAGACGAGGGGCTCGATACCGCCAGGCAGGGGCAGGTCGGGGTTCAGGAGAAAGGCGTCGACCACCGACGGCGTACGGCACTCCAGGGCGAGCGCCAATTCGGTGACGTAGCGAGCGATGCCCCGGTCGCGATGGTCGGTGCTCTGCGCCCCCTGCAGGTCGTAGAGCACCGGGTCAGCCGGCCGGCGGATCGAGCCGGCCTCGGAGCGCCGTCACGTCGGTGCGAAGCTCGTCGATCGCCGACCGAAGCTCCTGCAGCGTGCGGCCGAGGAGGGCGGCGACCTCGTTCGATGCGTCGAGGTCGTCGGTCATCATTCGCCGCACGTCCACGGTGGCCTGGCGCACGTCCTCGACCTGCCCCGAGAGGGCGTCGAGGCGAGGTCCCAAGGACATGGCGTCGACCTGCACACGGGCGGACTCGTCGACCTTGCGGTACAGCCGGTTGAAGATGGGTCGAAACAGCGATTCGATGCCGGGCACTTCGACCCTCCCTAGTCCTGGTCGACGGTGATCTGTACGGGAAGAGCGATCATCCCCTGGTCGCGTCCACCCGCGGCCACTTCGAAACGACGCTTCTGCTCCCAGTGGTCGTAGACGAGGCCGGTGTGGGTGTGGACGCCGACGGTCAGGCCGTAGGTGCCGTCGAGGAGCGGAACGCTCCCGAGGTCGAAGCGCACCTTGCGGCGCCCGTCGACGATGCCGAGATCGGCACCCTTGAGCGAGCTGTTCGTGCCGTAGATGAGCTCGCCCATCGGCCCGTACACGGCGATGCCGATCACGACGTCGTCGACGGGTCCCTCCGACACCAGGTGCACGTCGAAGTTGAGCGATTCACCCGGCTGGACGTTGTGGCGGTCGGCCTCCGGGTAGTTCACGTGGACGTCCTCGATGCGAACCTTGCCCCAGAGCGGGGACAACTCCGAACTCGCCATCTCCGGACTGATGTCGGCGGCCGACGTGACGCCGGACATCAGGCGTTCGCGGAACTCACGGATCACATCGTTGGGGTCGCCCTGGATGACGAGCTTGCCGTGATCGAGGGCCGCCGCGGTGTCGCACATCTGGCGGACGAGATCGGCCGCATGGGTGACGACGACGATGGTGCGTCCCTCGGACTGGAACGTGCGGACCTTGTCGAGGCACTTGCGCTGGAACGACTCGTCGCCGACGGCCAGCACCTCGTCGACGAGCAGGATCTCGGGGTCGACGTGGACGGCGGTGGCGAAGCCCAAGCGGATGTACATGCCGGAGGAGTAGTGCTTGACCGGGGTGTCGATGAATCGGTCGAGCTCCGAGAAGTGGACGATCTCGTCGAACACCTTGTCGACGAACCCCTTCTTCAGCCCGAGGATGGAAGCGTTGAGGTAGACGTTCTCACGCCCGGTCAGATCCGCCTGGAAACCGGCGCCGAGTTCGAGGAGGGCTGCCAACCGCCCGACCGTACGCACTGAGCCATTGCTCGGCTGGAGAATTCCGGCCATGCACTTCAACAAGGTGCTCTTGCCGGACCCGTTGTGGCCGAGCAGCCCCATGGTCTGGCCCGCCTCGATCCGCAGGCTGACGTCGTCGAGCGCCTGAAAGGTCTCGTGCGGAACGCGGCCGAAGTGGATCAATCGCTCCTTCGCGGAGGTGTACTTCTCCTGATAGATCTTGAACGACTTCGAGACGTGCTCGATCTCGATGGCGGCGGCCACGAGTCAGAGCTCCTCGGTGAAGTTGCCTTCGAGCCGCCGGAACACCGTGAGGCTGAAGGCGAGGAGCAACGAGCTCACCACCGTGACGATGGCGATGTTGCGGACGTACCACCAGTAGGGGAACTGGTGCACGATCTCGCTGAAGTCGCCGTAGATGGCCCGCTGGAACACGAGCACCACCGGCGTGACCGGGTTCACGAGGTACAACGCCGAGAACCGCCCCATCTTGTCGGCGATCAGGTCGTAGCTGTACACGATGGGCGAGCAGAAGAACCACGGCAGCAGGAGGATCTCGACAAGGTGCTGCACGTCCCGCAGGTAGACGTTGAGCGCCGACATCAGGATCGACACGGCGGCGACGAACAACAGCAGCGCGAACAGGGCGAACGGCAGAAGGGGAAGGTAGGCCCACGACACCGGGTGTTGGAATGCCAGCAACGTCACGATCATGACGATGCCCTGCAGGAAGAAGTGCACGAGGGCGGCGCCGATGGCGGACAACGGCAGCACCTCGCGCGGGAACCAGACCTTGTTCACGATGCCGGCCGAGGCGACCACCGACCCTGTCGCCGAGATGAAGCCGACATTGAACAGGTTCCACACGAGCAGCCCGGACAGCAGGTAGATCGGAAAACGGGCGATGCCGCTTCCGAGCAGCACCGAGAAGACGAAGTAGTAGACGAGCAGCAACATCGCCGGGTTCAACAGGGACCACAAGAAGCCGAGGACGCTCGACTTGTACCGGACCTTGAGGTCCTTGCGGACCAGGTTCACCAGGAGCTCGCGGTACCGGAAGATGTCACGGACCCGGGTACCGAGGTGGCCCTTGGGCGTGATCGTCCGGGAGGCGGGGAGGGAGAGGTCGGTCATACGGGCGGGGTACAGACCCTTTTCGAAAGGGTTGCTCAGGTTACCCCGCCACTAGGTTCGCAGCCTTCATGCGCATCGCCCTCGACGCCACGCCTCTCGTCGGCGCCGGCACCGGGGTGTCGACCTTCACGAGGGGAGCGCTGCGGGCGCTGGCCGGTCGCGACGACGTGGAGGTGTCGACGTACGGGTTGACGATGCGCGGCCGGACCGCGCTGTCCGCCGAGGTGCCGCCCGGGATCACGGTCGCCGGGCGCCCCATGCCCGCGGCGGTCCTCGGACGGGTCTGGTCAGCCACCGACGTGGCGCCGGCCGAGTGGTGGACGGGGCCGGTCGACGTCGTCCACGGCACCAACTTCGTCGTCCCCCCAACCAAGCGCGCCGCGGCCGTCGTGACCGTCTACGACCTGACGGCGGTGCGGTATCCGCAGCTGTGCGCGCCCGCCAGCCTGCGCTACCCGAACCTGATCCGGCGGGCCATCCGACGTGGTGCCTGGGTGCACACCCTGGCCACGGCCATCGCCGAGGAGGTGGTCGAGCTGCTCGGTGCTTCTCCCGAGCGGGTCCGGGTCGTGCGCTCCGGTCTCGACGTCGTCGGAACCGACGGTGCCGGGAGTGCCGCCGCCGGACGCAACATCGCCGGTGCCGACCGCTACGCGCTGGCCCTGGGCACGGTCGAGCCGCGCAAAGGGCTTCCGGATCTGGTGCGGGCTTTCGACCGACTGGCCGCCGATCGGCCGGACCTCCACCTGGTCGTGGCCGGGCCCGAGGGGTGGGGCACCCGGGCATTCGGCGCCGCCGTCGCCCTGGCCCGCCACGGCGACCGCGTGCGTCGGATCGGCTGGGTCGACGCGGCGACGCGCGCCGACCTGGTGGCAGGGGCAAGAGTGCTCGCCGTGCCGTCGATCTACGAAGGCTTCGGCTACCCGCCGCTCGAGGCCATGGCGGCTGGCACCCCGGTGGTCGCAACCGCCGTCGGGTCGCTCCCCGAAGTGCTCGGTGACGCGGCCCGTCTGGTGCCCGGCGGCGACGTCGACGCCCTCACTGCGGCCCTCGCCGAGGTGATCGACGACGACGCCATCGCCGCCGAGCTGGCTCGTCGCGGGAGTGCACACGCGCGCTCGTTCCGGTGGGACGAGTGCGCTGACGGTCTCGTCGAGCTGTATCGCGATGCCATCACGGCCGGAGGGTCGCGCCGATGAGAACCCGTGGGACGAGCTTGCCGTGGAGCTGATGCTCGTCGTCGAGCAACTCCGTCGGGCCGTGGCGGGGGAGGCGAGCGGGATCGGCACCTACACCCTCGGTTTGCTCCAAGGGCTGGCCACCTTGGGCGCCGATGCGCCGTCGGTCATTCTGCACGCCAGTCGGGCTGGCTCGACGCCCGACCCACTGCTCCGTCATGGACACCCGGTTCGAGCTTCCGTCCTTCCCGGACCGCTGCTCACACGCGCCTGGGACCGCCATCTCCTCGGCGTCCCAGGTCCGTCCGTCGATGTCGTGCACGCCACGTCATTGGCGTTCCCCGCAGCGGCGAAGAGTCCGCCGCTGTCGTTGATGGTGCACGACCTCGCATGGCGTGAGGTGCCCGAGGCCTACCCGCCCCGCGGACGCCGTTGGCACGAGGCGGCACTCCAGCGGGCCGTTGCGGGCGCCCGGCTCATGTTGGTCCCGGCCCGTTCGGCGGCGGACGCGCTTCTGGCTGCGGGGGCGCCGCACACCAGGGTCGAGGTGGTGGCCGAAGGGTCCGATCACTTGCCGCCGGCCGACGTCGAGGGCGCGGGTCGGATCCTCGAGCGCCTCGGCGTCCGGGACGGCTTCGTGCTCAGCGTGGCCACGCTGCAACCTCGGAAGAACCTGCGCCGGTTGCTCGAGGCCTACACCCTCGCCCGGTCGGAGATGGCCGAGCCCTGGCCACTGGTCGTGGTCGGTCCCCGTGGGTGGGGCGAGGGCCTGCCCGCCAACGAGGTGCCGCACGGCGCGGTTCTGGCCGGCGAGGTGCGGGGCGCCGAGCTCGCAGGGCTGTACCGCCAGGCGCGCTGCCTCGCCTTCGTCCCGCTCGTCGAAGGGTTCGGACTCCCCCCGGTCGAGGCAATGCGGGAGTGCACACCCGTCGTCGCCAGCGCTGTCCCATCCGTGGCGGGAACGTCCTCCGTGCTGGAAGTCGACCCTCTCGACGTGCGGGCCATCGCCACGGCCCTGGTGCAGGCATCGTCCGATGATCGGATCCGGTCGGAGCTGGTGACGGCCGGCCTCGAGCTCACGGCCGACATGACGTGGGAGAAGGCGGCTCGCCGTCACGTCGAGCTCTGGAAGTCGATGGACCGGCGATGACCGGGCCCGAGGTGGGCATCGACGTGAGCGCCATCCCGACCGACCCGCGGGGTGCGGGGCGCTATGTGATCGAGCTCGTGTCCGCCCTGCAACGGCGCGGCGAGATCGGTCTGCACCTGTCGACGCGTAAGGCCGACGGGCCACGATGGGAGGCCCTGGCGCCGGACGCGGACGTCCGGGCCGTGGTCCCCAATGGGCGCGCCCGCCGCTTGGTGTGGGAACAGGTGGCCAGCCCCCGCTTCGTCGAGCGCTGGGGCATCGACGTCCATCACGGGCCTCACTACACGACTCCAGAGGTCGCCAAGGTGCCCAAGGTCGTGACCATCCACGACCTCACGTTCTTCGACCACCCCGAACACCACGAGAAGGTGAAGGTTGCCGTCTTCAAGCGCGCCATCCGCAGTGCCACCGAGCTCGCCGATGCGATCGTCTGCGTCAGCGCGCCGACGGCTCGGCGACTTCGCGAGCTCTTCGACCCGCAGTGCGCCGTGCATGTCGTGCCGCACGGCGTCGACCACGAATTGTTCGCCCCGGGCGTCGACGTCTCCGGGGACGAGGCGGTGTTGGCCGCGCTCGGCATCCGCCCGCCGTTCGTCGCCTTCTGGGGCACGCTCGAGCCGCGCAAGGACCTCGCCACATTGGTCGCGGCCTTCGACTGCGTCGCGCCGAGTGTCCCCGACCTGCAGCTCGCCGTCGTCGGCGGCGAGGGCTGGGGCAACGACCAGTTCGAGGCGGCCGTGACCGCCTCGCCGCACGGCACGCGGATCGTGCGCACCGGGTACGTCCCGGACGCCGTGATCCCTCCGCTCGTCCGGCGGGCGGAGGCGCTCGTGTACGTCGCAGTCGAGGAAGGCTTCGGCCTGCCGGCCCTCGAAGCGCTCGCCTGTGGTGGCGCACCCGTCGTGACCACCGAGGGCTCGGTCATGGACGAGATCACCGATGGCGCCGCCTGGCTGTCGCCGGCCGGCGACGTCGACCGCCTCGCCGAGCAGCTTCGGGCCGTCCTCGACCCCGCATCCGCGGCCGAACGCGACCGACGGCGGGCCCTCGGCCTCACCGTCGCCGCTCGCTACACGTGGGACACAACCGCTGCCGCCCACGAGGCCGTGTACGCCAGCGTGGTCGGCGCACCGACCCGGCGTCGGTAGGGTCTGATCCGGCATGCGCGCGCTGGTGACCGGAGGCCGGGGGTTCGTCGGCCGTTGGCTGGCGGCCCACCTGGAGAAGGAAGGCGACGACGTCGTCGTCACCGGGGAGGAAGTCGACGTCACCGACGCCGCCGCCGTCCGTGCCTCCTTCGAGGAGATCCGTCCAGACGCCGTCTATCACCTGGCCGGCTGGGCCAGCGTCGGCTCGTCGTGGGGTGATCCGGCGTCCGCCTTCACCGTCAACGCCAACGGGTCGGTGCACGTGCTCGATGCGGCCCGACGACTGGCGTCGCCACCTCGCGTCCTCATCGTCAGCTCGGCCGAGGTGTATGGGCGGGTGCGGCCCGAGCAGCTGCCGCTCGGCGAGGACACACCGCTGGCGCCGGTCTCCCCGTATGCAGCCAGCAAGGTGGCGGCCGAGGTGGCGGCCCAACAGGCGGTGCTGGGGTACGGGCTCCGCGTCTTCGTCGTCCGACCCTTCAACCACATCGGACCGGGCCAGGGGCCGGGCTTCGTCGTGTCCGACCTGGCCAAACGGATCGTCGATGCCGAACGGTCCGGAGCGAGGTTTCTGGAGATGGGCAACCCGTCGCCGAGACGAGATCTGACCGACGTGCGCGACGTCGTTCGGGCCTATCGCCTCATCGTCAACCGCGGGGAATCGGGCGCGACCTACAACGTCTGTTCGGGTGACGACGTCCTCATCGGCGACCTCGCCCGGCGCTTGATCGACCGTTCAGGAGTGCCACTCGAGCTGCAAACCGGGTCGGTCGAGTTCCGTCCGGTCGACGTCCCGGTGCTGCGGGGCGACGCCACCCGCCTCCGCGAGGCCACCGGGTGGGTGCCCGAGATCGCGCTCGACGAGACCCTCGACGACGTGTTGGCGTATTGGCGGGAGCAACCGGCTCCGGTCTGACCATGGATCCGCGACTGCTTCTGGGGGTGGGCATCCGGGCGGGACGGTCCGAGGTGCGAGCCGCCCATCGCCGGTTGCGGGACGCCGTCGCTCCGGTGCGCGGCGGAACCGACGAGCTCGTCCGCCTCGTCGATGCCGCCGCCGCGACCCTGCTCGGACGGCCGGCGACGCTGCACGTCGATGCGCACCGCGTGCTGGATGTCGTGCCGGGCGCGCCGGCGGCCGACGTCCACGCGGCGTACCGGCGACTCGTCCGCCTCGTGCATCCCGACCTCGGCGGCACCGACGAGCTCTTCCGGGTCGTCGCCTCGGCGCATGAGATGCTCACCTCCTCCCGCCGGCGCATCCGGCGCCCGTTCCGTCCACCGAGCCCGCCGCCGCCCCGTGGGCCGTATCGGGCCCCCCCACCCGACCAGCGCCACGCCGTCCCGACCTGGCGGGCCGTGCGCGATCTGGCCGAGCACTCGATCGTGCTCGTCCTGCTCGCACTCGTCGTCATCGCGGCGTTCGAGGTGGCGACGATCCTTGGGGCCATGGCCCTCGCCGGTGTGCTCGTGGCATCGGGCGCCGTGCTCCGTCCGGCCATCGACGGGCTGCTCCGAGCCGGCATCGTGCTACTCGACGCCCGGGTCCGGGTCGCCGAAGCCGTCGAACCGGAGCGGTTCCTCGAGGCCACCTGCCTCGACGCCCCCGTCGGCCGTCAACGCGACCAGGAGCTCTACGCCGCCTACGTCCGCTGGTGCGCCCAGCCGGGACGCGGCCACCCGGTGGCCCGCTGGGTGTTCGTCGAACGGCTCCGCACCCTCGGACTGCTCTTCGTCAAGTCCTCATCGTGGGACGACGGCCTCTGGGTCGGCATCACCCTCGCCCGGTAGGCCCGACTCCTCTGCGGCGATCCGCCTTGCCTAGCTAGGCAGGAACGCCACACGGCGGGCCCGAGGGCCCGCCGTATCCGAGGAAGCGTTGGTGCTATGCGGCGGCGTGGAGGCGCGTGCGGAACTGCTCGCCGGCGTCCTTGGCGGTGGTGCGAACGGTCTTGAAGATTTCGCGCGCCTGGGTGGGGAGGCGCTCCTCGAGCTGGTCGAGGGAGGCCTCGACGGCCTCCACGACGGGCTCGATGCGGCCCTCGACCTTGCTGAGTTGCTCGCGGAACGACTCGGTGGAGAAGTTGTACTTCTTCTCGAGCTCCACGCGGCGCACCTGGGCCTTTTGGAAGGCGATGACGCCGAAGCCCACGGCGACATACGCCGCGTCCTGGAGCGCCTTGGTCAGATCGGAAATGGTGGTGTCAGCCATGCTTGCCACTCTACGCCTCTTGATTAACTTTTGCAAGCACATTGCGAGCTCTTCGAGTCGGAGAGGTGAAGGGCCCCCGCTAGCGTGCTCCGGCCATGTCAGACGAGGATCAGCCGGCCGTCGGCGTGCCCGCCGTGGTCGCCGTCATGGTGACCTTCGACCCGGGCCCTTGGCTCGAGGAGGCGCTCGACGCACTCGGGGCCCAGGACTACCCCAACCTCTCGGTCCTGGTCATCGATGCCGCCAGTTCCACCGACCCGACGCCCCGCATCGCCGCCACGCTGCCTTCGGCCTATGTACGGCGGCTCGATGTCAACCCCGGTTTCGCGGCCGCCGCCAACGACGTCATCGGGGTCGTCGAGGGAGCATCGCATTACGTCTTCCTCCACGACGACGCCGCTCCCGACCCCGACGCCCTCCGCCTGATGGTGGAGGAGGCCTTCCGGTCGAACGCCGGCGTGGTCGCTCCCAAGCTCGTCGAGTGGGACGACCCACGGCGTCTGCTGGCCGTCGGTGCCTCGGCCGACAAGGCCGGCGTAGTGCGACCGTACGGTCGCCGCGAACTCGACCAGGAACAGCACGACGCCGTGCGCGACGTCTTCGTCGCACCCGGAGGCTGTTTTCTGGTGCGGGCCGATCTGTTCGAGAGCCTGGGTGGGTTCGACGGCGGGATGCCCCTGTTCGGCGAGGACCTCGACCTGTGTTGGCGGGCCCAGGTCGTGGGCGCGCGGGTCGTGGTGGCACCCGGTGCGAGGGTGCGCCACCGTGAGGCCACGGCGACGGGGGAGCGGGCCCTGGTGCTCGGCGATGCATCCGGAGCGCTCGAGGAGCGCGCCGCCCGCCTGCAGTTCCGGCACCGTCTCCGAACGGTGCTCAAGACCTACGGACCGGTCCACCTGCTGCGGGTCGTGCCACAGCTCTTGGTGCTCATGATCGTGGAGGGCATGGCTGCGCTCCTCGGTGGCCGGCGGCGAGTGGCCGGCGCGGTGGTCGACGCGTGGCGTTGGAACCTGGCCCGACGGACGGAGCTCCGATCGGCACGGCGGGCGACGCAGTCCCACCGGGCCCTCAAGGACGGCGAGGTGCGCCTGCTGCAGACGCGGGGGAGCGTGCGCCTCTCGGCGGCTCTGCAGGGCGGGTTGGCGGCGGAGGAGCGGACGCTCGGGGTCGGCGCCGCCGGACGGCAGTTTGCGGGGTCGATGGCCTCCGGAGGTCTGCGCCAGACCATCACCGTCTGGGCCGTCGTCGCCGCCTTGCTCGCGTTCGGGTCGCGGAGCCTGCTCAGCGGCCGGTTCCCGGCGGTGGGCCAGTTCGCACCCTTCCCCGAGAGCCCGTTCACTCTGCTCCGCCACTTCACCTCGGGCTGGCGAAGCAGCGGCCTTGGAAGCGAGGCGCCAGCGCCACCTGCCTTCGCACTCCTCGGCCTCGGCGGCGTGGTGTTGGCGGGCGCGATGGGCGTGCTCCAGCGCGTCGTCGTCCTCGGCATGTTGCCGGTCGGCCTCGTCGGGATGCACCGCCTCACGGCCCCGCTCGGATCATGGCGGGTGCGCCTGGCCGGGGTCGTGCTCTATGCCGCCGTCCCCCTGCCGTACGACGCGCTGAGCAAAGGCCGTTGGAGCGGCCTCGTCGCCTACGCCGTCGCCCCCTGGTTGTTGGCGCGTCTGTTGCGGGCCACCGGTCTCGAGCCGTTCGGCGCACCGGCCGACGACGAGGCGGTGGTGCGCAGGACGCCGTCACGGCGGGCCGTCCGGCACCGAGGTGCCGACGCCATCGAAGACCTCCTGGGCGCCGAGGCCGGCACCCTCGATGCCATCGACGCCGAGGAGCTCCGCGTGGCTGTGGGGGCAATGGCGGGTCACGCCCACCACGACCACGACCACGACCACGACGGCGACAGGGACGGCCCCGCACCACCTCCGGCGCCGGTGCCCTCTTGGGTTCGTCACCCTGGCGGCCTCGGCTACCAGGCCGCCGCGGCGGCTGCGCTCGTGGCGGTGGCGGCGGCCTTCGCACCATCGATTGCCTTGGCCGTCGTGCTCACCGGTTTCGGATTGATCGTGGGCAGCCTCGTCGTCGGCGACGTCTCCGCCGGGGCCCGGGCTCTGGCCGTGGCCTTCGTGGCTTCGATCGGCGCCGGTGTCGTGTTGGTGCCTTGGTCGCTCGAGCTGCTCCTTCCTGGCGCCACGTGGGTCGGGCTGGCCGGATTCGGTCCGGCTCCGACAGATGCGCCAGGTCTCGGCGAGCTCGTGCGCTTCGGGCTCGGCCCCTTCGGCGGGAGCCCCCTGGCGTGGGCCCTCCCCGTGGCGGCCACGCTGCCGCTCTTCCTGGGAAGACGCTGGCGCTTCACCTGGGCGGCGCGGTTGTGGATGGTGGCCATCGTCGGCTGGGGCGTTTCGTGGGCGTTCGGGCGTGGGTGGCTCGGTCTCCCGGCACCGGCCCTCGACGTCTTCCTCGCGCCGACGGCGGCCGCCGTCGTGCTCGCCGCCGTGCTCGGCTTGTCGGCCTTCGAGATCGACCTCCCCGCCTACCGCTTCGGCTGGCGCCAGGTCGCCTCGGTCGTCGCCGCCGGGGCGGCCGCGCTGGCGACGCTGCCCGTGCTCGCCGGCACCCTCGACGGACGTTGGAAGCTGCCCGATCGCGACCTCGGGCAGTTGTTGTCCTGGATGCCGGAACAACAGGCTGACGGGTCGTTCCGCGTGTTGTGGGCGGGCGATCCGAGGGCGCTACCGCTCGACGGGTGGCGGCTCGACGAAGGCATCGCCTACGCCAGCTCACGCGGCGGCCCCCCCGACACGAGCGCGCTCTGGCCAGCGTCCGACCAAGGAGCGACCGGGCTGCTCGGCGATGCCTTGGACGTCTCGCGGCGCGGCGAGACCAGCCGACTGGGTCACCTTCTGGCACCGCTCGGCGTGCGCTACGTCGCTGTACCGCTGCGGACGGGCCCGGCGCGCGACGGCGCACCTGCGTTGGCTCGACCCGTCGACGTGCTGGCCGCCTTGCGGGCGCAGATCGACCTGCGCCTGATCGAGTCCGACGATGCCCTGGTCGTCTACGAGAACGCCGCGTGGGCACCTGCCGTCTCCGTGCTCTCCGCCGGCGCCGTCGACGCCAGTCGCCGGTCTGGCCCCGACGCCGCGCGGACGACCGAGTTGGCGGGGGCGCCAAAGGCGCTGGAGCCCTCCGGCATCCAAGGCTTCCGTGGCGTCTGGCCGGGACCAGAGCTCTTCTTCGCCGAGGCCCACTCGTCGAGGTGGTCGTTCGAGGTCGACGGAAAGGGAGGCGCGCACCGCAAGGCGTTTGGCTGGGCGAACGCTTGGACCGCGCCGGCCGGCTCGTCGGGCACGCTCGCCTATACCACTTCCCCCCTGCGCTACGCCGCCCTGCTCCTCCAACTCGGACTTCTGGGCGGGCTGATCAAGATCATCGTCCGGGGCTTGCGAGAGCGCGCCGCCGTTGTCGCGGTCGCGGCATGAGCGACGACCGCCCGGATGAGGTCGAAGGTTCGCCGATCGACGAGTCCGAGGGGCGACGTCGACGGTCGCGGCGGATCCCCGTCTTCGGAGTCCTCGTCGTCGCGCTGGTGGCCGGCGGGCTCATCGATCGGCTTCCCCGGCGAGACGGAGCCCGCTTGCAGTACTCGGCTCGGGTCGCCACGATGCCCACGGCGGCGCCGGCCACCGCCCTCTCGTCGGCGTGGTTCTGCGCCGGCGGGATGGCAACGCCAGATGGTGTGGAGGGCATGGTCGCCGAGGGCGCCATCGCCATCGCCAACGCTGGCGATCGCACGCTCACCGGCACCATCACGATCGTTCCGTTGGAGGGCGACGCCAAGACGGTGCCGCTCGAGCTCGGGCCGCGGGCGCGACGACGGTTGCTGCTCCGGGAGGTTATGACGGCCACCTACGCCGCCGCGCTGGTGGAGCTCGACGGTGGCGAAGTCGTCGTCGAGCACGAGATCGCCGGACCCCTCGGCATCAGCACGGCCCCGTGCGCGTCGTCGGCCTCCGAACGGTGGTACCTGGCCGAGGGATCGACGGCACGCGAGGACAGCATGCGCCTCGCCATCTACAACCCGTTTCCGGAAGACGCCATCGTCGACCTGTCGTTCGCCACCGACCAGGGGCGCGCCGTCCCGTCCGACTTCACGGGTCTCGTCGTGAGGGGCGGGCGTCTGCTCGTGGTGAAGGTCGAGGACCACGTGCGGCGCCGCAACAACGTGGCCATGACAGCCGTCGCCCGGTCGGGCCGCATCGTGGTCGACCGACTGCAGTTGCGGGGAGGTGCGACCAAGGGCATCAGCCTCGCCCTGGCCGCGCCCAGCGCCGGTCCTCGTTGGTACTTCCCCGAGGGACTCGTCTCCGCCGGCATCCAGGAGCGCTACCACCTCTACAACCCCACCGACCGCGAGGCCCAGGTGTCGCTCGAGCTCACGCTCGAGGAAGGCGCCGTCGAACCCTTCGACCTCACCATCCCGCCGCGTGAGCGCCTCACGGTCGTCGCCTCGGACGAGGAGCGCGTGCCTCGCGACGTCGGGCATGCGGCCACCGTCGTCTCCCTCAACGGCGTGCCCGTCGTGGCCGAACGGAGCGTGGCGGCGTCTGCGCCGGCGCCTCGGACGGGCATCGCCGACACGCTCGGGGCTCGCCGGACGGCGCGCCAGTGGGTGCTGGCAAGCGGCGCCGCGACCGATGTGTTCGACCAATGGGTGGTGGTTCTCAACCCTGGTCCGGCCGCCGCCACCGTCTCCCTGCGAGGACTGGTCAATGGGCAGTT
Organism: Acidimicrobiales bacterium; assembly: GCA_046597375.1. GTDB lineage: Bacteria > Actinomycetota > Acidimicrobiia > Acidimicrobiales > CADCTF01 > DATLED01. The sequence continues at coordinate 721 of JBKJKM010000132.1, read as the reverse complement.
GCTCGACGTCGCGACGCTGCAGGACGTGGCCATCCCTGCGGGTCAGAGGTTGGCTCTTCGCCTCACCGACCACATCAAGCGGGATGATCTCCCGTTGCTGGTCACCGCCACGGCGCCGGTCGTCGTCGAGCGGGGGATCTATGTCGTCGGTGGCCCCGGTATCGCGCTCAGCTCGGGGCTGCTCCTGCGGTAGTGCCGTTGCCACCCGCCGCACGAGTTGTTGCGAACGCGCCCGAGGGCTGCAGAATCTCTGCGTGGAGCGTCTGGTCGTCGCACTGGTGCTCGTTGCGTTGGCCGTGGTCGTGGCCGTCGTGCTCGATCGCCGAAAGCCGGCGCCGCCGACCCAGTCGAAGCGTTGGGAGGTGCCCACGCAGCTCGATCGCGACGACTTCGACGAGGCCGACCGCCCGTGGCTGGTGGCGGTGTTCACCTCCTCCTCGTGCGACTCCTGCGCCAAGGTGCTGCCGAAGGCCCGTGTCCTCGAGAGCGATGAGGTGGCCGTAGTCGAGGTGTCCTATCAGGATCGAAAGGACCTGCATCGCCGCTATGGCGTCGACGTCGTGCCGACCCTGGTCGCCGCCGATCCTGACGGCGTCGCCTGCGCTTCCTTCACCGGTGTCATGTCGGCCACCGACCTCTGGGCTGCCGTGGCCGAGGCTCGGGAGCCGGGCTCGAGCCCCGAACCCGACCTCGGCACGTTGCACTGACTAGACGACGCGAG
>JBKJKM010000213.1:0-26166 GCA_046597375.1 Acidimicrobiales bacterium | reverse complement strand
CCGTGCCTCGCCGTCAACTGGCGTTTCTTCGGTGACGTGACGACCGACGGCTTCAACGCGCTGATCGACGACCTCGGTGCCGGCCGATTGGCCGACACCGTCCCGCCGCACGGCACCCTCAGTCGGGTGCGCCGTGTGCCCGCCCTCACCACGGTCGGTGCGCCGCTCGAGACCTCGACTGCGCCGGCGGAGCCCACGGTCGCCCCGCAGCCAGCGGCCACCGGGCGAGACACCCAACCCGCCAGCCAACGCGACGCCGAACGTGCGCCCGGCGCGGCGCAACAGATCGAGTCGACCGGCGATACGGCCACCGACGATACGACCGGGGAACGCGACTGATGCCCATCACCGACGTCGACCCCATCGTCACCCGCCGCATCGGCATCAAGGACTCCTGGACGCTGCGGTCGTACCTCGACAATGGCGGCTACGAAGGTCTCCGCAAGGCGTTGCAGATCGGCCCCGAGCAGGTGCAATCCGAGGTCGATACGGCCAACCTTCTCGGTCGCGGCGGCGCCGGGTTCGAAGCCGGCAAGAAGTGGTCGCTGCTGCGCGACGCCACGCCCCGCTACCTCGTCATCAATGGTGACGAAAGTGAGCCGGCGACGTTCAAGGACCACATGCTCCTCGAGAACGACCCACACCAGATCATCGAGGGCACGATCATCACGGCGTTCGCCGTCGGTGCCACGCAGGCCTTCATCTACGTGCGCGGTGAGTTCGCGTTGGGCATCGAGCGCATGACGGCGGCCGTCAACGAGGCCTACGAGCACGGCGCCCTCGGGCCCAACATCTTCGGCTCGGGCTTCGGGCTCGACCTGGTTGTCCACCCCGGCGCCGGCGCCTACATCTGCGGGGAGGAGACCGCCCTCCTCGAAAGCCTCGAGGGCAAGCGTGGCTTCCCCCGCATCAAGCCGCCTTACTTTCCGGCGGCCATCGGCCTCTACGGGGCGCCGACGGTCGTCAACAACGTCGAAACCATGTCGAACATCCCGTGGATCGTGATGGAGGGCGGTGCCGCCTTCGCCGCCCTCGGCGCCGGTCGCTCGACGGGCACGCGGATCTTCGCCCTCTCGGGTCACGTCAACAAACCCGGCAACTACGAACTCGAGATGGTCAAGGCCAGCTTCCGTGACCTCATCTATGACCCCAAGGCCGGGGCCGGCATCCGGGGCGGGCGCGAGCTCAAAGCCTTCATCCCCGGCGGTGCGTCGGCGCCGTGGTTCGGTCCCCAGCACCTCGACGTCCCGTTGGGCCAGAACGAGGTCGGCGGCGCCGACGGCGTGATGCCCGGCGGCGGCGGCTCGATGCTGGGTTCCGGATCGATCGTCGTCATGGACGACACGACCTGCGTGGTTCGCGCGGCCTGGCGCCTCGTGCGCTTCTTCGAGCGGGAGTCGTGCGGCCAGTGCACGCCATGCCGCGAGGGCACCGGCTGGCTCTCGAAGATCATGCACCGCATCGAGAGTGGCGACGGGCGCATGAGCGACCTCGACCTGCTCTTCGACGTGTGCGACAACATTGCTCCGGGTCTGGGTTTCCCGTACCCCATGACGACCATCTGCTTCCTAGGACCGTCGGCCGCCATGCCTATCGTGTCGGCCATTCAGATGTTCAAGGACGAGTTCCTCGTCCACATCAAAGACGGAGCCTGCCCGTATGTCTGAGCTGAGGGAGACCAAGCCGGAAACGGTCTCGATCACCGTCGACGGGCGGACGGTCGAGGCGAAGCCGGGCGAGATGATCATTGCGGCCGCCGAGCGGGCCGGTACCTACATTCCCCGCTTCTGCTACCACCCTCGCATGCGGCCGGTTGGCATGTGCCGCATGTGCCTCGTGCAGGTCGTCGGTCCCCGCGGTCCGCAGTTGCAGCCGGCCTGCTACGTCCCAGTGGCCGAAGGCCAGGTGGTCGTCACCGACTCGCCAGAGGTGAAGAAGGCCCAGGACGGCGTTCTGGAGTTCCTTCTCGTCAACCATCCCCTCGATTGCCCGGTCTGCGACAAGGGCGGCGAGTGCCCGTTGCAGGATCAGACGTTCGCCTTCGGCCCGGGGGAGTCGCGCTTCATCGAGGAGAAGCGGCACTGGGAAAAGCCGATCCACCTGTCGCCACTCGTGCAGATCGACCGCGAACGGTGCATTCAGTGCGATCGATGCACCCGTTTCGCCGACGAGATTGCCGGCGACGCGCTCATCGAATTCGTCGGCCGCGGCGCCAAGACCGAGGTCAACACCTTCCCCGACCAGCCGTTCTCGTCGTACTTCAGCGGCAACACCGTCCAGATCTGTCCGGTCGGTGCGTTGTTGGCGGTGCCGTATCGCTTCCGGGCCCGACCGTGGGACCTCGAGCAGGTGGAGTCGACGTGCACGCAGTGCGCTGTTGGTTGCCGCGTCGCCGTGCAGTCGTCGCGCGACAAGCTCACCCGCTACCTCGGCCTCGACAGCGACCCGGTCAACCACGGTTGGCTCTGTGACAAGGGCCGGTTCTCGTTCGAGGCCGTCAACAGCGACCAGCGCCTCGGCCACCCCCTCATGCGCCAAGCCGACACCCTCGTACAAGCGGCGTGGGCCGATGCCCTCGACGCCGCCTCGACGGCGCTCAGCGACGCCCGCACGGGTTTCGGGGGGGCGTCGATCGCCGTCATCGGTGGGGCTCGCCTAGCCAATGAGGACGCCTATGCGTGGGCCAAGCTGTCGAAGGGCGTGCTCGGCACCGACTCGGTCGATTGCCAGCTCGGCGATGGACTGCCGGCCGAGGTCGTGCTCGGCCTGCCGCGCGCCACCATCGACGAGACCTGCGCAGCGTCGACCGTGATCTTGCTGGCGCCCGACCTCAAAGAAGAGCTGCCGGTTCTTTACCTTCGCCTCCGGGGCGCAGCCCTCGAGTCGAAGGTGCCCCTCGTCGAGATCGCCTCCACGGGCAGCGGGCTGTCGAAGTACGCGACCCACGTGATCGGCTATCAACCGGGCGAGGCCGTGGCGGCGGTGCGGCATCTGCTCGACGGCGACATCGACCTCGGGGCCGACCCCGTCGTCGTGCTCGGCCGCCCCTCGGTGGCCGAGTCGGCGGACGCCGTCGTGGAGGCCACCGCCCTCTTGGCCGGCATCCCCGGCGTTCGCTTCTTGTCGGCCCTTCGCCGCGGCAACGTCCATGGTGCCCTCGATGCCGGGCTGGCTCCTGGGGTCCTTCCTGGGCGCGTGTCTCTGGAGGACGGGTCGTCGTGGTTCGCCGATGGATGGGGACGCGTGCCGTCCGAACGGGGTCTCGACACGACCGGCATCCTCCGGGCGGCCGCCGCCGGCGAGTTGCAGGCACTGGTGCTGCTCGGAGCCGACCCTCTCGGTGACTTCCCCGACCGGGCGCTGGCCAAGGCCGCCCTGGAGCGGGTGCCGTTCGTGCTGGCCGTTGACACGTTCCTCAATGAGTCCGTCCGTCTGGCCGACGTCGTGCTCCCTGCCGCCACCTTCGCCGAGCGTCCGGGCACGACGACCAACCTCGAAGGTCGCGTCACCCGACTGGGCCAGAAGATCACGGCGCCCGAGGTGGCCTGGCCCGATTGGATGATCGCCGTCGAGCTGGCCGCCCGCCTCGGCGACAACCTCGGCTTCCTCTCTCTCGAGGAGATCGTGGTGGAGATGGAGCGACTCGCTCCGGTCTTCGCCGGTCTCACCACGGAGTTGCTGGCCGCTCGCGCCAACCGCGACGGGCTCGTCGTCCCCTTGGCCACCGCCTCGGCCACGGAACACTCGGGCATCGACGCCAGCGCCGACCCCATGTCGACGCCCGGCGTCCTGCACGCCGAAGAACCGGGCCAAAGGGCAACGGCCGAGCCCGCTCCGGCCAATGCCGATGCCGATGCCGGTGCCGGTGCAGAGGCCGGCGGGGACAGCGACGGGGCGGATGCAGATGCGCTGGCGCCGGCGGTCGAACGTCCGGCGATGCTGGTCTGGGACCCCGCTTCGGCATCGTCCACCTCGGCGCCCAAGGCGGATGCCTACAAGCTCCGCCTCGTCACCGGCCGCAAGCTCTATGACGCCGGCGTGATGCTCTCGATGTCGCCCTCGTTGGCTCCGCTGGCCGCGTCCCCGGTGCTGCGCGTGCACCCCACCGACCTCGAGCGCCTCGGCGTCACGAGCGGCGGTACGGTGCGGCTGCGGTCGAACCGGCTCACCGTCGACGCCATCGAGGTGCTCGCCGACCCGTTCCAACCTCGAGGCACGGCGGGAGTGCCCTTCAACCTGCCCGGCCTCGACATCGCCTCGCTGCTCAGCGTCGACTCGGCTGTGGCCGAGGTCGCCATGGAGACCGTTTCATGAGCTTGCTGGCCCTGGGGGATCCGCTCCTCAACGGAGAGATCGACGTCGTCGTCTTTCTCATCGTGGCCCTCAAGACCTTCATCACCTTCGTCGTGCTCATGGTGGCCGTGCTCTTCATGGTGTGGTTCGAGCGCAAGGTCATCTCCGACATGCAGAACCGCATCGGCCCCAACCGCGCTGGGCCGTGGGGTCTGCTGCAGACCTTGGCCGACGGCATCAAGCTCTTCTTCAAGGAAGACCTGCTGCCCGAGCGGGCCGACCGCCGCATCTTCCGGCTGGCGCCCTACCTCTCGGCCGTCCCGGCGTTCCTCTCCTTCGCCATCGTCCCCATCGGCGGCGTCGTCAGCGTGTTCGGGCACGAGACTCGCCTGCAGCTGGCCGACCCGCCGATCGGGATTCTCTTCCTCCTGGCCATGTCGTCGGTGGCGGTCTACGGGATCATGCTGGCCGGCTGGTCGTCGGGCTCGAAGTACCCGCTGTTGGGTTCCGTCCGCGCGTCGGCCCAGATGGTGTCGTATGAGGCGGCTCTCGGGCTGGTGGTGGCCACGGTCGTGCTCGTCAGTGGGTCGCTCTACACCAGTGAGATCGTGGCGTCTCAGTCCGGCAACGTCGCCAACTGGAACCTCATCCGCCTCGGCATCCTGCCGTTCTTCCTCTTCGTCATTGCTGCGACGGCTGAGCTCAACCGCCCGCCGTTCGACCTCGTCGAGGCCGAGCAGGAGCTCGTCGGCGGGTTCCACACCGAGTACTCCTCGATCCGCTTTGCATTGTTCTTCCTGGCCGAGTTCATGAACACGGTCACGATGTCGGCCGTCATCGTCACCCTGTTCCTGGGCGGGCCGAGCGCGCCGTTCGGCTGGGGTGAGAACATCGGGGGCGTCATCGGCACGTGGTTCCTGCCGATCATGTGGTTCGTGCTGAAGCTCTTCCTCTTCCTCTTCGCCTATGTCTGGTTCCGGGCCACGCTGCCCCGCCTCCGCTATGACCAGCTGATGGACCTGGGGTGGAAGGCGCTCATCCCGGCCTCGTTGGCGTGGCTCCTCGTCATCGCCGCCATCACGGTGGAGCGGGCGTACCTGCTCATCGCCTTTCCCGTCCTCCTGCTCTGTGCGGCCATGCTGTACCGCTCGCTGGCGCTGGGGAAGGCGACCGTGCAAGAGGAGGATCTGCACGCCTGATGGGTGCACTCGACGGTTTCAAGGTCACGTTCCGGCAGATGTTCATGCCGCGCGTCACGATCCCCTATCCGGAGGAGAAGCGGCCGAAGCCCGACCGCCACCACGGCCGCCACGTCCTCAATCGGTACGAGGACGGCATGGAGAAGTGCATCGGTTGCGAGTTGTGTGCCGGCGTGTGCCCGGCGCGATGCATCTACGTCCGTGGCGCCGACAACCCGCCCGACGCCCCGGTCTCGCCCGGCGAGCGCTTCGGGTTCACCTACGAGATCAACTACCTCCGTTGCATCCATTGTGACCTCTGCGTGGAGGCCTGCCCCACCGAAGCCATCACGGAGACCAAGCTCTTCGAGTTCTCCTTCACCAACCGCCAGGACGCCATTTACACCAAGGCGGAGCTGTTGGTCGACGACGATGGCCTGCCCCAGAAGCTGCCGTGGGAGCACTGGGCCGAAGGCGACGACGACATCACGTCGCAATGGGTCCGCGCCACCGCGCCCTCGGGCAACGCCTCCTTCACCGGCGTCGTCCAGTGGTCGGGCGAGCTGGGCCGGGGTGTGACCGAGCCCGAGCTCGACCAGGCCGGCGCCGACACCGAGACGGGCGAGCCCTGGTGGGTCATCGCCGAGAACCGCGGCGGCCAGTGACGGCGCTCGCGCCCGCGCCTCGCCGCTGTTTCGTGAAGCGTTCTGGTCGCGCCAGCGGCCTTGGTGAAGCGTTCTGGTCGCCAGAACGCTTCATCGAACACGGAGGTGCGGCGTGATTGGTGCAGTGGTGGCGGCGTCCAAGGTCGATCTTGGTGTGTTCGTGGTGTGCGCCGTGATCGTGCTCACGGGCGCGTTCGGCGTGATCCTGCTCCGCAACCCGGTGCACGCGGCCCTCAGCCTCGTGATGACGCTGTTCGGGGTCGCCGTGCTCTTCGTGGCGCAGGAGGCCCACTTCCTGGCCGCCGTGCAGGTGATCGTCTACGCCGGCGCCATCGTCGTGTTGTTCCTCTTCGTCATCATGCTCCTGGGCGTCGACCGCGAAGAGGCGGTTGAGGCCGAACAGCTCAAGGGCCAGAGGCCCGTCGCCATCGGCCTGGGGATCCTGGTGCTGGCGCTGGTCGTCCTCTTGGCTCGCTTCGACAACTGGGCCACCGGCGCGCCCGCCGCCCGTGGCGCCGCCGACGCCGGCGCCGAGAACGTCGAGTTGCTGGGCCGCTCGATCTTTACCGACTTCCTGCTGCCTTTCGAGGTGACGGCCGTACTCCTGGTCATCGCCGTCGTCGGCGCCGTGGTCTTGGCCCGCCGCCCGCCCCGCTTCATCGAAGAAGCCGACGACAACGGGGTGCTCCGGTGACGGTCGACGGGAGCGCCTACCTCCTGCTCGCGGCGGTGCTGTTCAGCATCGGCGCCGTCGGGCTCCTCATCCGGCGCAACGTGCTGGTGATGTTCATGTGCGTCGAGCTCATGCTCAACGCCGTCAACCTCACCTTCGTCACATTCGCCCGGATGCTCAACGACATCGGTGGCCAGGTGGTCGTCTTCTTCGTGCTCGTGGTGGCGGCGGCGGAGGTCGTCGTCGGCCTCGGCATCATCGTGTCCATATTCCGGCGCCGCACCGGCGATCAGGGCACGACGGCCGACGACCTGCACCTCCTCAAGGGTTAGGCCCGAACGACCATGGACCTCCTCGACGCCGTTTGGCTCATCCCCGGCCTGCCCCTGGCCGGGTTCCTCGCCTTGCTCGTCGCCGGGCGCAAGCTGGGCGAGCCGCTGGCCGGCTGGCTCGCCACCTCGGCCATCGGTGGCGCATTCGTCACGTCGGTCGTGATGTTCGGCCAGCTTCTGTCGCTCCACGGGGAGGAGCGCCGCCACGTGGCGAAGCTCTTCACGTGGGTGCCGGTCAACGGCTTCCACGTCGACGTGGCCTTCCTCGTCGACCCGCTGTCGATCACCATGGCGCTCTTCGTCACGGGCATCGGCACGCTCATCCACCTGTACTCCATCGGGTACATGCACGGCGACGAGCGGTTCTCGAAGTTCTTCGTCTACCTCAACCTCTTCGCTTTTTCGATGTTGATGCTCGTGCTGGCCGACAACTACCTCCTGAGCTTCCTTGGCTGGGAGGGCGTCGGCGCCTGCTCGTACTTCCTCATCTCGTTCTGGTTCACCCGCGAGTCCGCAGCCGTCGCCGGGAAGAAGGCCTTCGTCACCAACCGCATCGGCGACTTCGGGTTCATGGTCGCCATGTTCCTGCTCTTCGCCAGCCTCGGCACCCTCGACTACTGGTCGGAGACCGGGGTCTTCGAATCCGTCGATCGGCTCTCCACGTACACGGCATCGGCGGCGGTGTTGCTGCTCTTCGTCGGCGCCGCCGGCAAGTCGGCCCAGCTGCCCCTCTATCTCTGGCTGCCCGATGCCATGGAGGGCCCGACGCCCGTGTCGGCTCTCATCCACGCCGCCACGATGGTGACGGCCGGCGTCTACCTCCTCGTCCGCTCGGCTCCCTTGCTCGAGCACGCCGACCCCAACGTCACGCTGCTCATCGCCGCCATCGGCGCCGCCACTGCGCTCTTCTCCGCCACCATCGCCTGCGCCCAAGACGACATCAAGAAGGTGCTGGCCTACTCCACCGTCAGCCAGCTCGGCTACATGGTGCTGGCCGTCGGCTCGGGTGCCTACGTGGCCGCCATCTTCCACATGATCACCCACGCGTTCTTCAAGGCCCTCCTCTTCCTCGGCGCCGGCTCGGTCATCCACGGCATGCATGACGAACAGGACATGAAGCGGATGGGCGCCCTGCGCAAGTGGATGCCGATCACGTGGGCGACCTTCCTCGTCGGGTGGCTGGCCATCGCCGGCGTCCCGCCCTTCTCGGGTTTTTGGTCGAAGGACGAGGTCCTGGCCGGAGCGTTCGACAAGAGCCCCATCCTCTGGGCCATCGGCGTGCTGGTCGCCCTCATGACGGCCTATTACATGAGCCGCCAGGTCTTCCTCGTCTTCTACGGCGACGAGCGATGGCGCAAGGCCGAGGCAAACGCCGACGCTGACGCCGGCGCCGACGCCGACGGGCATGGGGAACACGCCGAGCCGCACGAATCGCCTTGGGTCATGACCGTTCCCCTCATCGTCCTGGCCGGGCTCGCCGCCGTCGGCGGGCTGTTGAACCTGCCGCTCTTCGGCGACACGCTCTTCCTCGAGCACTGGCTCGAACCTTCGCTGGGTGAGGTCGAGCACCATGGCCTGGCGACGGGCACCAAGCTCGCGCTCGCCGCCGTGGCCACGGCGGCCGCCCTCGGCGGCATCGGACTCGCCTATGTGACGTGGTTCAAGAAGAAGCCCGAGGAGAACGAGAACCTCGAGCCGGCCATCCTCGAGCGGGCATGGGGCTACGACAGCGCCATCGCCGCGCTCGTCGGTGGGCCCGGGCGGGCGGCGGCGGCGTTCACCGCCTTCACCATCGACAAGCGGATCGTGGACGGCGCCGTCAACGGCGTCGCCACCCTCGTTCGCAATGGAGGCGGGCAGCTGCGCAAGGTCCAATCCGGCTACGTCAGGAACTACGCCCTCGGCCTGGCCGCCGGCGCCGTGCTCCTCCTGGCCTGGACGCTCGTGCGGGTTGGACTGTGACCGAAGCGAACCGGCCCTCCGGCCCGGGCGGAGCCCAGGAGGCAATTCTGTGATGGGCAACATCGCCGCCATCGCGTCCGAGCACGGGAGCGAGGTCACTTTCCCGCTCCTCACCGCACTCATCGTCGTGCCCGCCTTCGGTGCCGCCCTCGTGGCCCTGCTGCCCCGCAACCAGGAAGGGCTGCTCCGACTCGTCGGTCTCCTGTTCTCCGTGGCCACCGGCGTGCTGACGGTCTTCATCGCCATCGATTTCAAGGCCGGCGCCGACGGATTCCAGTTCCTCCAGTCGTACAGCTGGATCAAGGAGTTCGGCATCAGCTGGACGCTGGGCATCGACGGCATCTCGCTGTGGCTCGTCGTGCTCACCGGCGTGCTCTTCCCGCTGGCGATCGTCGGCCCTCTCGTGAAGAAGGACGTCAAGAGCTACATCGGGTGGTTGCTGCTGCTCGAGGCCGGCTGTCTCGGGGTCTTCCTCGCCCTCGACCTGCTCGTGTTCTTCCTCTTCTTCGAGATCGTGCTCGTCCCGATGTACTTCCTCATCGCCGGTTGGGGTTACGACAACCGGACGTACGCCGCCCTCAAGTTCTTCCTCTACACGCTGTTCGGCTCGGCCTTCCTGCTGGTGAGCCTCATCGCCCTGGTGTTCTTGCACCAGCGAGCCACGGGCGTCCTCACGTTCGACCTCGTCGAGCTGGCCGAGAGCCAGTCGATTGCCGAGTCGACGGCGCGGTGGCTGTTCCTCGGCTTCGCCATCGCCTTTGCCGTGAAGGTGCCGCTCTTCCCCATGCACACCTGGCTACCCGACGCCCACACCGAGGCGCCGACTGCGGGCTCGGTGATCCTGGCCGGCGTGCTGTTGAAGCTCGGCACCTACGGGCTGCTGCGCTTCGGGATCTACCTCTTCCCCAAGGCGGCGGTCGACCTCGCCCCGATCCTCTTGACCCTGGCCACCATCGGCATCGTCTACGGCGCCGTGGTGGCAGCGATGCAGAAGGACCTCAAGCGGTTGGTCGCCTACTCGTCGGTGGCCCACCTCGGGTTCATCGTGCTCGGCACGTTCGCCTTCACGAGTCAGGGCCTCACCGGTGGCGTTCTCCAGATGGTGAACCACGGCATCTCGACGGGCGCCCTCTTCCTGCTGGTCGGCATGATCTACGAGCGGCGTCACACCCGGATCATCAGCGAACTCGGCGGCCTGCAGAAGCCAGCGCCCATCCTGGCCGGCGTATTCATGCTGGTGATGCTCTCGTCGATCGGGCTGCCGGCGCTCAACGGCTTCGTCGGCGAGTTCCTCATCCTCATCGGCACCTTCGTGACCCACCGTTGGTGGGCCGTCGTCGCCGCCAGCGGCGTCATTCTCGCCGCCGTCTACCTGCTCTGGGCCTACCAGCGAGTGTTCCATGGCGAGCCGGAAGGCGACAACGCCACGATCCCCGACATGACGTGGCGCGAGCGGGGCGTCATGCTGCCGCTGATCCTCCTCATCGTGTTCCTCGGGGTGTACCCGAAGCCGGTCATCGACCGCATCCAGCCCTCCGTCGACCGGCTCATCGCCCACGTCGAGGAGCACAGCGACTTCACCGAACCGTCGGTGGCCCAGGCGTCGACCGACGGAGGTGAGGGCGAATGACCTCCGTCCTCTCGTTGCTCGCCCAGGTTCCGGTGCCGCCGGTGCCGCCGGTGCCCCCCGCCCCCACCGAGGGTCTCGGCCCGATCATGTTTCCTGATGTCGCCTATTCCGACATCGGCCCGATCATCATCTTGGTGGCCGGGGCCATGGCGCTGCTGACCGTCGCCTCGCTCGTCCGTTCGAAGCCGGCGCGAGGGTTCTACGCCCTCTTCACGGTCGGCACCGCCGGCGCCGCCCTGATCTCCGCCGCATGGCTCTGGCACGGGTTCGACGACGTCGGTTCCGAGCCTCGGTTCGCCTTCTCCAACATGATCGCCGTCGACGGCTTCGCCGTGTTCTTCTTCGTGGTCGTCGCCATCGCCATCGTCCTCGCCGCCCTACTCGCCGACGGCTACCTCCGGCGTGAGCAGCTGGACGGTCCGGAGTTCTACGTGCTGGTCCTGCTCTCCGGCGCCGGCGGGATGCTGATGGCGGCCGCCAACGACCTCATCGTCATCTTCCTCGGTCTCGAGACGTTGTCGATCGCCCTGTTCGTGTTGGCCGGTTTCCATCGCCGCCGGGCCGAGTCAGGCGAAGCCGCGATGAAGTACTTCGTGCTGTCGGCCTTCTCCTCGGCCTTCCTGCTCTACGGCATCGCCCTCGTCTATGGCTCGACGGGCACGACCAACCTGGCCGGCATCGCCCAGTGGCTGGCCGAGAACGTGGCCGTGACCAACGGCGTGCTGCTGGCCGGGCTGGCCTTCCTGCTCGTCGGCTTCGGTTTCAAGGTCGCCGCCGTTCCGTTCCACACCTGGACGCCGGACGTCTACCAGGGCGCGCCGACGCCGGTCACGGCCTTCATGGCCGGCGCCTCGAAGGCGGCCGGCTTCGCCGCCCTGCTGCGGGTGTTCTTCTCGACGTTCTCGGTGTTGCGGCCCGACTGGAAGCCGTTGGTGTGGGCCTTGGCGGTCGCCTCGCTGCTCGTCGGTTCGATCCTGGCCGTCGTCCAGACCGACATCAAGCGCATGCTTGCCTACTCGTCGATCAGCCACGCCGGCTACATCCTCGTCGGGCTCCAGGCGGCCAACGACCGGGGTATCGCCGGGTCGCTCTTCTACTTGCTGGCCTACACCTTCATGGTCATGGGGTCGTTCGCCATCGCCACCATGGTGGGCCGACGGGGCGATGCCAGCCACGACCTCGAGAGTTACAAGGGCCTCGCCCGGCGACGCCCAGCGCTCGCCCTCGGCTTCACCGTGCTGTTGATGGCGCAGGCCGGCGTGCCGTTCACATCCGGATTTCTGGCCAAGTTCTACGTGATCTCGGCCGCCGTCGAGAGCCGTTCGTACGCCCTCGCCCTGATCGCCATGTTGGCGGCTGTCGTCGCCGCCTTCCTCTACCTGCGGGTGATCATCACGATGTACTCGGCGGCCGAGGGCGAGGACGAGAGCACGGCGCCGATCCGTCTCGCCATCCCCTTCGGCGCGGGCCTGGTCGTTGCCACGACCGTCGCATTCACGCTGATCGCCGGCGTCCTGCCGCAGGCCTTCTTCGACTTCGCTCGCCACGCCACGCTGCTTTTCTGACCGCTTCAGGTTTGGGATCGAACGTCCGAACCTAAGAGGTAGTTATGACGACGGCGGCCGGCATCCAATCGTACGAATGCACCACGCTGACCTTCGCTGACGATCAGCAGTTGGCGTGCCTGTATGTCATCGTCGACGGACGGGCCGATCGGCATGTGGCCGACTTCCTGGCCCGCTGGCACGGGTGTTGCGACGCCAGCCGGGTCGACTGGCAGACGGTCCGTCGTCCCCGGTCCGCTCTCGTCGGCATCGAGCTGGCCCACACCTGCGGCATCGCTGAGCTCGAGGAGCTCCGGCTCCGCTTGGTCTTCGACGTCTCGCGTGACGCCGACGCCCTGGCCCGCCTCGCCGCCACCGAGGCGCTGGTGGTGGGCACGCGGGCCTACGGCTCGTTCGCCAACGTCATGGGCGCCTACGGCGTCGACGGCCACGCCGTCCGTCGAGCCGTGGCCAGTGCCGAGGTCGGCCTGCGGGAGCTCGTCGGCGCCTCGACGTAGCCAAGCCGTCGCCGGCCTCCGTTTTTCCCGCAACGCAGGCAGACTTCTCTATTCCGCGGACGAGGTGGTCGAGGTGACGGGAGTGTTGGAAGAACGACTCCGGACGGTGCCGTTCTTCCGGGCCCTGCCGGGGGACAGCATCGAGGCCCTGGCGGCATTGCTCCAGGCCGAGAAGCACACCGCCGGGGCCGTGATCTTCCGAGAGGGTGACTCGGCCGACGCGCTGTACCTGGTGGACTCGGGCCTCGTCGAGGTCCGGCGGCGGGGCGAGGCCCTCGCGACGCTTGGCCCCGGCAGCTTCGTCGGCGAGCTCGGCCTCTTGCTCGAAGCCCCCCGATCGGCCGACCTCATCGCCATGGCGGACACCCAGCTGTGGGCGCTGCACCGTGACGACGTCGAGGCCCTGCTCGTCCGCCACCCGGTGATCAGCCTCGAATTGAGCCGGGAGATCGGCCGGCGCCTCGTCCGTACCAACGAGCGCATGGCGGACGCACCGCCGCTGCGCATGGCCGCCCATTGGGGGACCAAGGCCGACCTCGACCGGCTGGTGGCCGAGGTCACCGACCAGATCGGGATCGAGCCGATGATCCTCGAAGCAGGTGGAGCCGTCCCGACGCGCCTTCCAGCGGATCTGCTCGTGATCGCCCGCCTTCCATCGGAGCGGACGAGGGCGTCGCGCTCGATCCTGCGCGCGTCGTCCCACGTCGTCTGCACGCGCCGGCCGCCGGACTGGGTGACTCGGCGCCACCCGGACTCCCGCGTGCTCCGCTGCGACCTCGACCTGTCGATCGACCGGGCCGCCCGCTGGGTCACCGGCCGTGCCGTCGGCGTGGCCCTGTCGAGCGGCGGCAGCAAGACGATCGCCCATCTCGGCGTGATCCGCGTGCTGCAAGCGAGGGGCGTGCCGATCGACGCCATCTCGGCCAGTAGCGGCGGCGCCATGATTGCCGCCGCCGTCGCCGCTGGTATCCCCCACGAACGGCGGGTCCGCCACCTCGGCGAGGTGGCCGACCTTCTCGCCATGCGGCGGTGGGACTTCAACGTGCCGCCCCGCACAGGCGTGATGAAAGGACAGAAGCTTCGTGATGCCCTCGATCGGATGCTCGAGGGCCGCACCTTTGCCGACCTCCACGTTCCCTTGTTGATCGTCGCCACCGACCTCGGCACCGGCGACGAGGTGGTGATCGACTCAGGTCCGTTGGCTGACGCCGTGCGGGCGAGCCTCGGAATACCGGGTGCCTTCGATCCCTGGCGCATCGGCGACCGGCTGTTGATCGACGGCGCCGTCGTCAACCCGATGCCGGCCAGCGTCCTGCGGGAACGGGGGGTGCCGGTCGTCATCGCCTCGATGGTGGCCGGCAAGCGGGACGATCCTTTGGCTGCGCCGCTGCAGTCGGCGCCACCGATCATGCAGACGATGCTGCGCATGGTGAACCTGATGGAGCGCGAACTCATCAAGGGGCAGCTTCCGCTTGTCGACCTCCTCATTCGTCCGCAGGTGGCGACGAATTACAGCTTCGACTTCACGAACATCGATCCGTTCATCGCCGAGGGTGAGCGTGCCGCCAAAGAAGCCCTCGCCGCCGTCGATCCTGCCTCCCTAGGAAGCCGAGGACCCGTCCGCCTCTCGTAGCCGGCGGGCCATGCCAGTGAGGAGTTTCTCGTTCATGGCCGGCACGTCGCGCAGGAGGGTACGAAACACGCGGGCGCTGATGGCAGCCAGGGTGACGGACGTCGTCGCCGAAACGGTGGCGCTGCGAGGTGCCGGATCGAGCAGGGCCAACTCCCCGAAATAGCTGCCGGGCCCGAGGCTGGCTACGCGCCGGCTCCGAGCGGCGCCCCCCTTCTTGCGCACCGTCGCCTCGCCCTGCAATAGCACGTAGAACGTGTCCGCAGTCTCGCCCTCGGCCACCAGCACCGTGTCGGCCGGTGCCTCCACCTCGGTCGCGTGTCGGGCGATGATTTTCAGGTCGGACTTCGTGCACGCCGCGAACAGCGGCACGTCGGCCAGGTGCTCCACCAGCTCGTCGCGCTTCTTCATCGGTGGTTCCGCCTCCACACTGGTGTGCCGCCGGCCCGGGTACTTCCGCGGTCGATTGCCCGTTTCCTACCACGATGTGCGGGTTTATGCTGGAGTGTTGGCTCGCCGGCGGAGCGGCCAGGTCGGAGGTCGGGGAATGTTGATGCGGCAGCTGGGCCACGTGGTCACGCGCTACCGATGGGTGGTGCTGGTGGTCACGCTGCTCGTGCTGCCGGTCGCCGCCGTGCTGGGCGGACCGGTGAAGGGGAAGCTGTCGTCTGGCGGCTTCAGCGATCCGGCAGCTGAGTCGGTGCGTGCGGCCGAGGTGCTCGAGACCACGTTCGGCGAAGGATCTCCGAACGTGGTGCTCCTCGTCACCGCCACGGGGGAGGCCACCGTCGACGATGGTGCGGTCGCCGCCGCCGGCGCCGCCTTGACGGCCGAGCTGGCGGCGACGCCCGGGCTCGCCGACGCCCTCTCCTACTGGTCGCTCGGCAACCCCGCGCCGTTGCGAAGCGCCGACGGTCGCCAGGCGTTGGTGCTCGGCCGGGTACTCGGCGACGAGAACGACCTTCGCGACGCCGCCGACGGCATCGCCGCCCGCTTCGACGGTCGCGACGACGGTGTCGTATCGGTCGGCGTGGGTGGTTTCGGCGAGGTGTTCCGCCAGATCACCCACCAGGCCGAGGTCGATCTCGAGAAGGCCGAGAAGCTGTCGCTTCCGATCACCTTGCTGTTGTTGCTCGTCGTGTTCGGCAGCGCCGTCGCTGCCGCCCTCCCCCTGGGCGTCGGGATCGTGGCCGTGCTCGGCACCTTCCTGGTACTCACCGTCTTCACGAGCTTCACCGAGGTCTCCGTCTTTGCTCTCAACCTGACGACGGCGATGGGTCTCGGCCTGGCCATCGACTACAGCCTCTTCATGGTGTCGCGGTTCCGGGAGGAACTGGCTGCCGGCCGCGCACCCGACAGCGCGTTGCTGCGGACGATGCAGACCGCCGGCCGCACCGTCGCGTTCAGCGCCTTCACCGTCGCCATCTCCCTCGCCGCCTTGTTGGTGTTCCCCCTCGCCTACCTGCGGTCGTTCGCCTACGCCGGCGTCGGCGTGGTGGCGCTGGCCGCCATTGGCGCCGTCGTCGTGCTGCCGGCATTGCTGAGCGTGCTTGGCCATCGCATCGAGAAGGGCCGGGTGTTCCGTCGGCGAGCCGCACCCGCCTCGGCCGAGGAGGTACGTCACGGCTTTTGGTACCGCCGGGCCCATGCGGTGATGAAACGTCCGGGCGTCGTCGCCGTCGCCGTGACGCTGCTGTTGCTCTTCCTCGGCGCCCCTTTCCTCCGCTTCACCGCCGGCCAGGCCGACGATCGTGTGTTGCCCGAGTCGGCTCCCGTCCGGGCTGTCCACGACGCATTGCGAACCAACTTCGCGAGCAGCGAGTCGTCGGCCCTCATCGTCGTCTCCGCCGTTGACGCTCCTCTACCTGATGTCAGCGCCGTCGATGCGTATGCGGCCGCCCTCTCGAAGCTCCCCGGCGTCGCGCGCGTCGATGCCGCGACCGGCTACTACATCGGTGCGGCCAAGGTGAAGGAGCCCGACACCCTCTCGCAGCGCTTCGTGCGGGGGGACGGTGGTGGTGGCGCCTGGTTGTCCGTCGTCCCGAAGGTCGAGGCCTACTCCGTCGAGGGTGAGGCCCTCGTGAGCGACGTGCGCAACACGCCGGCGCCGTTCGAGGTGCTGGTCGGCGGCCCGTCGGCCGAGCTCGTGGACTCCAAGTCATCGCTCGGCGCACGACTCCCCGTGGCCCTCGGACTGATCGTCGTGGCCACGTTCGTCTTGCTGTTCCTGATGACCGGCAGCGTCGTCGTCCCCTTGAAGGCGTTGGTGCTCAACCTCCTCAGCCTGTCGGCGACCTTCGGCATGCTCGTGTGGGTGTTCGAGGACGGACACCTGTCGGGTCTGCTCGGGTTCACGCCGACCGGGAGCATCTCCGTGCACACGCCGATCTTGTTGTTCTGCATCGCTTTCGGCCTGTCGATGGACTACGAGGTCTTTCTCCTCTCGCGCATCAAGGAGGAGTACGACTTGGGCCACAGCAACGAGGAGTCGGTCGCCGTCGGCCTCGAGCGAACGGGCAGCATCGTCACGGCCGCGGCCCTCCTCTTGGCCGTCGTGTTCGTGGCCTTTGCCACCGCCGAGGTCGCCGTCGTGAAGGTGTTCGGTGTAGGCCTCACGTTGGCGGTCCTGGTTGATGCGTTCCTGATCCGAACCTTGCTCGTCCCGGCCTTCATGAAGATGGCCGGACGGAACAACTGGTGGGCGCCGAAGCCACTCCGGCGCTTTCACCTGCGCTACGGCATCTGGGAGACCGACCCGAGTTCTGTGCTCGACCTGATCGAGCGGGCCGACCGAGTGCGGTCGGAAGAGGGCGAGTCGGTCGACCTCGAGATCCGCTGACGGCGGACTATCGGGCCTGCGACCACACCGGCGACTCGTAGGGCCGCACGTCGTCTCGAAGGAGGCGCAGACCGGGCCGGTCGGTCGAACCGATGAGCAGGCGCCCGTCGGAGTCGACGATGGCGAAGTGCAGACCGTCCGGCGCCATGACCACCTCCTCGAAGCAGTAATCGCGCGGCGCCCTGGCCGAGAACACGACCCGTTCGACCGTGCCGTCACCCTTGCGGATCACGAGGCGCACGTCGCTCTCGTCGTCGTGGCAGCCCTCGGCTTCGAGCGACGGCTCGCTCCCGCCGACGTCGGGGAACGGCCGATGATGAGCAACCACGGCGCCTGTCCGCGGGTCGTAGGCGGTGCCGGTCGGCTCGCCCTGGTCGGCGTCGGTCTCGACCAGCACGCGGCCGGTGTCGTCGAAGGCGAAGCGGCGGTAGGAACGATGGCCGCACGCCATCGAGCGGGAAGGCCCGGCACCGGAGGCCTCCACGACGACGATGCACGAGCGCTCGTCGGAGCTGTGGTCGTCGTCGGCCGGTACGTAGGCGATGCGGCC
Organism: Acidimicrobiales bacterium; assembly: GCA_046597375.1. Taxonomy (GTDB): domain Bacteria; phylum Actinomycetota; class Acidimicrobiia; order Acidimicrobiales; family CADCTF01; genus DATLED01. The sequence goes on along the minus strand of JBKJKM010000213.1, from coordinate 8,352 downwards.
GGAGATGGTGGGGTCGGGGCGCTCGGCCAGTGCGGGGAACGAGGGTGTGGGAATGATGCCGTAGCGCCACACGCCGCCGACCACGGCGAACGTCAGCGTGGCGGCGATGACCCAACCGACGGTGGAACGTCGGATCGTCATCGGGCTGCCCGGGTGCGGGCCGTGGCCAGGCCGGCGCCGAGGAGCAGCAGGCCGACGAGGAGCAGCGTGAGCGCTCCCGGCAGGGTGTCACCGAACCATTCGGCGATGAGCTGGGGCATGAAGACGAGCACGCCGGCGGCGCCAAGGCCGACGGAGACCATCCGTCGCCACGTGACCCCGGCGGCCAGCAGGCCGCCGGCCGCAGTCACACCCAACACGATTCCGGAAGTCCCGAGCGTCGAGGCGACGACCTGGCATCCCCCGAGGACGGCAAGCCCGCCGAGCACGAGTCCGGTCCGCTCTGGTCGCATCGTGCGGCCCCAGGTGAGCGCCGTCCAGGCCAGGCCGAGAGCGACGAAGGCGAGCCCGAAGAACTCTGCCGCCGGCGGGTGCTCCGGGAGGACCAAGAGGGCGATCACGACGTTGCCCACCCCGGCGGCCAACGCCAGCTGCTGCATGCAGCGGGGACGAAGGTGCCAGAGGAGGGCGGCGTGCACCGTGGTGATGACCGAGACGGCGAGGTAGGCCAGCCGCTCCCGGTCGGACCCGACCTCGACGGCGACGAGCGTGGTCGCCGCGCTGGCGGCGGCGACCGACAGGAACCACAGCAGCGATCCGAGGCGCTGGATGGCTGGACCACCAGCCGTGGCAACGGCGCCTCCGGCCACCAGGAGGCCGGCGACGAGGGTGAGGAGGGCGACCTGGGCGACCGTCTCGAGGTCGGACCAGAAGGTCGAGACGATGGCGGCGGTGGCGGCCACCGACAACGCTCCTCCCAGATAGCCGAGGCCTTCGGCGATGAGCGCCACCGGTCGTGAGCGGCGGACCGGACGAGGCACAGCGCTGCGCTCGGCGAGGGCGTCGACCTGTTCGGAGGTGACGATGCCTGAGTCGATCCAGTCCTGCAGGACGGTGGGGGTGAGCTCCATGGCCTCACCGTCGTCGCCGCTTGGCCCACCGGCCACCCGGCGCTCCCCCCACTCGTCGCTGGGGTCAGGCCACCTGGGCGGAGAGCGGGGGGTCGAGGTTCCATGCTCGCAGGGACCGCCGCACCCGGCGCAACACGTCCGGCGAGAGGTGCGCCGCACAGGCGTGCAGGAGGGTCGGGAGAGGCGGGAGCCCGCCGAGTATCCAGCGGGCGAACATCCCGTCGTCCATCCAGGACGCAACATTGGCCGCGATGCCCAGCCCTTCGTCGTGGAGGCCGCCGGCGGCTCGCACCCGCAACTGCTCCCACGACATCGCCCGGTGCAGCGACCGGCCACTGCCGATGAGCTCTTCGGGCTGGGGCCGGTGCCCGCCCTTGGCCAGGAGCAGCAGCGCGGGGTGACGGAGCGCGACCTCGGGCCACGTCAGCGCCCGCTCCGACAAGGCGATAGACCCGAGCCACTGCGCCGCGAACAGCTCGGAACTGGCAACCGGCGGTGGGGCCGTCGGTAGTCGGAGGCACCGGCGGAGCGCGTCGGTGACCGTGCCCGTACCGGGCTCGTCGACCACGGTGCCATCGTCGAGTGCGGCTGTCGCCCGCTCGGTGCCGTGTCGGTCGACGATCGTGGTGACGCGGACACGCCGGCGTTCGGGATGTCGGGAGGGTCGGTCTCCGGTCGAAGTGTGCCTGGCGGCATCGACCGAGCCGGCTGGTGCCGCCCAGCCGAAGCAGATGACGCCGAGGGCGCTCCACGACGGCGGAGCCACGAAACCCAGCAAGAGATCGAGCGGATGTTGCCCGGCCCCGAGCATGCGAAAGCCGAAGGCGATGCCGTCGACCTCGTCGTCCCCCGGCCTCGGGTCCGGGTCGGGCTCGAACGACACGAGGCGGTGGGGTTGGTGCCAGCCGCCCTCGGCGGAGGCGGCGTCGAGCAGGGTGACGAGCCGATCGAGGCGATCGGGTTCTGGGAGCAGGGGAACGGAAGCCACGGTGGGCTCCTCTCGGGCGGAGGGACTGCGAGAGGGTGCCGGCGGGAAGGCTCCGTATGACCGCCCGCCCAGCCAACCAGAGCTCGTGGCCGGTGGCAAGCTCCTCATCGCCGTGACAAGCCCCGACGACCCCCGCGTTCCGAACCTCGAACAGACCGAGGATGCCGTCCTCGAAGGCGATACGCCCTACGCACCAGGGAGCGCACGCGCAGCGCTCGCCCAGCGGCCCTTCCGCATCGTCTGGTTGGGCTCGCTGGCGTCGAACATCGGGACGTGGATGCAAAACGTGGCCCTTGGCGCGTTCGCCTTCCGACTCACGGGGTCGTCGGGGTTCGTGGCCCTGCTCGGCTTCGCCCAGCTCGGGCCGCTTCTCATCCTTTCGATCGTCGGCGGGTTGCTGGCCGACACGGTCGACCGGCGGTGGCTGCTCATCGGCTGCCAGGTGCAGCAGATGGTGCTGTCCTTCGTCCTTGCGGTCGTCGTGCGTCAGGACGATCCGTCGAAGGCGGCGCTGTTCATCTGCGTTCTCGCCCTTGGTGTCGGCAATGCACTGAACGCACCGACGCTGTCCGCAGTGTTGCCGCAGCTGGTCGGCCGTCGCGACCTTGCTGGCGCCGTATCGCTGCAGTCGGTGCAGCTCAACCTTTCACGTGTCGTCGGCCCGGCCATCGCCGGCCTCGTCCTGCCGATCGTCGGCACGTCCGGCGTGTTCGCCATCAACGGCGTCACGTACATCTTCGCCATCGGCTCCCTGCTGTTGGTCGCCATTCCCCGCCCTTACCCGTCGTTCGGCGAGCAGGGGCTCCGCAAGCTCGTGGGCGGGTTCGTGGTAGCCCGCCACGACCGCCTTGTCCGACGGTGCCTACTCGCGATCACGTCGATCTCGTTCTTCTGTCTCCCCTTCATCGGGTTGCTGCCGGTCATCGCCGGCCGCAACCTCGGCCTCGACGTGCAGGGCGCGGGATACGGGATCCTCTTCGCCTGCTTCGGTGCCGGCGCCGCCCTCGGCGCCATCGCCGTCGGTACGGTGCTGGTCAAGCGTTCAAAGGCGGCGGCCGTGCGCGCTGGCCTGTTCCTCTTCGGGCTGAGTCTTGCGGCATTCGCCCTGCTGCGGGGCCCGCTTCCGGCGTACCCCGTGGTGTTCTTCGTCGGGCTCTTCTACTTCGCCACGGTGACGTCGCTGTCGACGGTGCTGCAGTCCCACCTCGAGGAATCGGTGCGGGGACGGGTGATGGCGTTGTGGATCATGGGCTTCGGTGGCACCGTGCCCTTTGGTCTCCTCGCCGGGGGCTTCCTGGCCGATCGCACCTCGGTGACGACCGTCGTCCTCGTCGGCGCCGTCGTCGCCGTGGTCCTCGCCATGGTGACCGACGTGCGCGGCGGTGACGATCAGTCGGTGGCGATCGCCGGTGACAACTCGACGTCGGGCTCCGGCGCAGCCGACGGTCGCCGGTAGAAGCCGAGGATCAAGCCGCCGGAAAGCAGCGCGGTGACCGCGATGAAGATCCATGTGCGATCGAACGTGGCCTCGAAGTCGGGAGCATCGGGGCGACCGAGGGCAGCGACGGCGATGGCGATTCCGAGGGCGGCGCCGATCTGACGGCAGGTGGCGTTGAATGCGCTTCCCATGGCGAAGCGGGCCGGCGGCAGGTAGGCGTTGGCGGCGCTGCCGAGGGTCGAGATGGTGAAGCCGACGCCGAAGCCCGTGAGCACGTTGGCCGGAAACAACACGGTCCAATAGTTGGGCTCTGGCCGGATGAAGACGACCAGGGCGAGGATGCCGGCGGCGAAGAGCAGGGTGCCGGGCACGATCACGACCCGGTGTCCGTACCGGTCGGCGAGTCGCCCGGCTGGTCCTGCCGCCATCGCCGCGCACAGCGGGCCCGGTGTGGCGGCCAGGCCGGCGCCGATGATGGAGTAGTTCCACACACCCGTCGTGTATTGGATGTTCACGAAGAGCATGGCGAAGAAGCCGAGGGCGAAGAGGAAGCCGGCGCCGTTCGCCGTGGCAAAGTACCGCTGCCGGAGCAGCGACAGATCGAGCACCGGGTCTGCCTGGCGCGAGCAGCGGAAGAGGAACAGCGGCAGCAGCACGCCGGCGCCGGCGAGCGCCCCGAGCGTCTTGGCGTCGCCGTACCCCCACTCGTCGCCCTGGACGATGGCCAGCGCCAACAGCCCGACGGCACCGCTGGCCATTGCGCCACCGAACAGGTCCGGCCAACCGGTGGCGTTCGGGTCTCGCGTCTCCCGCAACAGCGAGCGGCCGAAGATCCAGGCGCCGATGCACAGTGGGACGTTGATGAAGAAGACGGCACGCCAGCTCACCGTCTGCACCAGGAGGCTGCCGAGGCTCGGGCCGGTGGCCGCGGCGACGCCGCCGACCGCGCCAGAGATCCCGATGGCGGCTGATCGCCGGTTGGGTGGGAACTCGGGGAGGACGAGGGCCAGGCTGCTCGGGATGACGAGCGCTCCGCCGAGGGCCTGCACGATGCGCGCGGCGATGAGCAGTCCGGCGGTGGGAGCCAGACCGCATGCCATCGACGCCAGGGTGAAGACGGTGATGCCAAGGTAAAAGATGCGACGCCGACCGAAGCGGTCGGCCAAACGTCCCGCCGAGAGCAGCGCGGCGGCGAAGGCGATGTTGTATCCGGACAGGATCCAAGACAGCGCGTTGCGGCTCGTCTCGTTGAACTCGGCGGCGATAGCTGGGAAGGCGATGTTCACCACGGTCACGTCCAGGGAGACGAGGTACACCCCGACCGCCGTCACCGCCAGCACCTTCCAGCCGCGCTCTATTGCCATGGGTCCATCATGGTTCTTTTCGAACGGTACGTCGAGTACGGTCATCGGCTATGGCAGTTGACGACCTCCGGCTGACCCCTGTGTCGTACGTGGTGCTCGGGCTCCTTGCCCAGAACGGGCCATCGACGCCGTACGAGCTCAAGACCGCCGTCGGGCGATCGATCGGCAACTTCTGGTCGTTCCCCCACACCCAGCTCTACGCCGAGCCCGTCCGTTTGACCGCCGTCGGACTGACCAAGGAGAAGCAGGAGACGGGCGGCCGTCGCCGGCGCACGTTCACGATCACGGCGGCGGGACGTCGGGCGCTGGTTGGGTGGCTCGGAGACGCGGACGAGTTCTCCCGGGAATTGCGCGACCTCGGCCTGCTCAAGTTGTTCTTCAGCGGCTTGGTCGATCCTGCCGATGTGGTCGCACTGGCGGGAGGCCAGGAGAAGGCGCACCGCAAGAAGCTGCAGGATTTCGAGACTCTCGAACACGAGGGCCGAGTCGGGGGCGACGCCCACCGTCGTGCCGTCCTTCGGATGGGGTTGGCGTACGAGCGGGCGGCGGTCCGCTTCTGGGGCGAGATCGCCGGCGGCGGGTTGCCGGCTCCCGTAGGGCTCGACGACAGCTCATGAGCGTCGGGCGTCGTCGAGCACACTGCGCGCGCCACCGGACGCAAGGGAGCGGCCGACGACCTCGCACCCCTCCGTTGACAGCATCCACACGCCCGGCTCGCCCTCGTCGACAACGGCGAAGACCTGGAAGGGGGCTGGCGCGCCGGTCGCTTCGAGCACGCCGTCGATGACGGTGCCCGCCGCCTCGGCCTCGAAGCGGAGGTCGACGACCACCTCGTCGCCGGCTTCGGCGTCGTCGGCTCCGGTGAACAGGGTCAGAGCTTCGTCACCGCCCGCCGACCGAATTTCCACGGGTCCTCCGCCGTGGTGGAGCTTGACCGCTACAAGCGACGGTGCGCCAGGTCGGAACCCCACCAGCACACCGCCGTCCGCCCAGCCGCGACGGCTCCGGTCGACGTCGGAGGGGGACGCCGGAGATCGGTAGAGAAAGCAGCGCCCTCCTGCCTCGACCGGGTCCCATCCAGGTACGGCGTAGCCGGTCGTGACGATGCGGGTGCCAGCTCGGAGGGCGTCCAGTTTCGGCCGGAGGCGCTGGAGCGTCGCCGGGCTGAGGTAGGCGAACACCACGTCGGCGCCGCCGAGTCCGACGTCGGCGAAGTCGGTCTCGATCACCTCGCCCACGGCGTCGTGGTCAGCCAGGAGCCGGCGGGCGGCGCCCGCCAGTTCGGGGTCGAGTTCCACGCCGGTCACCCTGGCGTCTCGCAGGATGGCGGCTCGCAACAGCACCCGTCCGTCGCCGCAGCCGAGGTCGACGAGGTGCTCGCCCGGTCGGAGGTCGGCCAGGTCGAAGGCCCGGTCGATGCGCTCGTCGCTCGTCGCCGCCCAAAAGGGCCACCCGGCCATGGCCGGGAGTTCTAGCGGACGAGCACCGGCCGGCGGGTCGGTGTGCGGTCGTCGGCCATCCCGACGTGAGCGTCGGGCGCCTGCTCACGCAGATCGCCGACGGTCTGGCGAACGGCGTCGACGGTCGCCGACGAAAGAAGGGACCGCTGCCCGAGCTCGTCGAGCCAGACGTCCGCCTGGTAGCCGTTGAGCATGGCGACGGCATCGATGACCTTGACCCCGCCCGGTTCGTCGGGCAGGCCCGGTCCGAACGTCAATACGGCTGGCACCACCTCGACGTCGATCTCGCAAGCGGCCAAGGCTCGGCGGAGCTGGTGGGCAGCGACGCGGGCGCGAGCGGCGGGCTGGCCACGATGGTCGCTGCGATTCGTCCAGCGCGTCTGGACGGCCAGGATGCCGGCCGGCCCGATGGCGACGTGGTCGACGTCGACATGGGGGAGCACCACATGGTCGGCGACGTACCAACCCGACCGGCGGAGGGCGTGGAGGACTCCCTGCTCCGGGTCGTTGCCGCGGCGCTCGCCCGACGCCAGAGCGGCCACCCGGCCGAACGACGTCGCGACGGCACTGAGTCCCATGAGGAGGACCAGGATGCCGTAGCCGGTCATCGGCGCCTGGGACGCAGCGGGCACCGTCGGGATGCCGACGTCGTTGTTGTCGACGGCACTCGACAAGGCCAGGACGGTGGCGGACATCAGCACCGAAGCCAGGCCGAACGCTCGGCGGAGGGGACGGGACGGACGGGAACCGACGGCCATGGCGTTGTGTCGGCGCCAACGGTGAACACCTGTAGATCACCCGGCCTTTCGGCCGGCCTCATGACGTGGTAGATCTGGGAGGCGCTCCTCCTTCGGCGCACTCGCAGGCTCCGGCCCGCCTCGGTCGATCGACCCGATCCCTACAGAGGCTTCCGTGCTGCGTCCCTTACGTTCCCTTCGTCCCTCGTCGCTCCCCATGCTCCTGGCTGGGGTGGTCGCCTTGTGGTGGCTGTCGCCGCCGATCCTGGGGTCGCCTCCGCCAGCTGGCGCCGCGGTCGAGCACGGATCCGGCTTCTCGGGCACGGTCGACGGCTTCAGAAGCTGGTACGGCAGCTACCGCCTGGGTGCCTTCGGCGAGGTGTGGTGCGTCGACCACGGCATCCCGGCGCCCGATGAGGTGCTGGGGTACGAACCCACAGCGCTCGACGATCGCGCCCCGGAGACGCGCCGGGCCGTGGCCTGGGCCGTGGGGATCCACGGACCAGGAGCCGACCGTGCCACGGCGGCGGCGCTGATGCTCGCCGTTCACGACCTCATGGGCGCCACATATCCGTCCGGGCCGCTCTCGGTCGACCGGCTCACCGCCGAAGCGCTGTCCGGGTTCGAGGGCCACGAGGAGGAGGTGGTTGTGAAGGCCCGCCTCATCAAGGCCGACGCCGTCCGGCGCGCCGACACCGGCGGCCCTCTCTCGCTCTCGGTCGCCGTCGAGGTCGACCCCCCGGGCGCGGTGGTCGGATCGGTGGCCCGACTCCGGGCCACCGTGGTCGACGCGGCCGGCGCTCCGTTTCCGGGGGCCGTCGTGCATCCCACGGTCCAGGGTGCAGAACTTCTCGGTGAGGTCGACCTCACGACCGACGAAGAAGGCGCGGTCGTGTGGCCGTTCCTCGTCGGACCCGGACCGAACACCTTCGTCGTGTCCACCTCGGTGCTGGGAGCCGAACTGGTGGCGCTGCGACCGACGTCCGGCTACGCCCAACGGGTCGCCCGGCCGACGGCCGGACGGGCCGAGGCCTCCGCGCAGGTCGCCGGCATCGTCCGCCGTAGCCTCATCATCGCCAAGCGCGGCGATGCCGAGCCGACCCTACCGATCACCGGCGCTCGTTTCACCGTCACGCTTGCGGAAACACCGGGAAGGGTGCTCCACGACCTGACCGTCGGTCCCGACGGGCGGACGCCGGCGGTCGACGTGATCCCGGGCCGCTACATCGTGCGCGAGACGGTGGCGCCGCCCGGGTACGAGCTCGACGTCCCATGGTCCGGCGAGCTCGTACCCG
>JBKJKM010000180.1:0-3833 GCA_046597375.1 Acidimicrobiales bacterium | reverse complement strand
AAGATGACCGGGCCAAGGGTGAACTCGATCCCCAACGACATGGCGTTGCCGAATCCGTTGTAGAGCTCGCGGCGCTCGGCCTGCTGGTCCACCCACTGCCCCTTTGCAGTTCGGTCTGCGCACTCTCACGAGACTTTGTGAAAGCGCTCACAATCTAGCGTCCGCCCGGAAGCGCCCGCAAATCCCGGGGAACCCTAGGTGGTCGTGTCGTCGCCCGTCGAAAGCCCGTCCGGCCCGCCCTTGGTCCGCACCCCCGGATGGAAGAACGTGTAGAGCAGCACGCCGAGGCCGAGCACGGCGAAGGGGATCACGGCATTGCCCCGATCCGTGTAGGCCGGAAAGAGCACGAGGCCCGACAGCAACGCCGTCCACGCCCACAGGATCGCCACACTGCGGCGCTGGCCATGGCCGAGAAACATGAGGCGATGGTGCAAGTGGCCCTTGTCCGCCACCGAGAACTTCCCCGACCGACGGATGATGGCGAAGGCCGTGTCGAAGATGGGCACCCCGAGGATGAAGAACGGAATGAAGATCGGCGCGTAAAAGAAGTAGGTCTGGCCGGAGAACGGTTGGTCGGTGCGGCCACCGACCACGAGGGTCGCGGCAGCCATGAGGAGTCCGAGGAACAGCGCCCCGGCGTCACCCATCTGGATGCGGGCCGGGTGGAAGTTGTGCGGGAGGAACCCGATGCAGATGCCGCAGGCGATCACGGCGATCAGCGGCCCGACGCTCGTATCGCTGAGCAGGCCGGCGTTGTCCGGCCCGATCTGCAACGTGTAGAGGAAGAACGCGCCGGCGGCGATGGCCACGATGCCGGCGGCGAGGCCGTCGAGGCCATCGATGAAGTTGATGGCGTTGGCCATGCCGGCCACCCAGATGACGGTGAGGAGTGGCGCGAGGTCGGGCGAGATCCCGAGGAGATCGAGGAAGGGGATGCGCAGGTAGATCATCACGACCCCCAGCAGCGAGAGCACGCTGCCGGAGAACACGATCCCCGCCATCTTCGCCGGAGGCGACACCTCGAGCAGGTCGTCGAGCATGCCGACGCCGAACATGACCGAGGCGGCCAGGACGACGGCCAACGGCTCCGACGAACCCTCGAACACGCTCTGGAACGGACCGATGCGGCTGGCCACCGCCATCGCCACCAGGAAGCCGAGGAACAGGCTGGCCCCGCTCGTCGGCAACGGACGGGTGTGGACCCGCCGGGAGTTGTCGGGATCGGGCATCACGACGGCGCCAAAGCGGATGGCGAGGCGCCGGGTGAGGAACGTCAAGAGGAACGTCGACAGCACCGCCACGCCGAACACCGAGGCGTACCCGGAGATCGTCGGCGTCACCGAGGGTTCACGTGGGGTAGGGCGTGAACTTCGAGCACAGGGCGTTGACCTCGTCGAGGACGGCGCGCTCCTCGTCGGCGTCGCCGACCGTGGAGAGCACCCGGTGGATGAGGCCGGCGATGGTCGCCATCTCGGGCTCCTTCATCCCTGCCGTGGTCACCGAGGGTGTGCCGATGCGCAGGCCCGACGTTATGTAAGGCGGGCGGGGGTCGTTGGGCACCGTGTTCTCATTGAGGGTGATGCCGGCACGATCGAGGGCGAGTCGCGCCTTTTTCCCGCTCAGCTCGGCGTTGAACGGCTGCAGATCGATGAGCATCAAGTGGTTGTCGGTGCCGCCGGACACAAGACGGAACCCCTCGCCGGCCAGGGCCTCGGCCAGGGCGTGGGCATTGCGCACGATCGAGGCCGAATACTCCCGGAAGGCGGGCTGCGCGGCCTCGTGGAAGGCGACGGCCTTGGCGGCGATGACGTGCTCGAGCGGGCCGCCCTGGAAGCCGGGGAACACCGACTTGTCGATCGTCTCGGCGTGCTCGGCCCGACTCAGGATGCAACCACCACGCGGTCCGCGGAGCGTCTTGTGCGTGGTGAAGGTGACGACATCGGCGTGCGGCACCGGGCTCGGGTGCTGGCCGCCGGCGATCAGGCCGGCGATGTGGGCGGCGTCGAACAAGAAGAGCGCACCCACCTCCTGGGCGATCTTGGCGATCGGCTCGGGGTCGATGATGCGCGGGTAGGCGGTGGCGCCGGCCACGATCATCTTCGGGCGCTCGGCCCTGGCCAGATCAGCCAGAGCCTCGTAATCGATGCGCTCGTCGCTGGGTGTGACGCCGTAGGAGACGAAGCGGTACAGCTTCCCCGAAGCGTTCACCGGGGACCCGTGGGTGAGGTGACCGCCCTGGTCGAGTCGCATCCCGAGGATCGTGTCGCCGGGCTCGAGGAGCCCCAAGTACACGGCCATGTTGGCGCTCGCCCCCGAGTGAGGCTGCACGTTGGCATGCTCCGCGCCGAAGAGTGCCTTCACTCGCGAGATGGCGAGAGACTCGACGTCGTCGATGACGTGGTTGCCGCCGTAGTACCGCTTGCCGGGGTACCCCTCGGCGTACTTGTTCGTGAGAGCCGAGCCGGTGGCCTCCATCACCTGCGGGGAGGTGAAGTTCTCCGAGGCAATGAGCTGGAGGGTGGTGTTCTGCCGTTCGACCTCGCGGTCGATGATGGCGAACAGTGCGTCGTCGCGCGGGAAGTCGGGCATCAGGCGGACTCCTGTCCGAAGAGAAGGGCGACCAGACGGTCGGTGAGGTCTTCGATCTCGTCAGCCGTCCGCTCGTAGCGGGCGCGGTTGGAACCGATCGGGTCGAAGATGTCGTCGCCGTCGTCGTCGCCGAGGAGCTCGAGATGGCTGCGGCCCGAGTGCGCCTTGGCCAGCCACTCGTTCAATGGCTGTGCGGGGGCTCGCGCACCGATCTCCTCGCCCCGCCGCACGAGCTCCTTCAGCGTGAAGGCCCGGGCCCAGGCTTCGGGGCGGAGCACGACCGCCTCGCGGACGTGCAGCCTCGCCATGCCGAGGATCAGTTCGGCGCCCGTCACGAGGTCGGCCGTGAGCGTCGTGCTGCGGTGGGACGACACGTCGACGCCGCGGCTGCGGAGGACCTCGACGCCGTGCGCGCTGGCGGGCTGCCCGGCGTCGAGCAGGCCGGCCGAGTGGACGGTCGAAGGCACGCCGCGGCGGACCAGGCGATCCCGAAGGAACCCCTCGGCCATGGGCGAGCGGCAGATGTTGCCGGTGCACACGAGGAGGACGTCGATAGGGCCGAGACTACTCTCCGGCCCGTGCCTCTCGACCCCCGCCTGCCTGTCATCGTCGGCGTCGGACAACTCACCCGCAAGCCCTCGGGGAGCGTGGCCGGCCTCCCGTCTCCGCCCGAGATGATGGCCGAGGCCCTCCGCCTCGCCGCCGCCGACAGTGGCGCCGGGAACGCGCTGCTCGAGCGGGCCGATTCCTTGCAATGCATCGAGTCGATGTCGTGGCGGGCACCCGATCCGGCGGCCGTCGTGGGCGGATTCCTGGGCATCGAGGCCAAGGAACGGGTCCGCCACACCACGGGGGGCAACAGCCCCCAGAGCCTGGTCAACCAGGCAGCGGTCGCCATCGCCGAGGGCCGCCAGGACATCGTGTTGATCACGGGCGCCGAGGCGATGTACACCCGCCGCTTGGCGGCCAAGAACGGGGAGGAGTTGGGCTGGCCCAAGCAGGACCCGTCGGCGGCCCCCGACCGGGTCGTCGGCGTCGATCGGCCGGGCACGACCGACTTCGAGACGTCGAAGTCGCTCATGGTGCCGACGCAGATCTATCCGGTCTTCGAGTGCGCCGTCCGCGCCGAGGCGGACCGGTCGGTCGACGAGCACCAGGTGCGCATCTCCGAACTCTGGGCCCGCTTCTCCGAGGTGGCGTCGGGCAACCCGCATGCCTGGTCACCCGACATGAAGTCGGCCGAG
>JBKJKM010000146.1:0-8187 GCA_046597375.1 Acidimicrobiales bacterium | reverse complement strand
CCCCTCCTTCGGTATGAGTATCAGCCACAGCCACCGCCGCACCAAGCGGCGGTGGAACCCGAACATCCAGCGCATCCGCGCGGTGGTGAACGGATCGCCGAAGCGGCTCAACGCCTGCACGACGTGCATCAAGGCGGGCAAGGTCGTCAAGCGCGTCAGCTGATCCATCGCTGACGAACCAGAGAACGCACGAGGGGCGGGCCGCACGGCCCGCCCCTCGTATTTGCTCGAAGCGGCCGATCGGCCCGGATCACCACTCGTTCCTCGCCCACCCCGGGTTGACGGGGCCCACGCCGGCGCCCAGGTCGAGGCCGGCGGCGATGGCCCGCTCGACGAAGCGCTTGGCGGTGTGGCAGGCGTCTTCGGGTGAGCGACCACGCGCCAGTTCGGCCGTGATGGCGGCCGAGAGCACGCAGCCAGTGCCGTGGGTGTGGCGACCCGGGATTCGGTCCCCTTCGAGCCAGATGGGCTCGGATGCGCCGGCCGCCAGAAGGCAGTCGGGCGATCCCTGTCCGGCGAGGTGTCCGCCCTTGACCAGTGCGACCTCGGGACCGAAGGCCAGCAACGACCGAGCGCACTCGACCATGGCGTCGCGATCGGCCACGGCGAAGCCGACCAACCCCTCGGCCTCCGGGAGGTTGGGGGTCACGACACGGGCAAGTGGGAGCAGCTCGCTTCGGAGAGCGCCGATGGCGTCGTCGGCCAGCAGGGTGTCGCCATGCTTGGAGACGAACACCGGGTCGACCACGAGGTTGACGATTCCGAAGTCGCGGACCGCCGCCGCAACTGTCGACACGAGCTCGGCGCTGGCCAACATGCCGGTCTTGGCTGCGTCGATGCCGATGTCGGTGACGACGCTTTCGATCTGGGCCCGCACGAGGGCCGGCGGCAGGGTCTCGAAGGCCTGCACCCCAAGGGTGTTCTGGGCCGTGACGGCCACCAGCGCCGTGGTGCCCCAGACCCCGAGCGCTTCGAACGTCTTGAGGTCGGCCACGATGCCGGCGCCACCGCCTGAGTCGGATCCGGCGATGGTGAGTGCGGTCGGCGGCTTCACGAGAACCGATGCTGCCAGCCGGCGACGTCGGGTGGCCGCTGGGTGACGTCGTCGGTGACCACTCCGACCTGGATCGATCCCGCTGGAGGCGTCGCGGCGGCGGGCAGGGTGAACACCAACTCGTAGTCGTCACCGCCGCCGAGGGCCTGGTCGATCGTTGCCCCTGCGGCGAGGGGGACGTCGCCCAGCACGACGCCGACGCCGGACGCATCGAGCAGGTGTCCCAAGTCGGCGGCGAACCCGTCCGACACGTCGATCATTGCGGTGGCGCCGGCCCGCCGGGCCGCTCGGCCTTCGTCGACACGGGCTCTTGGGCGCCAGTCCGGACCGAACCGATAGCCGGCGACCGCTGCTCCGCCGAGCGGCCCGGTGACGAACACGCCATCGCCAGCACCGGCGCCGGAGCGCAGCACCGGTTCACCTCCGTCGTCGACACATCCGGTGATGGCCACACTGATCACGAGCGGACCGCTCGTGCCCGAAAGGTCGCCACCGGCGACCTCGCACCCGTGGGCGGCTGCGCCGTCAGCGATGCCCGCGACCAGTCCGAACAGATCGACCCCGGTGGGGGCGACGATCGACACCAGGACGTGGAGGGCACGTCCACCCATGGCGGCGATGTCGCTCGCATTGACGAGCACGGCGCGGTAGCCGATGTCGGCCGGCGCATCTCCGGGTTCGAAGTCGACGCCCTCGACGATGGCGTCGGCGGCCAACAGCAGGTGGCCCGATGGTGGCACCACCACGGCGGCGTCGTCGCCGACGAGCGGGAAGCGTCGGCGTAGTTCGGCCACCACGTCGAATTCGCCGGTCGTCACGGGCCGAGCGTAAGTTCCCCGAGGCATCCAGGAGGAACAGCATGCAAGGCGTGATCAAGTCGTACGACCCCGGCACCCGTGAGGGCATCCTCGTCTGCGACACCGACCGGGCCGAGTACGACCTGGCGCCCGACGCCCTGACCGGTTCGATCTTCCGACTCCTGCGCCAGGGTCAGCGGGTCGTGTTCGATCTCGACGTCGAACGCCGCGCCACCAAGCTGCGTCTCGGCTCCGAAGTCGACATGGGCACGCCTGACGCGCCACCCCAACCCGTCGACTGATCTTTACAGTACGCACTGTCATGGTTACAGTGTGAGGTGTGCTCAGCGTTGAGGAGGTCGCCGCCCGGACAGGGGTCACGGTCCGAACGATCCGCTTCTACCAATCCGAGGGGCTGCTCCCGGCACCGTTTCGCCACGGACGCAACGTCCGTTACGCCGAAGAGCACCTCGACCGCCTCGGCCTGATCACCCGCTTACAGGAGCGGGGCCTGCGGCTCACCGCCATCGCCGACCTGTTGGCCCAGGGCGAAGCCGGGGCCGACTGGCTCGGCCTCACCGAGAGCCTGACGCAACCCTGGAGCGACGACCGCCCCGTGCTGTGGAACGAAGAGGAGGTGGCGGCTCGCATCGCCGCCAGCACCGCCTCCGACGGCGTCACGGTCGACGACCTCGTCCGCACCGGGGTCATCGAGCGACGCTCGGACACCACCCCGATCATGTACCTGGTGCCCTCGCCCGGGCTGGCCGACATCGCCCTGCAGCTCGCCGGTCTCGGCCTCGACCTCGACGTGGCCGCCCGCCTCCGCACGCTGCTCCAGGACGGGCTCCGCCAGCTTGCCGGTGATCTCGTCGCCACCTTCACGGACGAGGTCAGTCTGACCCTGCTGGCCGACGCCGGCCCGGCCGACCTGGCCCAGCTCCTCCAGCAGCTCCGTCCGATTACTCGCCGCAGCGTCGACCTCCTCTTCGCCGGCGAGATGGAACGGGCCTCGCGGCAGTTGGTGGATTCGGTCGACCACGAACTCCCTCCCGAAAGGCCGTAGATGAAACAGCCCCACACGTCCGAACACCCGACGTCCGAACACCACCGGGTCGTTGTCATCGGCACCGGCTTCGCGGGCCTCGGCGCGTCGATCGCCTTGCAGCGGGCGGGGATCGAGCACATCGTGCTCGAGAAGGCCGTCGACGTGGGTGGCACCTGGCGGGACAACCGCTATCCGGGCTGCCGCTGCGACGTGCCGTCGCACCTTTACTCGTTCTCGTTCGCGCCCAACCCGGACTGGACGGAGACGTACTCGCCCCAGCCCGAGATCTTCCGCTACCTCCGTCGAACCGCGGAGGATCACGGCCTGCTCGCCCGGATCCGCTTCGGTGCGGAGATGCGCGAGGCGGCGTGGGACCCGTCCACCCAACGGTGGGAGATCGACACGCCGATCGGCGGCTTCAGCGCCGATCATTTGATCCTCGGCTACGGCCCGCTGTCGGTGCCGGCAGTGCCAGACATCGCCGGGCTCGAGAGCTTCGCCGGCACCATCTTCCACTCGGCCGAGTGGGACGCCGACCACGACCTCCGCGGGAGGCGGGTGGCGGTGATCGGCACCGGCGCCTCGGCCATCCAGTTCGTCCCGCAGATCCAGCCCGAGGTCGCCCACCTCACGCTCTTCCAGCGCACGCCGCCGTGGGTGCTGCCCCACCGCAACCGCAAGATCACGCGTGGCGAGAAGGCACTGTATCGGCGGGTGCCAGCGACGCAGAAGTTCGTCCGAGGCCTCGTGTACTGGACGCGGGAGCTCTTCGTGACCGGAATGCTCCGCAACACCAAGACCCTCGAGGGCATGGAGAAGGTGGCCAGGAAACATCTCTCCGACCAGGTTCCCGATCCCGAGCTTCGTGCCCGGCTGACACCCGACTACCGGCCCGGCTGCAAGCGCTTGCTGCCTTCCAGCGATTACTACCCGGCCGTCTCCCAGCCCAACGTCGACGTCGTCACTGAGAAGATCGTGGAAGTGGGTCGCCACGGCGTGGTCACGGCCGACGGCGTTGAGCACGCGGTCGACACGATCATCTTCGGAACCGGTTTCCGCGTAACCGACAACCCCGTGGCCGAGCTTGTCCGGGGCGCCGACGGCCGCACGCTGGCCGCCCACTGGGAAGAACACGGGATGCAGGCCTACCTCGGGACGACGGTGCCGGGCTTTCCCAACCTCAGCCTGTTGGCCGGGCCGAACACCGGCATCGGCCACACCTCGCTCGTCGTCATGATCGAGGCACAACTCACCTACATCCTCGATGGACTGCGGACGCTGGAGCGCAAGGGCGCTTCGAGTGCCGACGTGCGCCGCTCGGCCATGGCCGCCTACACCGACGACATCCAGCGAAAAGCGGCCAAGACGGTGTGGAACACCGGAGGGTGCGCCAGTTGGTACCTCGACGAGCAGGGCCGAAACACCACCCTCTGGCCCGACTACACGTTCCGGTTCCGGCAACGCACGAAGTCCTTCGACGCCGGGTCCTACGAATTCACCGCACCGACCAAGGAAGAGGCGGCCTGATGGCCCGCAACCGCACGCCCCGCATCACCATCGCCGGCGCCACGGCGCTCGTCACCGGAGCCGGGAGCGGCATCGGCCGGGCGACAGCCCTCGCCCTCGCCGAACGAGGAGCAACGGTGGTGTGTGCGGACATCGTCGCCGACGCCGCCGAGAAGACCGCAGCGGCGTGCGAGGAGCACGGGGCGCGCGGGGCATCGGCCCATGGCGTCGACGTAGGTGACCGTGGCGCGATGCAGGCGTTGGCCGACGAGGTCCACGCCATCCATGGACCGCTCGGGATCCTCGTGAACAACGCCGGCGTCGGGATGTCGGGGCGGTTCGCTGACATGAGTGAGGCCGACTGGCTGTGGATCCGCGGCGTCAACCTCGACGGGGTCGTCAACGGGTGCGCCGTGTTCGCTCCGGCCATGGTCGATGCCGGGCGGGGACAGGTCGTCAACGTGTCGTCCGGTCTCGGCTACACGCCGACGGCGACCGAGCCCGCCTATGTCACCACCAAGGCCGCCGTTCTGGCGCTGTCGCAGTGCCTCCGGGCCGACTGGTCGGGTTCCGGTGTCGGCGTGTCGGCCATCTGTCCCGGCGTCATCAACACCCCGATCATCGATCGCACCCGCTTTCTCGGGACGGCCGGTGACCCGGCCCGTCGCGAGAAGACGGCGAAGGTGTTCCGCAAGGGCCACAAGCCCGAGCAAGTGGCGGCGGCCATCGTCGACGCCGTCGACCGAGATCGCGCCATCGTGCCGGTCGGCGTCGAAGCCAAGGCGGGGTGGATCCTGCACCGCCTCGCCCCGATCGCCCTGCAGCAGGTCATCGCCCGGAAGGGACTCTCGGCGTGAAGACGCGCCGGTTCCTCGGTCTTGCCGGCGGCTTGACCGCAGCTTCGGTTGCCGGCGCCCGGCTTGCGCTCCAGCGTGCCGATGCGAAGTGGATTGCCGAGCCGGACCTCGTGCCACCCGGCGAACGCCTGTTGCCGGCCGGTGTCGACTCCAGCGTCGAGACCGACGATGGCGCCCGGCTCGCCGTGACCACATTTGGCCCGTCCGAGGGGCCACTGGTCGTCCTGGTGCACGGCTTCACCAACGGACGCGAGGTGTGGGCGCCGGTCGTCCACCGCCTCGTCCGCGCCGGACACCTCGTGGTCGCCTACGACCAGCGCGGGCACGGCTCGTCGACCGTCGGGACCGATCCGTACAGCGTTCGTCGCCTCGGTCTCGACCTCGAGCAGATCCTGACGGCAGTCGACGCACGAGAGGCCGTCCTCGTCGGGCATTCCATGGGCGGCATGACGATCCAGGCCTTCGCCGGCGAGCGGCCCGAGGTCGCCGCTGCGAGGTCCCGTGCGCTCGTGCTGGTCTCGACCGCCGCCTCCGGAATCGGGCGCGATGCCGCATCCGACCGCACGTCGTCCAAGGTGGTGGGTGGACGTGGACTCGAGCGACTCCTTCACACCTCGAAGGGCCACGCCTTCTTCCGCACCATCTTCGGTCACAAGGTGCGAAGGGCCGACCTCGACCTCGCCAAGGAGCTGTTCCTCGCCACGCGAGCTCCCGCGCGGGCCGGCCTCACCGTAGCCATGCAAGCGATCGACCTCCGGACGAGCAACGCGTCGATTTCCCTGCCGACCACGGTGATCGTCGGGGCGCGCGACTCGCTCCTCCCACCCCGCCTGGCCGAGGAGGTGGCGAGCAGCATCCCGGGGGCGCGCCTCGTCCGCCTCGAGGCCTTCGGGCACATGCTTCCACTCGAGGCGCCACGGGAGGTGGCCGAGGCCATCCTGGCCGCCGCCGCGCCGATTGGGCAGACCGAACGTTCGCTTGCCTAGCCTTACGGGTAGTTACCTCCGGGTAACAGGAACCTGACGTCAAAGGAGACGCGCGCTCGAAATGACTGCTCCCACGAAGAACCGGAAGCTGCTGCAGTGGGTCGAGGAGATCGCCGCGCTGACCCAGGCAGATCGGGTGGAGTGGTGTGACGGCTCGGCCGACGAATACGACCGATTGGCGCAGGTCCTCGTCGACAACGGCACCTTCGAGAAGTTGGCCGACGCCAAGCGCCCCAACAGCTACCTCGCCCTCTCCGACCCCGGCGACGTCGCCCGCGTCGAAGATCGCACGTTCATCTGTTCCGCCGACGAAGGCGATGCGGGCCCCACCAACAACTGGCGTGAGCCCGAGGGCATGAAGGCCGAGCTCACGGAGCTGTTCCGTGGTTCGATGGCGGGCCGCACGATGTACGTCGTCCCCTTCTCGATGGGCCCCCTGGGTTCGGACAAGAGCCACATCGGCGTGCAGCTGACCGACTCGGCCTACGTCGCCGTCTCGATGAAGATCATGACCCGCATGGGCCAGGGCGCGCTCGACGTGCTGGGCGACGGCCAGTGGGTGCCGTGCATCCACTCGGTGGGCGCCCCGCTCGAGCCCGGCCAGGCCGACTCGTCGTGGCCGTGCAACCCCGACAACAAGTACATCGTGCACTTCCCCGAGACGCGCGAGATCTACAGCTACGGGTCGGGCTACGGCGGCAACGCGCTGCTGGGCAAGAAGTGCTTCGCCCTGCGCATCGCGTCGGTGATGGCGCGCGACGCCGGCTGGCTGGCCGAGCACATGCTCATCCTCAAGCTCACCTCGCCGGCCGGCGAGACGAAGTACGTCACCGGCGCGTTCCCGTCGGCCTGTGGCAAGACCAACCTGGCCATGCTCGTGCCGACCCTCCCGGGCTGGAAGGTCGAGACGGTTGGCGACGACATCTGCTGGATGAAGTTCGGTGACGACGGCCGCTTGTGGGCCATCAACCCGGAGGCCGGGTTCTTCGGCGTCGCCCCGGGCACGTCGATGAAGACGAACCCGAACGCCATCCTCACCCTCGACGGCAACTGCATCTTCACCAACTGCGCCAAGACCGACGACGGCGACATCTGGTGGGAGGGCATGACGGACGAGAAGCCGGCGCACCTCATCGATTGGAAGGGCAACGACTGGACGCCGGCGTCGGACAGCCCGGCCGCCCATCCCAACGCCCGCTTCACCGCCCCGGCGGCGCAGGACCCGGCCATCGCCCCGGAGTGGCAGGACCCGGCCGGCGTGCCCATCTCGGCCATCCTCTTCGGCGGCCGCCGGTCGTCAGTCGTCCCGCTGATCACCGAGGCGTACTCGTGGGAACAGGGCGTCTTCCTCGGTTCGATCATGGCGTCGGAGACGACGGCCGCCCAGACCGGCGCCGTCGGCAAGCTCCGGCGCGACCCCTTCGCCATGCTGCCCTTCACCGGCTACCACGTCGGCGACTACCTCGCCCACTGGCTCAAGATCGGTGCCGCGACCGACGCCGCCAAGCTCCCGAAGATCTTCTACGTCAACTGGTTCCTCAAGGACGACGACGGCAAGTTCATCTGGCCGGGCTTCGGCGAGAACAGCCGAGTGCTCGAGTGGGTGTTCCAGCGGTGCGACGGCGAGGGTGAGGCCGTCGAGACACCCATCGGGCTGCTGCCGACACGAGGCGCCATCCCGACCGAAGGGCTCGACGTCCCCGAAGCCGCCTGGGATCGTCTCCTCGACGTCGATGCCGATGCGTGGCGGGCCGAGATCCCTTCGATCGAAGAGCACTTCGCCGAGATCGGCGACCGTCTTCCCCAAGCCCTTCGCGATGAACTGGTGACGCTGGAGAAGCGGCTCAGCAACTAGTCGTCACGGCACTCCTCCCGCGGTCGACCACCCCGGCGGCACGCCGCATCATCACGGCCCGAGCCCTTCGAGGGTTCGCCGACG
>JBKJKM010000306.1:0-6416 GCA_046597375.1 Acidimicrobiales bacterium | reverse complement strand
TCGCCAACACACAACAGGCCGAAGCCGACGGGTTCGCATCCGTCTGGTTCTCCAACATCTTCGGTCTCGATGCCATGACGGTGTGCGCCGTGGCCGGAGCGGCCACCCAGCGGATCGAGCTGGGCACGTTCGTCGTGCCCACGTTCCCTCGCCACCCGTTCGCCATGGCCCAGCAGGCCTCGTCGACCAACGATGCTGCCGGCGGCCGCTTCACCCTCGGCATCGGGCTGTCCCACCAGGTCGTCATCGAGATGATGCTCGGGCTGTCGTTCGCCAAGCCGGCCCGTCACATGGAGGAGTACCTCGCCGTGGTGATGCCGCTCCTGCGCGACGGGAAGGTCGGTTTCAAGGGCGAGGTCTACTCGGTCAACGCCAATCTCGAGCCGGGTGGCGCGCCAGCACCGCCGTCGGTCGTGGTGGCCGCCCTCGGTCCGAAAATGCTCGAGCTCACCGGGGCGATGGCCGACGGCACCGGCACGTGGACGACCGGCGTGAAGACGTTGCGCGATCACATCGTTCCGACGATCACGAAGGCGGCCGAGGCGGCCGGACGACCGGCGCCGCGCATCATCGCCGCCCTTCCCGTGTGCGTCACCGTCGACGTGGACGCAGCACGCGAGCGGGCGGCGAAGGAGCTCGCCGTCTACGGCACGCTGCCCTCCTACCGGGCCATGCTCGACCGCGAGGGCGCGGCCACACCCGGCGACATCGCCGTGGTCGGTGACGAGGACGCCGTTGCCACGCAGGTGGTCGAACTCGCCGACGCCGGCGTCACCGAGTTCAGCGCCTCAATCTACGGCAGCGCCGAGGAACAGGGCCGCACCCGGACGCTCCTCGCCGGGCTGGCCAAGGGCTGAACCACCTCGCATCGTGGACGGCCGCACCCGGAGTGCGACCAGTTCAGGAGGTCTGGAGGATGGCGTCGTCGCGGAAGTCGGCGAAGAGCTCGGCCGAGCCGCCGGCGGCGAAGACCACGTCGGCGGCGCCGACCTTGCCGATGGCCGACGGCATGGTGACATTGCGAACGTTGGCGGGATCGATCGACAGACCCAGGTCGAGAAGGGAGTAGAGGTCGCGCAGGCCGACCCCTTCGTAACGGGTGTGGCGGGCCATGAGGCCGAGGAGGCGCAACTTCGACACGGGTGACGTCGCCACCTCGCGGGCCCGTTCGAGGGCGCCGATCAGCAGCAAGCCGTGGTGGGTCGTGCGGGAGATGTCGCCGTTGGGGATATGGCGGTTGCGGGCGAAGGAGAGCGCGCCCGGGCCGAGCATGTGCACCCGACCCTCCGGGAAATCGGCACCCGAGGCGCGGTCGAACATGCGGTACGGCACCTGCACGTGCAGGCCGCCCATGTCGTCCACCAGCGCCTGGAACCCGTCGAAGTTGGTCTCGACGACGAAGGCGAAGTTCACCCCGGTGAAGGCGGCGACCGTCTCGACCTGCTTGGCGAACCCGCCTTGTTTGTAGGCGTCGTTGATCTTGGCGCTCCCGAGCCCGGGGATCGGCACGTAGGTGTCGCGCGGGATGTTGAGGATGGTCGCCGTGCCCGCCGCCGGGTTGACGCCGAGCACGTGGAGGCCGTCGCCGCGTACGCCGTCGAGACCCGGACGGCCGTCGTTGCCGATCAGGAGCACGAAGAACGGCTCGGTCCGGTCGCGGGGCGTGAAGGCGGCGGAGTCGACCTGGTGGATGGTGAACGTGGCCTGGGCGGCGGATGGTTGCGGGGCCCACACCAGCGCCACGGCGATGGCGACGACTACGAGGCTCACGTCGAGCGCAGCCAGCAGGCGGACGTGGCGACGACGGACCAGGGACCTCATCGCGAGTCCCGGGCCGTGTCGAGAGCGAAGGCGTCGATGCGCCACGAGCCGTCGGGCTCGGGCACGAGGACGAGCTCGCCGACGTGGGAGATGTCGACGTCGAGGGTGGGGCCGACGGCTCGGAGGCGCAGGGCGAGTTGGGCGGCGATGACGCCGACGGCGGCGTCGGGTCCGGCGACCGAGAACAAGGCGACGTCGGCCTGTTCGGAGGTGATGCTCGTCGACGCCGCCGGCAGTCCCTCGTCGACGAGGGTGCGGCGCACGGCCGGATCGCCGAGGCGTTCGAGGGCGGCGGGCGTGAAGATCGGGGACAGGTCACCGGCGGGTTGCCCGGAGTGGAGGGGTGCCACCACGGCGGTCGCCAGCCAGGTATCGAGGGCGAGTCTGACGGCGGCCACGGTGGCCTCGTCGGGCCCGGCCGTGGCGTTGGCGTCGAGCCCGGTCACGTTCAGCGTGATCTTCGGAGCGACGGCGGCGGCCGGAGCGGCCGTCGATGCGGTGGCCGGCGCCGGCGCATTGGCGCGGTCGTCGCCGGCGGGCTTCTTCGAACACCCCGGCGCGGCGACGACGAGGGCGAGGGCGAGGGCGAGGGCGGGGAGGCGCGAGGCGAGCACGAGATCAGGCGGGAAGATCGTCGAAGAGTCCGGACGAGAAGTAGCGCTCCATGCGATCGCACAGGACGGTGCCCACATGATGGCCCGGTCCGAGGTCGAGGGCCAGCAGCCGGGCTCCGGCCAGGTTGAGGCCGCTCGACAGCCCCACCGGGAAACCCTGGGCGCAGAGCTCACGAGCGGCGGCCATGGCCACGTCGTCGGCCACATCGAGATCGGGGTCGAGGCCGACCGAGGCGGCGTCGAGCAGCGTGCTCATGCCCTCGACGACACCGGGAATGCCGGTGCTGAAGCCGGCGCAGATCTCCGGCTGGCCGGCGAAGCACACGCCGGTCGTCGGCCGGACGGCCGCAATGCGGGTGCGGCCGTGCCCGGCACGGCGGATGGCCCGCGCGATCCCCATCAATGTGCCGGCCGTGCCGACCCCGGCCACGAACCCGTCGAGCGGTCGACCGACGTCCTCGAGCAGCTCGGGGCCGGTCGTCCGCTCGTGGGCCTCCACGTTTCCGGGGTTGGCGAATTGCCGGGGCAGGTACACCCCCGCGTCGGCTGCGGCCATCGCTTCGGTCGTGGCCATCGAACCGGCGACCCCGTCGGCCCGGTCGGTGAGCACGACCTCGCCGCCGTAGCGCTTGATGATCAACACCCGCTCGCCGCTCACGCCCTCGGGCATCACCGCCCGAAATCGCAGGCCGAGGCGCGCGCACGCCATGGCAAAGGCGATCGAGGTCGAGCCGCTTGACGCCTCGACCACCAGCGACGTCTCACTCACCTCGCCCCGCCGGATGGCCTGGCCGAGCACGAAGGAGGCGAGCCGGTCCTTCGTCGAACCGCTCGGTTGGAGGTACTCGAGCTTCACCCAGATCGTGCAGCCGGTGGCGTGGTCCTCGAGCGGCACGGCCGGCGTCCGCACCAGCAACTGGTCGAGGCGGAGGGCCCGCTCGGCCAGGGGGAGGGGCGGCACCTACGAGGGCGCGAAGTCGGCGGTCGCCACGCTGACGAGTTGGATGCCGGCGGCCTCGACGGCACCCACCACGTCCGGATCGGTGAGAACGGCCAGGTCGCTCACGCGGTAGTCGCGCGCCCAGGGGTGCACCGACGAGTCGGGCCGGACGAGCGCCGCCAGTTCCGGGTCATCGTCGGCGCAGTGGCTCACCAGGAGATGCACGCCCGGGCGGTCGGCCAGCCGCTCGAGGTAACCGAGCAGCCAGCCCTTCTTGGCATCGGCCGGTCGTTCGCTGAGCATCTTGATGGAGGCGAAGGAGAGGGACGCCGGGACACCCGGATACAGGAACGGCACGCCGTAGCGGGTCGTCACGGCGTCGTAGGCCGGGAGCTGCGACAGGCCCATGTGCACGTCGTAGTAGGTGAGATCGAGGCCGGCAGCCAGGAAGCGCTCGGTCTGGGCGACGAGCTCGTCGGTCGCCTCCATCGGATCGGCTCCCACAGCCCCGGCGACCGTGCGGTGGCTCGTGTGGCCGTCGCCGTGGAGGAGGCTGGCGCCGCCCGTGAGCGGCCCCCAGCGGAGCCCGTCCCACTCACACGTCAGGGTCGCGTGGATACCGACGGGGAGGCTGTGCTCGGTCGACAGGGCCGCCGCTTCCGGGAACCAGGGGCAGGGCACCATCACCGACGCCTGCGTGAGGATGCCGGCGGTGAAGGCCCGAAGCGTTCCGGTGTTGACGGCGTGGCACATGCCGAGGTCGTCACCTTGGATGATCAGTTGGGTCGCAGCGGTCGAAGGCATCGCCTCGGATCGTAGGCTCGGCACCATGTCCGCCACTTCGTCCACCGCACGGCTCGCGATCGACGGGGGTGTACCGCTAAGAGAGTCGTTTCCGCCGCTCGGCAAGGGCATCTCGCTCTTCGGCGACGAGGAACGGGCGGCGGTGCTCGAGGTGCTCGACAGCCGGTCGCTCTTCCGGTACTACGGGCCGCAGCTGTTGGAGAAGGTGTTGGCCTTCGAGGAGGCGTCGAAGGCCCTTCTCGGCGCCACCTACGCCGTGGCCACGTCGAGTGGAACGGGCGCCATCCGCGCCGCCCTCGCCGCCCTCGGCGTGGGTTGTGGCGACGAGGTCATCCTTCCCGCCCTCACGTTCATCGCCTCGGTCAACGCCGTGGTCGTCGCCGGCGCCGTGCCGGTGTTCGCCGACATCGACGACACCCTCGGCCTCGACCCCGTCGACGTCGAGGCGAAGATCACCGACCGCACCGTCGCCGTAATGCCCGTGCACCTCGACAACGGGGCGTGCGACATGGATCCACTGATGGAGGTCGCTCGTCGTCGCGGCATCCGGGTGCTCGAGGACACGGCCCAGTCGATGGGCACCACCTACAAGGGTCGGGCCCTGGGCACGATCGGTGATCTTGGCGCCTTCTCCCTCCAACTCGAGAAGAACGTCACGAGCGGCGAGGGTGGGCTGGTCACCTCGCAGGACGAGACGCTCTACCTGCGGGCGGCGCGCTACCAGGACCAGGGCGGCCAGTTCGTCACCAGCACCGGGTCGAGCCGAGGCGAGGACGGGAGTGAGGCCATTGCGCCGTTCGTCGGCGAGAACCTGCGCATGACCGAGATCGCCGGCGCCATCGCCGAGGTGCAGGTGCGGCGCCTGCCGGGCCTGCTCGAGCGCCAGCGCACCAACCAGCGCCGCATCCTCGCCGCCGTCGCCACCATTGACGGCCTCGACCACCGCCGACTTCCGGATCCCGATGGCGATGGCGGCTCGAGCGTGAACCTCTTCCTCCCGACGCCCGAGCTGGCCCGCCGCTTCTGCAAAGCGATGCGGGCCGAGAAGCTCCCGGCGGGCCAGCTCTACAACGGGCAACCCGTCTACCTCACCCCCTCGATCGTCGAACGCCGCACGGCGTCGAACAAAGGTGGTCCTTGGCACTGCGCCGAGCACCCGACGGAGGCCACCTACGGTCCCGGCCTGTGCCCGCGTAGCGAAGACCTCGCCGCGCGCGCAGTCATTGTGCCCGTGGGCGCGGCGTTCTCCGAGCGCGACTGTGACGACGTGGCCGCCGGGATCGTGAAGGTGGCGACGACGCTGCTCGCCTCGGCGTGAGCGGCCCCCTTCGGGTCGCCGTTCTGACGTGCGGCACGATCGTCACCAACGGCCACCTCCCGGCGTTCGCCGCCCTGGGTCGGGACGTCGTCGATGTCGTCGCCTTCACCAGCCGGACGCGCTCGTCGGCCGAACGGGCGGCGACGCAGTGGGGGAGCGGTGCGGTCGTCGACGACTGGCGCAGCGTGCTCGAGCGCGACGACGTCGACGCCGTCGACGTGTGCTCGCCGAACGCCTTGCACGCCGAGATGGTCGTGGCCGCCGCCGCAGCGGGCAAGCACGTGCTCGTCGAGAAGCCCATCGCCGTCTCGCTGCCCGATGCCGACCGCATGATCGACGCGACGGCGCGTGCCGGCGTCGTCCTGATGGCGGCCCACAACGTGCGCTTCGCTCCGCCCTATTTGGCGGCCGCCGCCGCCGTGGCCGACGGGCGTATCGGCGACGTCGTCGGCGTGCGGGCGGCGTTCGGCCACGCCGGCCCGCAGGCGTGGGCACCTGGATCGACGTGGTTTCGAGAACCCGAGATCTCGGGTGGAGGCGCGCTGCTCGACCTCGGCATCCACGTGGCCGACTTGCTCCGGGCGGTCACCGGCGACGAGATCGACGAGGTGTCGGCCTTCCTCCGGCGGCCCCACGCCGATGGTGTGGAGGAGGCCGGCCAGGTCGCGTTCCGGCTGCGCGGCGGCGGCATCGGCACGTTCCACGCCAGCTGGGTCGCCCGCCCCGGCCCCGATCACCAGCTCGTGGTGCACGGCACCGAGGGGTCGCTCACCATCGAGCGGGGACAGGCCGTCGTCCGCCTCGGCGGTGGTGGCGACAAGGAGATCGTCGCCGCGCCCGAGGGCGCCCTCGACCTGTTCGCCTCGTTCGTCGCCGCCTGCGCCGGCACGGACGCTCCGGCCGTCACCGGCGAGGACGG
>JBKJKM010000235.1:0-5830 GCA_046597375.1 Acidimicrobiales bacterium | reverse complement strand
GTTTGGCAGCGCGCTGCGTTCGGGACGCAGAGGCCGCCGGTTCAAATCCGGCCACCCCGACTCGAGGCCGGTCTCTCCATCGGAGGCCGGCCTCCGTCGCGCCACACTGGTGGCCATGACCGACATCTGGCCGGTGGCCGAGCTCGACCAACCGGCCTCCCGGTCAGTGCGGGCGATGCCGGCATTGGCCGTCACGATCGCACTCCTCCTCGTGGCCGCCGTCGCCGCCGCCGTGCTCGGCCTGGGCGACGGCGATCGGACACCTTCCCAGCGGCTGGCGGCGGCGCCGGGCGCCGTGGAAGACGCAGGCACGTTCGTCTACGAGCTCACGATCGACACCGCCGTAGGTGACGCCGACACCTCGTCGATCATCACCGGCTCGGTCGACGCCGAGGCTCGCCGGTCGAGCTCGAAGATCGCCGTCGCCGGGTTCGACGTCGAGTTCGTCCTCGACGGCGACCTCCTCTACGTGCACCTGCCTGAGGCGGCCCGGGCCCAGAACGGAGGAAAGGGTTGGGTGCGGGTCGACGCCGGCGCCCTCACCCAGAGGTTCGGAGGCATCAATGGTGGGGCCAACAGCCCGCTCGACTCGATCCGTCAGCTGGCCGGGAGCGCCGACGTCGAAGAGGTCGGGAAGGAGAAGGTCCGGGGAGCCGATACCACCCATTTCCGTGCGGTCCTCGACCTCTCGAAGTCGTTCGGCGCCGGCGCCCAGGCGGCCCTTCCCGCCCAAGAACGCGCCCTCTACGACCAGCTCAAGACGGTGCCGGTCGACGTGTGGCTCGACGACGACGATCGGGTGCGGCGCCAGCGCACCACCATCGAGCTGTCCATTCCCGGACTGCTGACGGGGGCGTCGACCCAGGTCGTCACCACCATGGAGACCTTCGACTACGGCAAGCCGGTCGACATCGAGATCCCGTCGCCTGACGACGTCACCGAGTCGTCGTCTCTGACCGACCTCGGCGCTCTCCTCGGCGATCCGACGGCCCCCGACTGACCGTGGAGCTCAACCGGCTGCAGCAACTGATGGCGGAGACCTACGGCGAACGTGATGCCGCTCGGGGTGTACCGGCCTCGGTGGCCTGGCTGGCCGAGGAGGTGGGCGAGTTCGCCAGGGCCGCTCGCAAGGGCACCCGCTCCCAGCAACTCGAAGAGCTGGGTGACGTACTGGCCTGGACGGCCTCGATCGCCAATCAGCTCGGCCTGTCGATGGACGAAGCCGTCGCCCGCTACGCCGCCGGGTGCCCCAAGTGCGGCGCCGTCCCCTGCGCCTGCTGACGGACCAGCTCGTCGGCCTCGGTCGCCACTGGTCCGACCACCGTGACGAAGGCCGACCGGGTTGTGCGGTCAGATGCTCCGGTCATCGGCGTCGCGAAGGCGCAGCACCATCTGCACGAGAATCTTCTCCATGATCAGCGGCTCCTCGCGCAGGAGCGATCGGAAGTGCCACGACGCCAGACTCAGGGTCCGGACCGTGCCGGTGGCCCGGACGGTGGCGGTCCTCGGCCGACCGTCGAGAAGAGACATCTCCCCGAACGAGTCGCCGGGCCCCAAGGTGGCGAGAGTCCGACCGCCGATCTCGACGGCGACGTTCCCCTCGAGCACCAGGTGGAAGCGACCGCCTCTGGTCGCCTCGACGGTGACGGCTTCGCCGTCGCCGAACCTCATCTCGTTGGTCATCGCCGCGATCTGGCGAAGCCCCTTCTTCGACACGCCGTGGAACAACGAAACCTCGGCCAGTCGATCCGCCGCCCCAGCCTCACGCAGCCCGCTCACACCTGGAGTTCTAGCCGCGACGGGCGAGGAGCGCTTCGGCAATCTGTACGGCGTTGAGTGCGGCGCCCTTGCGGAGGTTGTCGTTGCTGACGAAGAGGGCGAGCGCGTGCTCGGCGCCCTCGTCGCGACGGATGCGTCCGACGTAGGACGGATCGGCGCCGGCGGCTTTCAGGGGCGTCGGCACGTCGACGACCTCGACGCCCTGGGCTGACCGCAGGATCTGGTAGGCCCGCTCGGGCGTGAGCTCCCGGGAGAACTCGGCGTTGATGCTGAGCGAGTGACCGGTGAAAACGGGGACGCGTACGCAAGTCGACGACACCCGCAGGTCGGGGATCTCGAGAATCTTGCGCGACTCGTCGCGCAGCTTGACCTCTTCGCTGGTCTCGCTCGTCTCGTCGCCGATCAACCCACCGGCCAGGGGCAGGACGTTGTAGGCAATGGTCTGGCTGAATTCCTTCGGGGCCGGAAAGTCGATGGCTGATCCATCGAAGGCCAACTCGGTCGCCTTCTCCCCGGCGGCCATGACCTGCTCGAGCAATTCGGGTGGGCCGGCGGTACCGGCGCCGGACACGGCCTGGTAGGTCGAGTAGATGAGCCGCGTCAGTCCGGCCTCGACGTGCAGCGGCTTGAGCACCGGCATCGCCGCCATGGTCGTGCAGTTGGGGTTGGCGACGATCCCTTTGCGGATGTCGGAAAGCGCGTGCGCGTTGACCTCGGGAACGACGAGCGGCACGTCCGGATCCATCCGCCAGGCCTTGGAGTTGTCGATGACGATCGCTCCGGCAGCCGCAACTTTCGGCGCCAATTCCGCGGATGCATCGGCGCCGACGGAGAACAGCACGATGTCGAGGCCGGAGTAGTCGGCCTTCCACGCGTCCTCGACCTCGATGTCGCCACCCTGCCAAGGCAGGCGCTTGCCGGCGCTGCGGGGCGAGGCGAAGTAGCGAAGCTCGCCGATGGGAAACGCCCGCTCGGCCAGCAGGGTGCGCATGACCGTGCCGACCTGTCCGGTGGCGCCGACGATGCCGATCCGCAATCCGTCGCTCATGTCCTAACGCTCCAACTCGAAGGCGGCGTGCAGGACCTGGACGGCGTGCTCGACCTGGCGGTCACGGACGACACAGGAGATACGGATGGGCGACGTCGAGATCATGTCGATGTTCACGCCTTCGTTGGCCAGCGTCTCGAACATGGTGGCGGCAACACCGGGATGGGTCTTCATCCCGGCGCCGATGAGCGAGACGCGAGCGATCTCTGCGTCAGCCAGCACTGCGGTCGATCCGAGTTCGTCCTGGAGTTCGTTGGCGACGCGGAGGCTGGCCTCGACATCGGATCGCGGCACGGTGAAGGAGATGTCCGTGACGCCCTGCACCGACACGTTCTGCACGATCATGTCGACGTTGACGTGGCTGTCGGCCAGAGCCCGGAAGAGTCGGGCGGCGATACCGGGCTTGTCGACAACGCCAGTGACGGTGATCTTGGCCTCCGAGCTGTCGGAGATGACGGCCGAGATGATCGGTTGTTCCATGGTGGGGTCCTCTTCCCGGATCCAGGTGCCCGGCTCCCAAGTGAAGCTCGAGCGGACGTGCAGCGGCACCTTCCAGGTGCGGGCGAATTCGACAGAGCGCATCTCCGGCTTCGGACAGCCGCTGGCGCACATCTCGAGCATCTCCTCGAAGGAGACGAGATTGATGCGGCGGGCGGACGGCACCAGCCGGGGGTCGGCGGTGAACACACCGGAGACGTCGGTATAGAGCTCGCAGGCGTCAGCCCCGAGGGCGTGAGCGAGAGCCACGGCTGTGGTGTCGCTGCCGCCGCGCCCGAGGAAGGTGACGTCTCGGGTGTCGGTGCTCATGCCCTGGGCGCCGCCGACGACGGGAACCTTGCCGGCGGCCAACGCCTCCTGCAGACGATCGCTGCGAATCTCGGTGATCTTGGCCTTGGTGTGAACGCTGTCGGTCATGATCCCGGCCTGGCTGCCGGTGTAGCTGGCGGCGTCGACGCCGATCTCCTGAAGCGCCATGACGAGGAGCGCCGTGGTCTTGCGCTCCCCCGCCGTGATCAACATGTCCATCTCGCGACCGGGACGGACGCTGCTGACCTCGCTGGCCAGGCGGATCAGGTCGTCGGTTTCCTTGCCCATTGCGCTCACGACGGCGACGACGTCGCTGCCCTGGCGGTGGGTGCGCGCCACGTGATCCGCCACTTGACGGATGCGCTCGGGATCGGCCACGGACGTGCCGCCGTACTTCTGGACGACGAGGGGCATGGTGCGCCCAGTCTACGGGCAGGGGTCCGACCCGATTCCTGCATTCCGAACTGGCGAAGTAGGTTCTCCCGCCATGCCTACGGACAAGCGAGAGCGCCAGCGGGCCGGCCGCGAGACCCGCCGGGCCGAGGCAAGGGCGGCGCAGCGGCGGGCGGCGCGACGGCGCCAGATCATCGGCATCGTGGCCTTGCTCGGAGCCGTCATAGGCATCGGGCTGTTCATCAGCCTCGGTGACGACGACGAGCCGTCCGATCTGGCCACCGACGGCTCGACCACGACGTCGGTGTCAACGCCGGCGGCCGGCCCGGCCGTCGAGCCCGTCTGCCCACCGGCCGAAGGTGCGACCGAGCGTCAGGCCAACTTCACGACCGCACCCCCCGACTGCCTCGCCGACGGGGCCACGTACTCGGCCATGGTCGAGACCGACATTGGCTCGTTCACCGTCGATCTCGATCGCACCAAGGCGCCGAAGACCGTCAACAACTTCGTCTTCCTCGCCCGCCACAAGGCCTACGACGGCGTCCCGTTCCACCGCGTGATCCAGGACTTCGTCGTGCAGGGCGGCGACGTCGCCTTCCAGAACGGCACGGGCGACGCTGGCTACAAGTTCGGCGACGAGCTCCCCAAGCCCGAGGAGTACGAGGAGGGGTCGGTCGCCATGGCCAACAGTGGCCCGAACACCAACGGGTCGCAGTTCTACATCGTGACCTCGGCCAAGGGCGCGGAGACCCTGGTGCAGGCGGTCGGCGGCGAGGCCAAGTACTCGCTCTTCGGCAAGGTCAGCGACGGCTTCGATGTCGTGAAGAAGATCGAAGCCGACGGCTCCCAGGCCGGCGAGCCGAAGGTCGTCCACAAGATCGTCAAGGTGACGATCACCGAGAAGAAGGAATAGCTCCTCCCATGGCTGCCAAGCAGTGGAACTCCCCGCCCGAGATGGTCATCGACACGGCCAAGCGCTACACGGCGACGATGTCGACATCGATGGGTGACCTCGTGATCGCCCTCGACGCACTTCAAGCCCCCAAGACGGTCAACAACTTCGTCTTCTTGGCTCGTGAGGGCTACTACGACGGCGTGATCTTCCATCGGATCATCAAGGGCTTCATGTGCCAGGGCGGCGACCCCACGGGCTCAGGCCGCGGCGGGCCTGGCTACAAGTTCGCCGACGAGCTTCCCAAGCCCCGCCAGTACGAGGTCGGATCGTTGGCCATGGCCAACGCCGGACCCAACACCAACGGCTCGCAGTTCTTCGTGATCTCCGGACCCTCGGGCGTGGGGCTCCCGCCCCAGTACTCCCTCTTCGGCAAGGTCGTGAAGGGTCTCGAAGTCGTCGCCGAGATGGAGCAGGTCGAGACCGACCGCGCCGACAAGCCCCTGCAGGACCTCACGATCAACTCGATCGAGATCACCGAAGCCGACTAGCTCCCCGCTACGGGAGCCGATCGAGGGGGAGATCCTTGCCGGCAAGCCAAGCGGCCACATGGCCGGCGCCGGCGGCGCGCCAGACCGAAGGCGAGCCGGGTTCGTGGGCCTCGCGGATGAGGGCGGTCTGCTCGTCGATGCCGACGACGGCGCAGTCGGCAGGGGCCAGCTCGAACGTGCGTCGGGCCTTCTCGTGCGACCACGTGTTGGCGTGGGGGATCACCGTCAGCCCGTTGACCAGGCCCAGCCCGAGGGTGAAGGCGCCGCCGCGCGGGTCGACCATCGGGTCGCACAGCACCATGGCGCCGGCCGACGAGGCGGCCAGCACGGCGCCACCGTCCCAGGCCTCGATGAGCGCCG
>JBKJKM010000047.1:0-9094 GCA_046597375.1 Acidimicrobiales bacterium | reverse complement strand
GCCGAGGCCGTGCGGGAGTTCGTCGGCGGGGCGCGCGAGAACGGCTTCGGCGTCATCATCGCGGCGGCCGGCATGGCGGCCCACCTCGCCGGCGCCTGCGCCGCCAACACGACCCTGCCGGTGATCGGCGTCCCGGTGGCCAGCGGGGCCCTCAACGGCGTCGATGCGCTCTACTCGACGGTGCAGATGCCGCCGGGCATGCCGGTTGCCACGGTCGCCATAAACGGCGCCGGCAACGCCGCCATCCTGGCGGCGCAGATCCTGTCGGTCGGTGACGAGGAGCTGGCCGGGAGACTGGCCGACCTGCGCAGCGAGTGGAAGCCCAAGCGCCTGTGACCCTGGCGATCTACGCGCGATCGGGGGGCTCCAGGACCCCGAAGCGCGCGCAAAACGGGGGAGGGCGATGATCCCGAACGTCCTCGCGCAGCGGTACGCCTCGCCGGCGATGGTCGAGCTGTGGTCGGCCGAGCACAAGATCGTGCTCGAACGCCGGCTCTGGATCGCCGTGTTGCGGGCCCAGAAGGAGCTCGGCGTCGAGGTGCCCGACGGCGTGATCGAGGCCTACGAAGACGTCGTGGACAAGGTGGATCTGGCGTCCATCGATGCGCGCGAGCGGGTCACCCGCCACGACGTGAAGGCCAGGATCGAAGAGTTCTCCGACCTCGCCGGCCACGAGCACATCCACAAGGGGATGACGTCGCGCGACCTCACCGAGAACGTCGAGCAGTTGCAGATCCGGAACGCCCTGGCGCTGGTCCGAGAGCGGGTCGTGGCTGCGCTGGCTCGTCTCGCCGCCCGCGCGGCGGAGCACGAGGCGCTCGTCATCACCGGCCGCAGCCACAACGTGCCGGCCCAGGCAACGACCCTCGGCAAGCGTTTCGCCAATGCCGGCGAGGAGCTGCTGCAGGCGTTCCGCCGCATCGACGAGCTCATCGCCCGCTACCCGCTACGCGGCCTCAAGGGGCCCGTTGGTACGCAGCAGGACCAGCTCGACCTGCTCGATGGCGACCTCGACGCCCTTGACGCCCTCGAAGCTGCGGTCGCTCGTCACCTCGGGTTCGAGGCGGTGCTGGCCAACGTCGGGCAGGTGTATCCGCGATCGCTCGACTTCGACGTCGTGTCGGCTCTCGTGCAGGCCGCATCCGGTCCGGCGAACCTGGCCAAGAGCATCCGGCTCATGGCGGGCCAGGAGCTCGCCACGGAGGGGTTCCAGGCCGGGCAGGTCGGTTCGTCGGCCATGCCGCACAAGATGAACACCCGCTCGACCGAACGCATCAACGGCCTGGCCGTCATTCTCGGTGGCCATCTGGCCATGGTGACCGGCCTCGTGGGTGACCAGTGGAACGAAGGCGACGTGAGCTGCTCGGTCGTTCGCCGCGTGGCGCTGCCCGACGCCTTCTTCGCCCTCGACGGCCTGTTCGAGACCCTGCTCACCGTGCTCGACGAGTTCGGCGCCTACCCCGCAGTGATCGACCGCGAACTCGAGCGCTACCTTCCGTTCCTGGCGACGACCAAGGTTCTGATGGGCCTCGTGCGGGTCGGCGTCGGGCGAGAGGCCGGACACGAGCTCGTCAAGGAGCACGCCGTGGCGGCGGCACTCGCGCTGCGCCAGGGCGCCGGCGGCAACGAACTCCTCGACCGCCTCGCCGCCGACGAGCGCGTGCCGCTCAGTCGTCTCGACCTCGATGCGTTGTTGGGTGAGCCCCTCACCTTCGTCGGCGCCGCCCGGCGGCAGACCGCATCGTTCGTTCGTGCGGTGGCCGACGTCGTGGCCGCCTATCCCGCCGCTGCCCGCTATGACCCAGGAGCCCTCCTTTGAGCTTGACCCACGTGTACTCCGGCAAGGTCCGGGAGGTCTACGAGGCCGACGACGACACGCTGCTCTTCGTCGCCTCCGATCGCCTCTCCGCCTTCGATGTGATCCTCAACGAGCCCATTCCGAACAAGGGCCGTGTCCTCACGGCGATGACGACGTTCTGGCTCGACCACCTGCGCGACGTGGCCCCGAGCCACCTCGTGTCGGTCGACCCTGCCGACTTTCCGACCGAGGCCCGCGACCTTGCCGACATCGCCGGCCGGGCCATGCTGGTGCGCAAGGCCGAGATGTTGAAGATCGAATGCATCGTGCGCGGCTACCTCACCGGCTCCGCCATGAAGGAGTACCGGGCCAGCGGCACCATGCACGGCAACCGGTTGCCTTCTGGTCTGGAGGAGGCGTCCAAGCTTCCCGAACCGGTGTTCACGCCATCGACGAAGGCCGACACCGGCCACGACGAGAACATCTCCTTCGACCAAGCGTGCGAGATCACGGGCCGCGACGTCGCCGAGCAGGCGCGGGAGATCAGCTTGGCCTGCTACACCAAGGGCGCCGAGCTGGCGGCGGAGCGAGGCATCCTCATCGCCGACACCAAGTTCGAGCTCGGTTTCATCGACGGGAAGCTGTCGCTCTGTGACGAGGTGCTCACACCGGACTCGTCCCGGTTCTGGCCGGCCGACGAGTGGCAGCCGGGTCGGGTGACCCCGAGTTTCGATAAGCAGCCCGTGCGCGACTGGCTCGAGGCCAGCGGGTGGGACAAGACGCCGCCCCCGCCCGACCTGCCCGGCGACGTCGTGTCGTCGACCGCCCGGCGCTACGCCACCGCGTATGAAAAGGTCACCGGACTTCGCTTCGCCGACTGGTACGGCGTGTCGTCATGAGCGGCCGCTTCGACGTGTTGGTCGAGGTCACGCTGCGGCCGGGCATCGCCGATCCGCAGGGTTCGACGATCGAACGGGCCCTCCCCGCACTCGGCTTCGATGGCATCACCGGCGTGACGGTGGGCAAGGCCTTCCGCTTCACCGTGGTGGCCCTCGACCAGGCGACGGCCGAGAGTCAGGTCGAAGAACTGTGCACGCGCTTTCTCACGAATCCCGTCATCGAGGACTCGTCGATCAGCGTCTCGCCGGCGTGAGTGCACGCGTCGGCGTCGTCGTCTTTCCGGGCTCGAACTGTGAGCACGACGCCGTGGAGGCGGTGCGCGGTCTCGGCGGCGAGGCCGACCTCGTCTGGCACGGCGACGCCAGCGTGTCCGGGTTCGACGCCATCGTGTTGCCCGGGGGGTTCGCCCACGGTGATTACCTCCGACCGGGGGCCATCGCCCGCTTCTCGCCGGTCATGGCGGCCGTACAGGAGTTCGCCGCCGGAGGAGGACCTGTTCTGGGCATCTGCAACGGCTTCCAGGTGCTCACCGAGGGGGGCTTCCTGCCGGGAGCACTGCAGAAGAACCGTGGCCTCAAGTTCCTGTGCACGACCGTAGAATTGACGGTGTCCTCCACCCGTTCCGCGCTCACCAATGGTGCGGAGATCGGACAGCGATTGCGAGTGCCGATCAACCACTTCGAGGGCAACTACACCTGCGACGAAGCGACCCTCCGGCAGTTGGAGGAGGAGGATCGCATCGTGGTCCGCTACACGAACAACCCCAATGGTTCGGTCGGCGACATCGCCGGGATCTGCTCGCCCGACGGCAACGTCGTCGGCCTCATGCCCCATCCCGAACGTGCGTGTGACGAGCTCCTGGGTTCGGCTGACGGCGCCGTGCTGATGCGCTCGTTCCTGCGCTCCGCCGGAGCTCGCGTCTAGGTCGAGCGGGCGATACCGGCTCGCTTGAGGACGGCGGCGTCGACGCCGGCCTCCCGCCAGGCGGCGTAGCTGATGCCCTTGCGCTGCCCGTACTCGCGTGCCGACTTCACGAAATCGCCCTCGAGCGCACCGAGGTCGACGTGCTGGTCCTTGGCCGCCAATTCGCGTTGAAGGTCCATGCGTTGCTGGATAAGTTGCACCCGGGTCAACGGGTCGGATATCGCCAGCTTTCCCTCAATGGCGGCCAGTTGCTTCTGCACCGATTCGGCGGTGCGCTTTCGACCTCGCTTCGGCTTGTGGAGCTCGAGCGCCTCGAGGTATCGGCGTACCGACCGGCCCTGCTCACGCCCCAATGCGAGGGCATCTTTGTGCTCACTCGTCATCGGAGCTTTCGTGCGCTTCTCGGTGGCGGGCATGAACACAGTATTGCGCAAATGGCGACGGCGAGAACGGCGCCTTTTCGGTGACGACTAGCTTCCGATCGTGGCCGACGAGAACGAAACGCAGCCCGCCCCAGCCTCCGGCGTGCACCGTGCCCTCGGCCTGACCGACGATGAGGCCGACCGCATCGCCGAGATCCTCGGTCGGGCGCCCAACCACCTCGAACTGGCCATGTTCGGCGTGATGTGGAGCGAGCACTGCTCGTACAAGTCATCGGCCATCCACCTCAAGCGGCTGCCCTCCGAGGGCGCCAACGTGCTCGTCGGCCCGGGCGAGGGCGCAGGAGTGATCGACGCCGGCGATGGCATCGCCGTGGCCATCCGGATCGAGAGCCACAACCACCCGTCGGCCATCGAGCCCTATCAGGGCGCCGCAACCGGCGTCGGCGGGATCATCCGTGACGTCTTCACCATGGGCGCCCGTCCGATCGCCGTGATGGACCCGCTGCGCTTCGGCCCGCTCGACGAGCCGCAGACCCGCTGGATCTTCGAGGGCGTCGTCAGCGGCATTTCCGGATACGGAAACTCGGTCGGGGTCCCCACCGTCGGCGGGGAGCTCGTCTTCGACGAGAGCTACGCCGACAACCCGCTCGTCAACGTGTTCTGCCTCGGCGTGCTGCCCAAGGAACGGCTGATCCTCGGGCGGGCGTCGGGCGAGGGCAATCTGGCGGTGCTGGTGGGGTCATCGACGGGGCGCGACGGCATCGGCGGTGCAACCATGGCCAGCGAGGGGTTCTCCGATGACGCCGAAGCCGCCCAGTCGAAGCGACCCAACGTCCAGGTGGGCGATCCCTTCGAGGAGAAGCTCCTGATCGAGGCCTGCCTCGAGCTCCTCGACCTCGGCCTGGTCGTCGGCGTGCAGGACCTCGGCGCCGGCGGGATCACCGGCGCCACCAGTGAGACGTCGGCCAAGGGCGGGGTCGGGATGGACGTCGACGTCCGCGCCATCCACCTCCGGGCTCCCGGTATGGACCCGTGGGAGATCATGCTCAGCGAGAGTCAAGAGCGGATGTTGGCGATCGTCACGCCCGTCGATCTCGACAGGGTGCTCGAGGTCTGCCGTCGCTGGGACATCGACGCGTCGGTGATCGGCCAGGTCACGGGGAGCGGCCGCCTGCGGATCCTCGATGGCGGCGGCGACGGTGCCGCCGTGCTTGCTGACATCCCGGCGGCTTCCCTCGAGGACGACAAGCCCCGTTACGACCGCCCGAAGCGCCGTCCCTCCGACCTCGACGAACTCGTCGGTCGCGACCCGTCGACGTTGGCCTCGGTCGACTGCGGCGCCGACCTCCTCGACCTCCTCGTCGATCCGGCGTGGGTCTACCGCCAATACGACCACCAGCTCTTTCTCAACACCGTCGAACCTCCCGGCGGCGATTCGGCGGTCCTCCGACTGAAGGGTCCTGGCATTCCGCCCTCCAACCGCGGCTTGGCCGTGTCGACGGACGGCAACAACCGATGGTGCGCCCTCGACCCCCGCCAAGGCACGGCGATGGTCGTGGCCGAGTCCGCCCTCAACGTGGCCTGCTCGGGGGGAACGCCGGCGGCTCTCGTCAATTGTCTCAACTACGGCAACCCCGAGCACCCCGAGGTGATGTGGCAGGTGTCGGAGTCGATCGACGGGATGGCTGAGGCGTGCGCCGTGCTCGGGATCCCGGTCATCGGCGGCAACGTCTCGCTCTACAACGAGACCCGTGGCCGGGACATCGACCCGACCCCGGTGGTGGCCGTGCTCGGGCTGATCGAGTCCCTCGACCGCCGTCCGCCCGGCGTCACGCTGGTCGAGGGCGGGCAGTTGCTCCTGCTCGGTGCGCCGGCGACCGAGCTGGGTGGCGGGTCGTTGTGGGCCAAGCGGCGCCACGGGTTCACCGGCGGTCGCCTGCCCGAGCTCGACCTCGTCGCCGTCGTCGACCTCGTCCACCTCGTGGCCGGACTCGTGAACGACGACCTGTTGCAAGGCATCCACGACGTCTCCGAGGGCGGCCTCGGCGTCGCCCTCGGCGAGATGAGTGTGCGCTCCGGCGTCGGCTTCTCGGTCTTCGGCGTGGCCGGCCCCGGAGCGCTGTTCTCCGAGGCCCCGGCCCGTGTCGTCGTTTGCGTGGCGCTCGACCGGGCCGCCGAGGTCACCGCCCGGGCCGGGGCCGCCGGCGTGCCGGCCACCGAGTTGGGCGAAGCCGGCGGAGACCGCCTCCTGGTGCAGGGGCTGGTCGACGTCGCCGTGGCCGATGCGGTCGCGGCCGCAACAACCGCCATTCCCAACGCCCTCACCCCGGTCACCCACTAGTCCAACCCGTTCCGGGTGGGTTGTCGTACCAGGGCGGTACACGGACCCGCCCAGAACAGGTTTTGGATCAGGTCGGGCGGCGATCCCTGAGGGCTTCGAGGGCGGCGTCGGGGACGTCGAGGTCGCCGGTGCCCGTCCCGACGGACAGGTCGGGTTTGTAGGTGCCGTGGTGATCCGACCCGCCGGTGGCGACGAGTCCGAGGGAATCCGCCAGTGACGCCATCGCCGTGCGGTCGGTCTTGGAGTACCGCCCGTAGTAGGACTCGACACCGACGAGCCCGAGGGCGCGCAGCTCCTCGAGCCGCGCCCGGAGCGCCGGCGCCTTGAGATCGAGCGACGTCGGGTGGGCCAGTACCGGCACGCCTCCCGACGCCACCGCCAACGACATCGCCTCCCCCGGCGCCAGGCGGGCCTTCTCCACATACCCCGGTCGGTTCTTGCCGAGGAACCGGTCGAAGGCGTCCTGGATCGAGGAAGCCCGACCCTCTCGGACCAACATGGCCGCAGCGTGCGGGCGACCAGCTCCCATCCCCCCGGCCTCGGCCTGAAGATCGTCGTAGGAGAGGCCGAGGCGATCGCACATGACGCGATTGCGTTGGTCCCGAACGTCCTGCAGCCGGCCCAGCTCGTCCTGCAAGGGCCCGTCTTCCGGCTCGAGGAAGTAGACGAGGAGGTGCATCGTCCCGAACGGCACCTCGCACGACAACTCGCAACCGGGAACCAGCTCGATGCCGACCTCGTCAGCTGCCGCCCGAGCTGCGGGAATGCCGTCGAGGCGATCGTGATCGGTGAGCGCTACCGCCGTGCAACCGGCCTCGAACGCCAGCGCCGGAATGCGCTCCGGGGCGTCGGACCCGTCCGAAACCGTCGAGTGGGTGTGCAAGTCGATCACGCTGTGACGGTAGCCTCGGACCTGTGCCCGTCCTTGGCGATCCGGACGACGACAAGCCGAAAGAAGCCTGCGGTGTCTTCGGTGTCTACGCCCCGGGTCAGCCGGTCGCCCACCTGACCTATGACGGCCTCTATGCCTTGCAGCACCGCGGGCAGGAATCGGCGGGCATGGCGGTGTCCGACGGCGACGTGATCATGGTCGACAAGGACATGGGCCTCGTCACCAACGTCTTCAACGACTACAAGCTCGCGGCCCTTCCGGGGTACCTGGCCATCGGACACACCCGGTACTCCACGACCGGGTCGAGTTGTTACAACGCGGCGCAGCCCGTGCATCGATCGGCCGGGCGCAGCGACAGCCCGTCCAGCTTCGCCCTCGCCCACAACGGCAACCTCACCAACACCGAGGCGCTGGCCACCGAGGCCGGGATGTTGCCGGGCATGATCGCCAGTGACAGCGAGCTCATCGCCGAGCTCGTCGCTCGCGCCTATCCGACCGATCCCCGCAGCGACGAGCGGGAACTCGAGCTGGCGCTGCTTGCCACGTTGCCCCGACTCGAGGGTGCGTTCTCGCTCACGATCATGGACGAGGCCCACCTCATCGGTGTGCGCGATCCGAACGGGTTCCGGCCCCTCTGCCTCGGTCGACTCGACAGCGGGTGGGTGCTCGCCTCGGAGACGCCGGCCCTCGATGTGATCGGCGCCCACTTCGTCCGGGAGATCGATCCGGGCGAGATGGTGGTGATCGACGCCACCGGGGTGCGGGAGTACCGGCCGTTCCCACCCGAGCGCATCGACCCCAAGCTGTGCCTCTTCGAGTTCGTCTACTTCGCCCGGCCCGACAGCGTGCTGTACGGACGCGAGGTGCACGGCACCCGCCAGCGCATGGGCGAGTCGCTGGCTGTTCAGGCCCACGTCGACGCCGACATCGTCATCGGCGTCCCCGAGACGGCACTTGCGGCGGCCGAGGGCTACGCCAGGGCCGCCGGGATCCCCTACGGCCAGGGCCTGATCAAGAACCGCTACATCGGCCGCACATTCATCTCGCCGTCGCAGGTGCAGCGCGACCACGGGGTGCGCCGCAAGCTCAACCCCCTCAAGGAGAACATCGCCGGGAAGCGCGTGATCGTGGTCGACGACTCGATCGTCCGCGGCACCACGTCGCGCGCCATCGTGCGGATGCTGCGTGACGCCGGCGCCGCCGAGGTGCACTTCCGGGTGATGAGCCCGCCCTACCGCTGGCCGTGCTTCTACGGGATGGACACAGGTAGCCGCGCCGAGCTCCTCGCCGCCAACATGACGATCGGTGAGATCCAGGAGTATCTCGGCGTCGAGAGCCTCGCCTACTTGACGATCGAGAACCTCGAGAAGGCGGTGGGCGTGCCGAACGCCGGCTTCTGCAACGCCTGCCTCACCGGCGACTATCCGGTCGTGGTGTCTCCGACGCTGCACAAAGGTGTGCTCGAGGGCAACGACATGCCTGCGCCCGACCTTGTCTAAGGAGCCGTCGGGGTCTGACGCCGGCGCCGAGCGCCCGTCGCTCACCTACGCCGCGGCCGGCGTCGACATCACGGCGGGAGAGGACGCCGTCAAACGCATCAAGGAGCACGTCCGCTCGACGTACCGACCCGAGGTCATCGGCGACATCGGCGGTTTCGGCGGCCTCTTCGCCTTCAACAAGGACCTCTACAAGAACCCGGTGCTCGTTTCCTCGACCGACGGCGTCGGCACCAAGGCCCTCGTGGCCAAGGCGGCCGGACGCTTCGACACCATCGGGATCGATCTCGTCGCCATGTGCGTCGACGACCTCGTCTGCCAGGGCGCCGAGCCGCTCTTCTTCCTCGACTACATCGCCGT
>JBKJKM010000040.1:0-5268 GCA_046597375.1 Acidimicrobiales bacterium | reverse complement strand
CGCCCTGCCCGAGGACGGGCGGATGCTGCTCTTCGTCGGCCGGATCCAGCCGCTCAAGGGCGTCGAGGTGGCCATCGCAGCACTGGCTGAGCTGTCCGACCGGTGCCCCGACGCCTTCCTGGTCATCGTGGGCGGCCCGAGTGGTCCCGACGGCGAGGCCGAGGTCGACCGCATGCACAAGCTGGTTGCCGACCTGGGCCTCGACGGGCGGGTGCGATTCGTCGCCCCCCAGCCCCACGAGCTGCTCTCGACCTACTACCGGGCCGCCGACGTCTGCGTCGTGCCGAGTCGGTCGGAGTCGTTCGGTCTCGTCGCCCTCGAGGCGGCCGCCTGCGGCATCCCGGTCGTGGCCGCAGCCGTCGGCGGGCTTCCCAGTTTGGTCGACGACGGCCGCACCGGGTTTCTGGTTGACGGGCGCGAACCGGCCGCTTTCGCCGAGGCCGTCGGTGCGGTCCTGACCGATCCGATCCTGGCCGCCGACCTCGGTCGGCGGGCCGCCATTCGGGCTCAGGGCTACACGTGGTCGATCGCCGCCGCTCGGCTCCGCCGCCTCTACCGCGACCTCACCTCCCGCCAACTGGTGGAATGCCCGTAACGCCGGCGTCCAAGGAGCAACTGGACGATCTCGGCACGCTGATCCGCTCCTGGGCCGAGTCGGCCCACGACACCCAGGACTTGGTCCTGGCCGTCGATCAGCTCCCCCAAAGTCCGTTCGGCTCTGGAGGCGGCGACCGCCGCTGGTTCATCCGGTTGTCGGGCGAGGAGAAGCAGGTCACCACGATCTGGTTCCACCTCCGCGAGCGAACCCTGCACTTCGAGACCCAGTTCATGCCCGCTCCCGAGGAGAACCGGGAGCAGCTCTTCGAGTACCTCCTCCGGCTCAACAACAAGCTCTTCGGACTGCGTTTCTCGATCGGCGATGAAGAGGCCGTCTACCTGATGGGCCAGCTGCCCTGGTCGGCCGTCGACGAGGACGAGCTCGACCGCATCGTGGGCTCGGCCTACGCCTACACCGAGCAGTACTTCCGGCCGGCGATGCGTATCGGCTACCAGTCCAAGTTCCGCGGCTGACGCCAAATCCTCCCTCTGAACTGGGCACTTGTCGCGTTCTGACGCCGCCGGTACGGTGACTTCCAACGACGAGCCCGAGGGGCGGAACGTCGTCATTCGTTCGGGGAAGTGCGAATGACGACGAGAGGTTCCTCGGGCTCCGTCGCGCTCGTTGGCCCCCTCCTGCGAAGGCAGGAGATTGCCGTGCCTTTGTCGAAGCCAGTACCCTGAACGACGGTCCAATGGGCCGAGCGGGATCGATCCCGTACGCCGCACCCTCCCCCCATGACTCCCCTTCGACGACTCGCGTCCGTCCCCCTGGTCCTCGCGCTGGTGGTCTGCCTGGCCTCGCCGGCCGGCGCCGCCTCCACGTCGGCGGCGCGCAAGCGCCAAGCCGAGGTTCGCGCCGCCAAAGCCAGGGCGGCCGCCCAACTCAACGGACTGAAGGCCAGCGACGACCAGCTCGAGAAGGCCGTTGCAGCCCTCGCCACGCAGGTGCGCTCGCAGAATGCCAAGGTCGCTTCGGCCCAGCAGGCGGTCGGTGTGGCCGAGTCCGCGGTCAAGCAGGCCGAGACCAGGATTGCCGCCACCGAGACGGCGGCAACCGAGCTCCAGGGCGCCGTCGTCGACCGGGCGGTGGCGGCGTACGTCCGTCCCCAGCAGGCGGCCCTCGCCGGCCTCAGCGATGCCAAGAACCTCGAAGACGCCAGCCGACGGGCGTCGATGCTGCGCCAGGTGGCCAACAGCGACCGCGACGTCCTCGATGAGCTCCGCGCCGTTCGAGAAGACCTCGGGATCGCGCAGGAGAAGGCGGCGGCCGCCCGCGCAGTGGCGGCTCAGCGCAAGGCGTCGGCGGCCAAGCAACTCTCGGCCTACAAGTCGAACCTGGCCGAGAAGGCCCGGCTCGAATCCGCCCTCGACAGCCGGATCAGGGCCGTCGGCGGGGAAATCGAGGCGTTCAGCAAGGAAGACGCCGCCATCCAGGGCCTGCTCAACAGCGAAGCCGCCCGTGCGGCCGCCGCCCGTCGGGCCTCACGCAACACCGATTCGCTCTCCGACAGCGGCGGCCGCATCTCCGGCTCGGGCATGCGTTGGCCGACGAGTGGCAGCGTCACCTCGGGGTTCGGCACTCGTTGGGGTCGGCTCCACGCCGGCATCGACATCGGGGCGCCCAATGGCACGCCCATTCGGGCGGCCAAAGCGGGCACGGTCGTGTTCTCCGGGGTGCAGGGCGGCTACGGCAACGTCGTGATCATCGAGCACGGCGGCGGCCTCACGACCCTGTACGCCCACATGAGTCGGCGCTCGACGAGCGACGGGGCCGAGGTCGAGACGGGTGAGCTCATCGGCGCCGTCGGCTCCACGGGCCACTCCACCGGGAACCACCTGCACTTCGAGACCCGCGTCAACGGGTCTCCGCAGAACCCCATGCGCTACCTGTAGGCCCAAAAGGCCACCCGCCAGGGCGACACCAACGCGTAGGTTGCGGCCATGATCCGGCTCCTGATCGTCGGCGGTGGACGCATGGGCGAGGCCCTCCTGGCCGGACTGGTCGGAGCGGCCTGGGGCTCGATCGAGGAGTTGGCCGTGGCCGAGGCGGTGTCGGCCCGACGAGACGAGCTGGCGGCGTCATGGCCCGGTCTCGTGCTCGTCGATGCCCCCGTCGCCGCCGATGGCGTGATCGTGGCCGTCAAGCCCGGCGACGTGGCCGCCGCCTGCCGGGCCGTGGCTGTGGCCGGCGCCCAGCGGGTCTTGTCGATCGCCGCCGGCATCCCACTGGCTGCCCTGGAGGAGGCGCTCGGCGCCGGAATCCCCGTCGTCCGGGCCATGCCGAACACGCCTGCGCTCGTCGGGGCTGGCGCCGCCGCCATCGCCGGTGGCCGGACGGCTACGCCCGACGACCTCGACTGGGCGGAGGAGGTGCTGCGGGCCGTCGGGACGGTCGTCCGGGTGCCCGAGCACCTCCTCGACGCTGTGACCGGGCTGTCGGGTTCCGGCCCGGCGTACGTGTTCCTGGTGGCCGAGGCGATGATCGAGGGCGGGGTGCTGGCC
Source organism: Acidimicrobiales bacterium (assembly GCA_046597375.1). Lineage (GTDB taxonomy): Bacteria > Actinomycetota > Acidimicrobiia > Acidimicrobiales > CADCTF01 > DATLED01. The sequence continues at coordinate 2,166 of JBKJKM010000040.1, read as the reverse complement.
GGCCTTCCTCGCGACGTCGCCGTGGAGTTGGCGACCCACACCCTGTTGGGCGCCTCCCGGTTGCTGGCCGAGACCGGCCAGACGCCCGAAAGCCTGCGGGCGCAGGTCACGTCGCCCGGCGGTACCACGGCGGCGGGCTTGCGGGCCCTGGAGTCGGCCGGCGTGCGCTCGGCCTTCCTCGAGGCGGTCGTGAAGGCCGCGGAACGCTCTCGGGAACTGGGTTCGGGCTGAAACCCCTTCAGCCCCACTTTCCACTTCGCTCACATTGGCGTACCCTCACCTCTGCGGAGAAGGGGTGATGCCACGATGGCAGATCGATCGTCGCGCCCGGCCTACCTCACGGTGGCCGAGGTCGCAGACATGTTGCGGGTCTCGAACATGACGGTATACCGGCTGATCAACGCCGGTTCGCTGCCAGCCGTTCGGGTCGGAAAGTCCTATCGACTCACCGAGGCCGATGTGGACGGCTACCTGGCCCAGAGCTACACCGAGACGGCCTAGTTGGGTCGGACGTACGACACGGTCAGCTTCCTCTCCGACTACGGCCACCAGGACGAGTTCGTCGGGGTGGTGAAGTCGGTGATCCGGAGTATCGCCCCGGCCGCCGTCGTCATCGACATCACCCACGAGGTACCTCCCCACGACCTGCGCACGGGGGGGCTCGCCCTCGTGCGCAGTGCCCAGTACCTCGCGCCCGGGGTGATCCTGGCCGTGGTCGATCCGGGGGTCGGCACCGACCGACGAGGCGTGGCCGTCGAGGTGGCGGGCGGCGCCGGGGTGTTCGTCGGACCCGACAACGGTCTCATGGCGGCGGCGGTGGCGATGACGGGCGGCGCCGAGCGGGCCGTGGAACTCAAGAATCCCGACTACCGGCTGCCGGCACCGGGGCCGACGTTCGCCGGCCGGGATGTGTTCGCCCCGGCGGCGGCCCACCTCTGCAACGGGGTCGACCTGACCGACCTCGGTCCGGAGGTCGATCCCATCACGCTTCGGCCCGGCATTCTGCCTCTGAGCGAGACCACGGCCGACGGCGTCAAAGCCGAGGTCCTCTGGGTCGACCGGTTCGGCAACGTGCAGCTCAACGTCGATCCCGACGACATCGCCTTTCTGGGCGACCGGATGCGGGTGCGCTTCGGCGAGTCCGGCGTCCGCACCGCCGGGGTCGTGTCCACCTACGGCGACCTCAAGTCCGGCCAACTCGGCGCTCTCGTCGACAGCTACGGCCTCGTCTCGCTGGCCTTCGACCGTTCCTCCGCCGCCGGCGAGCTCCGTTTGGCGGCCGGCGACGCCGTCACCCTCGAGGTGTTGCGTTGATTTGATGGTCCGCAACGCCGGCCCTGACCCGACGGCGATTCAGGTCAGGTGGATGGGCTGTCCTAGCGTGGTGGGGTGCGACCGGCCACCACCATTGTCATGGGGATTCTGCTGCTGCTGATCTTCAGCGCGGCGATGTTCCAGTTCCTGGTGGTTGCCCGCTAGTCCTTCCGGACGTGGGCGGCGAGGCGCCGGATCTCGTGCTCGAGGGCGCCCAGGCCCTCCACCTTGCCGAGACAGACGGCCACGCCGATCTCTGCGGCGGCCGCCTCGACCTCGGGGTCGGCGAAGGCGGTGTAGAGGATCACGTGCTGGTCGGGGTGCTCCTGACGAATGCGCCGGGCCGCCTCGAGACCGTCCATCGCCGGCATCTTGTAGTCGATCACCACGACGTCGGGCGCCACGTCCGACACCGCCTGGATGGCCGAGAGCCCGTCGGCGGAACCACCGACCACCTCGAAGCCATCGACGCTGAGCATGGTGGTCAGCATCCTCCGCACATGGTCGGTGTCGTCGACGACGAGGACGCGTATCGGTCGGGCTTCCACAGCAGGCGCAGCGTACGGCATGCGCCCCGTGCTCATCGGCCCTGATCCAGTGCCGCCAGGCCGTCGAGGACGAGCTGGAGGCGCATCGACGGCGTCGACGGGGCGACCGGGTCCGGCGCCTCGGTGGCTGCGAGTGCGGCTTCGTCGACCGTCTCGTCCGGCGGCGGCGCGGGTGCAGGCGGTGCCGTCGGTGGCGGCGACGGAGGCGGTGCTGCGGTGGTCGGGACCGGGGGGGGCGCGACGGTCGGAGGCGGGGCGGTGGGCACGGGTCGCGGCCGAGCGGTCGTCGGCGGCGAGGTCGGCG
>JBKJKM010000120.1:0-2561 GCA_046597375.1 Acidimicrobiales bacterium | reverse complement strand
CCTACGTCGACGTGTGGCAGGCGGTCCGCCCCAAGGCCGCCGGCATCGCCTCGTGGCCAGTGGTGCCGCGAGGGGAGCCGTGGAAGGAGGGCGTTCTCGCCCGCCTCGGCATCGCCGACGCCGACACTGGCGTCTTCTGGCGCCGCCTCCTGGGCCGAGTCCGCTCGTACGCCGACCTGGAGCCGGCGCTTGTCGGCGCCGTCGAACAGCTCATCGACTTTGTCACCGACCCCGTTTCGTGAAGCGTTCTGGTCGCTGATTGGTCCTTCATGAAGCGCTCTGGCGACCAGAACGCTTCACGAGTCAGCGTTTGGCGTAGTCGTAGAAGCCCTTGCCCGACTTCCGGCCGAGCTGATCGGCCGCCACCATGCGGCGCAGGAGCGGGCGGGCGGCGTAGTTCGGATCCTTGAACTCTTCGTAGAGGGCGTCGAGGATGCTGAGGCTCGTGTCGAGGCCGACGAGATCGAGCAGGGCGAACGGTCCCATCGGGAAGTTGCAGCCGCCCTTCATGGCCTCGTCGATGCCCTCCTTCGTCGCAACACCGTTCTCGAACATGCGCACGGCATTGTTGAGATAAGGGAAGAGCAGGTTGTTGACGATGAAGCCGGCCTGGTCGATGACCTCGACGGCCTGCTTGCCGCAGGTCTCTGCGAAGTCGGTGACCACCTTGATCGTGTCGTCGCTGGCGGTCAGCGGCCGCACGATTTCGACCAGGGCCATCATCGGTGCCGGGTTGAAGAAGTGGACACCGCAGACCTTGTCCGGCCGGCCGGTCTCCATGGCCATCTCGATGACCGGAAGCGTCGAGGTGTTGGTGGCCAGGATGGCGCTGTCCTTGACGATGCGGTCGAGCTCGTTGAAGAGCTCCTTCTTGGTGGCGAGGTCCTCGACGATCGACTCGATGACGAGGTCGCAATCCTTGAGGTCGGCGAGGCTCGAGGTCGCGCTCACCCGTGCAACGGCGGCGTCGCGGTCTTCCTCGGACAGCTTGCCTCGCTCGACCTGCTTCGCCAGCGACTTCTCCAAGCCGGCGACCATGGCGTCGGCCGACTCCTGCTTGCGGCTGCGCAGGATGACGTCGTGGCCGGTCTTGGCCGCCACCTCGGCGATGCCCGAGCCCATGATCCCCGAACCGACGATGCCAACACGCTTGATAGCCATGGCCGGGGAGGCTACCGAGGGCCAAGGTCGGCGCTCCAATGGACAGACTCCCGCGTCTGGAATGGTGGACGTGGAGGAGCGCCTCGGTGGGGGCTGGGTGAGCTTCGTGACGGCTCGCCTAGCTTGACGGGCGCTGTGTCCCCTTCCTCCACCCGCACCGACCACCCGGTTCACGCCCTCCTGTACGACCCGATGATGGGGTTGGTGGATCGGGCCGGCATGGCGGATCGACGTCGTCGCCTCGTGGCCGACGCCCGGGGTGAGGTCGTCGAGGTCGGTGGAGGCACCGGCCGCAACCTTGTGTACTACCGCGGTCCGGATGTCTCGCGCGTCGTCGTGCTCGAACCGGACGGCGCCATGCGGGCGCGCCTCCTCGATCGCGTCGATGCCGCGGCGGTGCCGGTCGAGGTGCACGAGACCGGCATCGAGGACTCTGACCTGCCGGACGGGTTTGCCGACTCCGTGGTCGTCTGCCTGGTGCTGTGCACGGTGGCGTCTCCTGCCGTCGCGCTGGCTGGGATCAAGCGGCTCTTGAAGCCGGACGGTCGGCTGCTCTTCCTCGAGCACGTGGGCGTTCCCGGACTTCGGGGGCGGTTGCAGGCGTTGGCGACACCGGTGTGGAGTCGTTCGCTCGGCGCCGGCTGCCACCTCGACCGGTCGACGCTGGACTCGATCCGGGCCGCCGGATTCGCCATCACCGACTGCCATCGATCAGGAGCCCTCGTGCAAGGCATTGCCGTTCCATCCGCTCGCTTCGCCACCGACGACATCACGTGAGCGGTCCCCTGGCGCTGGTCGGCGGCATGGAATGGCGCGACGGGTGCTCATTCGATCGGGAGCTGCTCGAGGCGTCGGGCGGCGACGAGGTGCTCGTGCTGCCGACCGCCGCCGCCTACGAGCACCCGCAGCGCGCCGTCGACACGGCGACCGCGTGGTTCGCATCGATCGGTGGACGCGTGCGGGGCCTCATGGTGCTGGCCCGTCCCGACGCCGACGACCCGGCCAACGTTGAGGCCGTCCGCTCGGCGCGTTTCATCTACCTGGGTGGCGGATCGCCGCTCCATCTCCGCTCGGTCCTGAAGGACACGGCGGTGTGGTCGGCGCTCATCGAAGCCTGGGACGGTGGCGCTGTGCTGGCCGGATCGTCCGCCGGCGCCATGGTGCTGTGTGACCCGATGGTCGACCCGCGGGGCGGCGCGTTTACCCTGGGACTGGGCCTGGTGAACGGTCTGACGGTGATCCCCCACGCCAACACGTGGTCTCACGAGAAGACCCGGCGCACGTTCGAGCTGGCCCCTGCCGACTGCGCCGTCGTCGGCATCGACGAGCAGACCGCCCTCATCCGCGAGGCCCACGAACCCGGCTCGCCTTCGGTGTGGCGCGCCGCCGGCGCCGGCCAT
>JBKJKM010000298.1:0-2761 GCA_046597375.1 Acidimicrobiales bacterium | reverse complement strand
GTTGACCTCGTGGTAGCTGCCGTCCTTCATCCAGATCTGGAAGACGCCCTTGATGTTCATCTTCACCATGTCCTCCTTCTTCAGGCCGTACTTGGCCTCGAAGAGTTGGGGGAAGATGGCGTCGTCGAAGGTCTTCGAGCACAGCAGCCCGATGTTGAGGGCGAACTTGCGGGCGACCTTGCCGGCCTTGCGCACGGCCATCGCCGGCGGCGACGAGGATTGGCAGCCCATGCCGACGAGTGCGATCTTCTCGGCCCCGCCGGCGATGGCCTCGGCGTAGGCCATGGTGTTGGCCGAGTAGGTGTAGCGGCTCCCGGCGGCGGCCAGCACCTCGTCGCGCGTCTTGGCCACGCCGGGGATGGCCTTCCACGATCCCTTGTCGCCCTCGAGGTAGCTGACCAGGGCGGCGTCGATGTAGCCCTTCTCGAGGCACCAGATCAACATGGCCGAGACGAGCCCACCGTCCTGACCCATCTTGTGCACCATCTCCTCCGAGGCGCGGGCGAGGATCACATCCTTGGAGATGCCGCTGAGCTCGTCGGGTTTGCGGGCACGACCGAAGAGGTGCTCGTCGATCTGTGATTCCCACACCCGGAACCGGGGACAGGCTCGTGTGCAGGTGGTGCACCCCTTCTCGCCGTGGGTGCAGTTCTCCGGACCGAGTTCGTCCTCGAGATGGAACGGTTTGTAGATGCCGTCGGCGTCGTTGTAGCCGAGGACGTCATGGGGGCAGACGACGACGCATCCCGCGCAGCCGGTGCAGAGGCCAGACGTCACGACCTCGCTGTAGAGCTCTTTCCACTGCGCAGTCCATCTCTCGGCCATGGCGCAGAATCTAGGCGTGCCCGAACTTCCCGAGGTCGAGGCTTACCGGCGCCTGGCGGAGGGACGAGCGCTCGGGCGAACGATCGCGACGGTCGACGCCGAGGATGCCTGGTACCTGAAGGGAGGTTTGGACGCCGCGACGATTGCGTCAGCGCTCGTGGGTCGCCACGTTGCGGCGGCGCGACGGCTCGGCAAGCTCCTTCTGCTCGAGCTCGACGACGGCGCCGTGCTCGGTCTCCGGTTCGGCATGACCGGACGCCTGCTGGTCGACGACAACGACGCCGTCGGTGAGCTGCTCTACACGTCGAAGGCCGACCGTCCCGAATGGGACCGATTTCGTCTCCACTTCGTGGACGGTGGGGTGCTGCGCATGCAGGATCCGCGACGACTCGGCGGCGTGGCCCTCGATCCCCTCGAGTCGAAGCTCGGGGTGGATGCGGCCTCGGTGACGCTGGCGGGCCTGCGCACGGCCATCGCCGCCAGCTCGGCCCCGTTGAAGGCCCGGCTCATGAACCAGGCCCACGTGGCCGGCGTCGGCAACCTCATGGCCGACGAGGCCTTGTGGCGCGCCGGACTGGACCCCCGCCGTCCCGCCAGCGGCCTGAGCGCGGCCGAGCTCCGCCGTCTCCATCGACACCTGCGGGCGTCGGTGACCGACCTGATGGAACGTGGCGGCAGCCACACCGGTGACCTGCGTATCCATCGCGCCCCTGGCGGCCGTTGCCCGAAGGATGGCGCGACGCTGCAGCGCGACACCGTCGGCGGCCGCACGACCTGGTGGTGCCCGAAGCACCAGCGCTAGAAGCTTCCCGTCCACTTCGCAGTTGCCCCTGTCAGGACGAGGGCAACTCCGAAGTGGACGATTCAGTCGGCGCGCGGAAGGGCGTAGAGGGCGACTGCGGTAGCGGCGGCGACGTTGAGGGAGTCGACGCCCGCAGCCATGGGAATTCGCACTCGGCGATCGGCGGCGGCCAACACCGAGGGCGTGAGTCCCGGGCCTTCGGCGCCGACCAGCAGCGCTCGGCGGCCGCCGGCGGCGGGACCGACCGAGCGGATGTCCTCGGCGTCGGCGGAAGGCGTCAGTGCCACGACCTCGAATCCGAGGGCCTGGAGCGAGCGGATGCCGGTGACGCCGTGCGCCATCCTGGTGAACGGGAGTCGCAGCACGTGGCCCATCGACACCCGCACCGATCGACGGTAGAGGGGGTCACAGGACGCCGGGTCGAGCACGAGCGCATCGACGCCGTAGGCGGCGGCGTTGCGGAACAGCGCCCCGAGGTTCTCGTGGTCGTTGAGACCCTCGGTGGCGACCACAAGTGAGGCATCGGCGCACAGCTCGGACAGCGGTGCCAGCGGCAGACGGTTCGCCGACGCCAGCGCGCCGCGATGCATCGGGAACCCGGCCACGGCGTTGAGCACGGCCTGCGGTGCAAGGAACACGGTGACGTCATCGGACACGAGGGGTGCGAGCGTCGCCCAACGCAGAGGGTTCACGAACAACGACCGGATGGGGTACGGCGATGCGAGCAGCGCCCGGATCACCGTCACCCCCTCAGCGATGAAGAACCCGCCCTCGGCGCCCTCCGTCGATTCGCGCATACGGCGCAGGTCGGGATCCTTCAGGCGGACGAAGTCGCCGACCCGGTCGTCGTCCGGATCGGCGATCTCGATGATCAATCCGTTGCGAGTCCCACCGGGCAGGTGACGCCGGTGCCGCCCAGGCCGCAGTACCCGTTCGGGTTCCGGGCGAGGTACTGCTGGTGATAGTCCTCGGCATAGAAGAATTCGGGCGCCGGGCCGATCTCCGTGGTGATGGCGCCGTAGCCGGCCACCTTGAGTCGCTCCTGGAAGAGCGCATGCGACTGCTCGACGGCAGCCTGCTGGTCGGGGCTCGTCCAGTAGAGGGCCGACCGGTACTGCGAACCCATGTCGTTGC
>JBKJKM010000144.1:0-2659 GCA_046597375.1 Acidimicrobiales bacterium | reverse complement strand
CCTCTCTCGTGAGCGTCAGCGAGGTCGGGCCGTCGTGGGGGAGTGAGATCACGGCCAAGGCCTTGCGGGCCCTCATCGCCTTCCTCGTCGTCATCTCCATCTACATCTCGCTGCGCTTCGAGCCCAAGATGGCGCTGGCGTCACTGGCTGCCCTGCTCCACGACATCCTCGTCACCGTCGGCATCTACTCGCTGTCCGGGTTCGAAGTCACCCCGGCGACCGTCGTGGCCTTCCTCACGATCCTCGGCTACTCGCTCTACGACACCATCGTCGTGTTCGACAAGGTCGACGAGAACACGAGGGGCCTGGCTGCGTCCGGACGTATGACCTACGGCGACATGGTCAACCTGTCGATGAACCAGGTGCTGATGCGTTCGTTGAACACGTCAATTGTGGCGATCATGCCGATCTTCTCGATCCTGTTCGTCGGCGCTTTCCTGCTCGGCGCGACGACGCTGCAGGACTTCGGGCTCGCGCTGTTGATCGGTCTGCTCACCGGCGCCTATTCCTCGATCTTCATCGCCTCCCCGCTCCTCGCCTTCCTCAAGGAGCGCGAGCCGCGGTACGCCGCCATCCGCCAACGCCTGTCCATGCGAGGTGCAGTGGGCGGGCCGCTCACCCCGGCAGCGGCAGCAGCAGGTCAAGGCACCATCGGCGGCGAGCCGCGCGATCAGCTGCCGAGGAGCTCGGATGGCGACGACAACGGGCCGACCTTGGCTCCGGTCCGCACCCGAACCGGCCAGCCACCTCGTCCCCGAAAGAAGTCCAAGCGCCGGTAGCCTGAGGTCATGGATGACACCGGATGGCTGAAGGAGCACATCCGGGACATCCCCGACTTCCCGAAGCCGGGTGTGGTGTTCAAGGACATCACCCCCCTCCTCAGCGATGGCCCGGCCTTCCGGTCGACGATCGACGGTTTGGCGTGCGCCTTCGAGGGCCGAGCGATCGACAAGGTGCTCGGCGTCGAGGCGCGCGGGTTCATCGCCGCCGCACCCGTGGCCGACCGTTGTGGGGCCGGGTTCGTCCCCGTCCGCAAGGCTGGCAAGCTCCCCTGGCAGATCGAGGCGGAGACGTACGAGCTCGAGTACGGCAGTGATCTCCTCGAGATCCATCGCGATGCGATTCTGCCCGGCGAGCGGGCCCTGATCATCGACGACGTGCTGGCCACCGGGGGCACGGCGGCGGCGACGGTGCGCCTCGTCGAGAAGCTCGGCGGTGTCGTCGTCGGGCTGGCCTTCATTCTCGAATTGGCCTTCCTCGACGGGCGACGGAAGCTCGAGGGCCGAGACGTCGTTGCACTGTTGACCTACGACTGAGCGAGAGGAGCGGACGAAGCACATGGCCACCACCGAACGGGTCTCCAGCCGGGTCCTGCCGTGGCGCCGCCATGCCTCGACCGCCGACCCGGACGAGCTGGCCCCCGTGCTGGCGGCCTACCGCTCCCACCCCCGCCACGCCAAGGCCGACCCGGCCCTGATCCGCAACGCCTACGACGTGGCCGAGCGGGCCCACGCCGACGTGGTCCGCCAGTCGGGCGAGGCCTACATCAGCCACCCCTTGGCGGTCGCCCAGATCCTGGCCGAGATCGGCCTCGACGACATCACGCTCGCCGCGGCGTTGCTCCACGACGTTGTCGAGGACACGGGGATCACCATCGAAGAGGTGGCCCGTGACTTCGGGTCGGTCGTTGCGTTGATCGTCGATGGCGTCACCAAGCTCGAGCGGATCTCCTTCGAGACCAAAGAGGCCCAGCAGGCCGCCTCCATGCGCAAGATGCTGCTGGCCATGGCCAACGATCCACGGGTCATCTACATCAAGCTGGCCGACCGTCTCCACAACATGCGGACGATTGCCGCCATGGCCGAGCACAAGCAGAAGCGCACGGCGCAAGAGACGCTCGACATCTACGCCCCGCTCGCTCACCGTCTCGGCATCCAAGAGGTGAAGTGGCAACTGGAGGACCTGTCCTTCAGCGTCATGCACCCCAAGCGGTACGCCGAGATCGAGCAGATGGTCGCCCTCCGGGCGCCCGGACGCGACATCTACATCGCCCAGGTGCTCGAGGTCGTGCGTGACCGCCTCGCCGACCACCACATCACCGCCGATGTCACTGGTCGACCCAAGCACCTGTATTCGATCTACGAGAAGATGGTCGTCAAGGGCAAGGAGTTCAACGACATCTTCGACCTCGTCGGCATCCGGGTGCTCGTCGAGTCGCAGAAGGATTGCTACGCCGCCCTCGGCGCCATGCATGCCACGTGGAACCCGGTGCCGGGTCGGTTCAAGGACTACATCGCCACGCCGAAGTTCAACCTCTATCAGTCGCTGCACACGACGGTGGTTGGGCCCCAAGGCCAGCAAATCGAGGTGCAGATCCGAACGTCGGAGATGCACGCTCGGGCGGAGTTCGGCGTCGCCGCTCACTGGGGCTACAAAGAGAACCCGTCGCCCACGTCCGCGCCGACATCGGTGGCGAACGATGCGGCGTGGCTGCAGCGGATCGTCGACTGGCAGTCGGACACGGTCGACCCGGCCGAGTTCTTCGAGTCGCTGAAGGACGACCTCGAACAGGACGAGGTCTACGTGTTCACGCCCAAGGGCGACGTCATGTCGTTGCCGGTCGGTTCCACTCCCGTCGACTTCGCCTACGCCGTGCACA
>JBKJKM010000140.1:0-6015 GCA_046597375.1 Acidimicrobiales bacterium | reverse complement strand
ATCGGCGGGCCGGCCGTGTCCGCGCGACCCTCGAGGCCGAACTGGCCGAACCGGCGGTGCGGTCGGCCCAGCCGCCTCCGGCCGAACCCCTCGACCCGGCCTTGATCGACGCCTTGGCGACCCTGAGCGCCGACCAGCGCGACGTGCTGGTGCTCCGGTTCGTGGCCGATCTGCCGCTCGAGGCTGTGGCCAAGATCACCGGTCGCCGGGTCGGTGCCGTGAAGGCGCTGCAGCACCGTGCGCTGGAAAATCTCCGACGAGCCGTATCCTCCGAGGTCGACTGAGCGCTCACCGTGGTGATGAACGCTCCTCTCGACCCCCAAACCGACCTCACCGACCGCCTGCACGCCCTCGGCGCCCAGCCTGTCGATCCGTCCTTGCAGAGTCAGCACCTGACGGCCATGGCCGGGGTGCGCGGCGGATCGGTGTTCCGCACGGCGCTGGCCACTCGCCTCAAGATCGGGGCCGGCGTCGCCGCCGGGTTCCTGCTCGGGGCCACCGGCCTGACGACCGTCGGCGCCATGGGACCCCTTCAGACCATCGCCGCCGATGTCGTTGAAGCCGTGGCGCCGGTCGACGTGCCCAAGGGCAAGTCCGACCAGGCGAAGGCCGACGCAGCCGCAGCCAAGGCCGCTCGGGGCGAGCGCGAGGACGGGGAGAAGGGCGAGAGCCGCCTTGCCGATGGCAGCATCGGGACGCCTCGCATCTGGACGAACTGTGTACCGGGCACGGACGGTGACTTCGCCGGCAACCGGGGCCAGTACCTGAAGCAGGAGCGGGCCAAGAGCGATGCGGCGCTGACCGCAGCCAAGGCGACCGACTGTGGCAAGCCGATCGCCGACGACGAGGTCGAGGGAACCGAGGCTCCCGAGGGCGACGACGAGGGCAGCGGCAAGGCCACGGCGCCTGGCCAGCAGAACAAGGCGGACAAGACCGAAGACGGCGACGACGCCGACAAGGCCCGTCCCGCCGACGCCGGCAAGCCGACCGACCCCGGCAGTCAGGGCAACAAGCCCGAGAGTGTGCCGACCGTCCCCGACCAGGCAGCTGACGAGGCCGATCCGCCCGTGCATGCGCCGGGCGAGCCGGCGGAGCCCGAGAACACGGGCGGCCAGGCCGAGCTGTAACAACGAAGGCGCCACCGCCCGGCCGTTAGGGTCGGGCGGTGGATGTCCGCCCCGAGATCCGTGCCGACGAGCGCGCCGTCGACGAACTCCACCGAGCCGCTTTCGGGAGCGAAGACGAGCCGGCCATGGTCCGGGAACTGCGGCAGGGTGACACCTACCTGCCCGATCTCTCGTTGGTCGCGGTGCAGGGTGGCACCGTGGTCGGACACCTCATGCTCACCATCGTGGCCCTCGTCCCCGACGACGAGTCGAGGGCGGAACGGGCCGTCCTGTCACTGGCGCCGCTCGGCGTGGTGCCCGCCGTGCAGGGGCAGGGCGTGGGCAGCCGGCTCGTCGACGTCGCCCTTCGACGGGCCTCGACGCGGATCGAGCCCTTCGTCGTGGTCCTTGGCCACCCGGCCTACTACCCCCGCTTCGGTTTCTCGCTGGCGTCCGCACAGGGCATCCGATGCGGGCTCGGCGACGTTCCCGACGAGGCCTATCTGGTCCGGCGGCTACCCGGGTACCGACCGACGGGGCCTGGCGTCATCCAGTACCGCTATCCGGCGGCGTAGCCCTCGGGCAACCACACGTCGCCAACCGTCGTGACGTAGTACACCTGCCATTGGTGGTAGCCGTAGTAGGCCCGCTCGTCGGCCTTCATGCGCTCGCCATAGGCCAGCACGGCATCGACATAACGGTTGTCGTGGTTGTAGTTGAACACGGCGTTGCGCATGTCGTCGGGGGCGCCGTTTCGCTTGAGGTAGCGGGCGGCGGCGGCGATGGCGTCCTTGTTGGACTGGATGTCGCCGCCGTTGCCGTACTGCGCCCACGTCGCCGGCAGGAACTGCATTGGCCCCTGGGCGTTGGCCTCGCTGTTGCCGCGGATGCGACCCATGCGGGTCTCGACGAGGTGGATGGCGGCCAAGTGGTACCAGGGCACGCCCAAGTCGGTCTCGGCCTGCTTGTAGTAGCCGAGGAGCTCGGCCGGCGGCGCCGGCGCCACGATCCGCCACGGTGGCAGCGAGGTCTTGGGCGTCTTGATCATCGATCGCAACTTGCCGCCGGCCGTGACGTTGGCCTCGGCGATGGCCCGCAGTTCCGGCGTGAGGAGCTCGAAGGTCGCCGCCTTGCGGGTCGGGTCGTTGACCAGGGCCCGGTAGGCCACCTGCTGGCGGTGGGCCTGGGAGGTGAGCTCGTTCGGCGACGTGGTCGGATCGGCGATGGCGACCTCGGCCGTGCGGATCTGCTCGGCCAGCCCTGCCGCGTCGGTCGCCGCCGTCGGCTCACCCGGTCGCGGGATGCTCGGTAGCGGGCTCGTCGCGGGGTTGGTTCCGGCCGCTTGGGTGGTCGTCGGCGCCACTGACGTCGTCGTCGTGGGAGCGGTCGACGTCGACTCGGAGGTCTCGGTCGAGGTCGTCGCCTCGGTGGTCGACGTCGGGCTGATGGTGGCGGCCACGTCCTGCCCGGCGCCGCTGTCGAGGGCGATCCGGGTCAGGAGAAACCCCACGAGAGGCACGAGGAGGAGCGCGCCGAGAACGGCGAGTCGACGACGGGGCACGCCGTCAAGGCTAGGGCGTCGATGGGTCAGGGTTTGGGGGCGATCTTGAAGATGCGGTCGTCGCCGGACTTCGGGTTGCCACGCGTGTCCTGGTTGGACGTGGCGACGTAGACGGCGCCATCGGGGCCGACGGCGACGTCGCGCAGACGGCCGAACTTTCCGTCGTAGAGGATCTCCTCGTCGGCGACGGAGCCGTCGGCATCGAAGGTGAGCCGGCGCAGGTCCTGTTCCTTCAGCGTCGTGAACAGGAGCGATCCCTTCCACTGCGGAATGGCGTCGTTCTCGTAGACGGCGCAGCCGGCGGGGGCGATGGTCGGCGTGTAGTTCTTGATGCCATCACCTGAGGACGCCGGCCAGCCGTAGTCCTTGCCCTTCTCGAGAACGTTGACCTCGTCGCCGCGGTCGGGACCGTGCTCGGTGGAGAGGAAGCGGCCGGCCGAATCGAAGCAGAGGCCCTGCGGGTTGCGGTGGCCTTTGGTGAACACCGTCGACTTCTTCGCTTGCGTGTCGATGGCGAGGATCTTGCCGTTGAGCTTGTCGGCCTTGGGCGCGAGGCTGGTGTCGCCGGCGTCGCCCGTGCCGGCGTAGAGGGTGCCGTCGGGGCCGAAGCGCAGGCGCCCACCGTTGTGGATGCCGGCCTTGCGGATGCCGTCGACGAGCACCACCGGGTCGGCATCGAGGTCGTCGAGACGAACGACGCGGTTGTCGGACGACGTCGTGAACATCACGTAGATGCGGCCCTCGTCGTCGAACTCGAGGCCCATGAGCCCGCCCTCACCCTGCTCCATCACGCCGGGAATGTCGCGTCCCTTGCCGCCGACCTGTTGCAACCGTCCGCGCCGCTGGGTGAACCAGAGCTTGCCGGCATCGTCGAAGCCCAGGGCCCACACCGTGTCGAGGTCGGTGGCCACGTCCGTGACGGCGAGTTCGACGCTCTCGGCGCGCTCACCTCCGGATGTCGCGGTGGTCGCGCCAAGTGTTGTCGACGTGGCGTCCGTCGCCTCGTCAGCCGGGAGGTTCTCCTCGCTCTCGTCCGAGGCGCAGGCCGTGGTGGAGAACAGGACGACGACGACGACGGCGAGGAGGAGGCGGCGCACGCTACCCACGCTAGGGACGCCGCCCGAACTACGGGACGCGACCCGGGCCGATGTTGCGGACGAGGCCCTCCTGCATGACCGAGATGGCGAGGGCGCCGTCGGAGCGGAAGATCGAGCCGCGGGCCAGGCCGCGGGCGCCGAAAGCTGAGGGCGAGGACTGGTCGTAGAGGAACCAGTCGTCGGCCTTGAACGGCCGGTGGAACCACATGGCGTGGTCGAGCGACGCCATCATCAGCCCCCCGAACATGACCCCGCGGTGGGGGAGCAGGATCGAGTCGAGCAGCGTCATGTCCGACGCGTAGGCGACGACGCAGGCGTGGAGCATCGGGTCGTCGGGCAGCGTGCCGTCGGCCCGCATCCACACCTGTTGGCGTGGGTCGCGAGCCGCCACGTCAGGCCTCTCGGCTTCCCGCTCTTGGCCGCTCGGGCCGAAGGGTTCTTGGACGTAGCGGGTGTCGATCGGACGGGGTCGCGTGAACCACTCGGGGATGGCAGCACCCAGCGCCTTCATCCGGTCCTGCCACGTTGGCAGGTCGTCGGGTGCCGGAACCGAGGGCATCGGGTCGTCGTGATCGAAGCCGTCCTCCTCCAGGTGAAACGAGGCGGAGAGGTGGAAGATGGCCTTGCCGTGCTGGATGGCGACGACGCGACGCGTGGTGAACGAGCGGCCGTCGCGGATGCGGTCGACTTCGTAGAGGATCGGGATGTGGGGGTCGCCGGGCCGCAGGAAGTAGGCGTGCAGCGAGTGCACCCGGCGGTCGGCGTCGACGGTGCGACCCGCCGCAACCAGGGCCTGGCCCGCCACCTGGCCTCCGAACACCCGCTGGCGCTCCTCGTCCGGGCTGACGCCGCGGAAGATGTTGACTTCGATCGGCTCGAGGTCGAGCAGCTCGAGCAGTCCGTCCAGCGCGTCACCCATGCGGGCGATCCTAAGGTCGCCAAGCATGACCACCATCGAGTTCCCCGAAGGCTTCCTGTGGGGCACCGCCACGGCCGCCCACCAGGTCGAGGGCGGCAACTGGAACAACGACTGGTGGGCGTGGGAGCACAACCCAGCCGGTGGATGCGTCGAGCCGAGCGGCGACGCCATCGACCACTACCACCGCTACGGCGACGACATCGCCCTCCTGGCCGAGCTCGGCTTCGGTACGTACCGATTTTCCATCGAGTGGAGCCGTATCGAGCCCGAGCAGGGCGAGTACTCCGTCGCTGCCCTCGATCACTACCGCCGCATGCTGTCGACCTGTCACGAGCACGGCATCGTGCCGATCGTGACCTTCCACCACTTCACGAGCCCGCGATGGATCAGCCACCTCGGGGGATGGGAGGAGCCAGACACGGCCGACCACTTCGCCCGGTTCTGCGGCCGGGCGACCGAACACCTGGGTGACCTCATCGGTTGGGGCTGCACCCTCAACGAGCCGAACATCGTCGCCCTGCTCGGTTACCTGGCCGGCGCCTTCCCTCCTGGCCGTCGCGACCCGGCGTTGCGGCGTGCCGTCAACGACAACTTCATCGACGCCCACGCCAAGGCGACGGAGGCCATCAAGAGCGGGCCGGGCGACTTCCCGGTCGGGATGTGCGTGGCCATGAGCGATTACCAGGCCGTCGACGGCGGCGAGGCCAAGCTCCAACAGATCCGCCGCAACATGAACGACGTCTACCTCGAAGCCGCTCGCGGCGATGACTTCGTCGGCGTGCAGTGCTACTCCCGCGACCGGGTCGGGCCCAACGGGATCGTGCCCCCGCCGGAAGGCGCCGAGCTGACCCTGATGGGCTACGAGTTCTACCCGGAGTCGCTCGAGGCCACGATCCGCTATGCCTCCCAGGTCACCGAGGGCACGCCGATCCTCGTCACCGAGAACGGCATCGGCACCGACGACGACGCTCGCCGAGTCGAGTACTACCGGCGCGCCCTCGAAGGTGTTCGCCGCTGTCTCGACGACGGCATCGAGGTGCGGGGCTACACCGCGTGGTCGGCGTTCGACAACTTCGAGTGGGCGCTCGGCTACAAGCCCACCTTCGGGATCATCGCCGTTGATCGCACCACCCAGATCCGCACGCCCAAGCCGAGCGCCCATCTTCTCGGCGAGGTCGCCAGGACGAATCGCCTCGACCTGGCCTGACTTCCCCGGGATTTACGCGCGCTTCGGGGGCCTCCGGGCCCCCAAACGCGCGTAAATCGGCGAGGACCACGCCAGCGCCACCAGCAGGGCGGCGAGGACGACGACGGGGGTGTCGCCGAAGCGGG
>JBKJKM010000293.1:0-4506 GCA_046597375.1 Acidimicrobiales bacterium | reverse complement strand
GGCCGAACGCAGGGCCAACTGAATCATCTTCTTCGGGGTCTTCTGCCGGTAGCTGCGGGGCTTCGGTCCGAGAGCGACACCGCCGCCGACCCACTGCGGTGAGCGGGTCGAGCCCTGACGGGCCTTGCCGGTGCCCTTCTGGCGCCACGGCTTGGCGCCCCCGCCACGAACTTCGGCCCGGGTGAGGGTGCTCTGGGTGCCACTCCGGGCCGCCGCCAGCTGGGCGGTGACGACCTGGTGCATCACGGACACGTTCGGCTCGATGCCGAAGATGGCGTCATCGAGTTCGACCGAGCCGGAGGTGTCGCCGCTGATGGTGCGGAGATCGACGGATGCCATTACTTCCCACCACCCTTGATCGCATTGCGGATGATGACGAGACCACCGCGGGGGCCGGGCACGGCGCCCTTCACCAGGAGCAGGTCGCGCTCGCCGTCGGCTTGGACCACCTCGAGGTTGAGCGTGGTCACCTTTTCCGCACCCATGTGGCCAGCCATCTTCGTGCCCTTGAACACGCGAGCCGGGGTGGCACAGGCGCCGATGGAACCGGGGGCACGGTGCTTCTTGTGGGTTCCGTGGCTCGCGCCGAGGCCCTTGAAGTTATGGCGCTTCATGCCGCCGGCGAAGCCCTTGCCCTTGGAGATGGCGGTCACGTCGACCTTCTCGCCAGCGGCGAAGAGATCGGCCCGCAACTCCTGGGCCACGGTGTAGCCGTCGGTGTCATCGAGCTTGAGCTCGATGAGCTTCTTGCCGGGGTCGACACCCGCCTTGGCGAAGTGTCCGACCTCGCCACCGCTGAGGCGCTGGACCTTCTGGGTGCCATAGGTGACCTGAAGGGCGGAGTAGCCGTCGGTGGCCGGGGTCTTGACCTGGACGACACGTGCCGGGGTGACGCGCACGACGGTGACCGGGATGGCGCGGTTCTGGTCGTCCCAGACTTGCGTCATGCCGATCTTCTCGCCGACGATCGCTTTGGATGCCATTGGAGCTCTTTCTTCGTTGCTCGTAGCTGGGTTCGTTGGCCCGAGGGCCGCTTACACACAGACGCTCCGCTCGGGCAGGACCCGAGCGGAGCTCGTTCGTTGGTGCTGCGAGGTCCCCTGCTTTGGGCCGGGCCGATCGCAGACGTCGATTGCTCCCCGACCAAGGCTGGTCAGGACCGGATCATCGTAGCGGTGTCCGGCTCGCATTTCCAAAGAGATCCACGAGGACGGGCGCAACACCGCGCCGAAGTCCGTGGCACGCTGAGCCGCATGCTCCTGAGCGGGATCAACCACGTTGCCGTACTCACCGGTGATACCGGTCGCCTCACCGACTTCTATGCCGAGGTCTTCGATGCGACCTCCGAGGTTTTCCAGGAGCGGGACGGCTTCAAGCTCACGATTCTCTGGATCGGCGAGAGCGCGGAACTCAACGTCTTCGAGTTGGCGGGGAACGACGAGCACGAGCGCCAGACGCCGATGTTCGGGCGCGGCCGCCTCGATCACCTCGCACTTGGAGCATCGTCCCTCGATGCGTTCGACGAGATCCGCCAGCGGTTGCTCCAGCGGAGCGCAACCGACGGCTTCGTCACCGACTTCGGCCATATTCTCAGCCTGTTCTTCCGAGATCCCGACGGGCTCGAGGCGGAAGTGTGCGTCGCCAACCCGGACGCGCAGCCGGGCGTGCACCACCCGCCGGGCACGCCAGCGCAGCGCTACCACCCCGCCGACGCGCCCCCGCCGGAGAGGCTCAAGGACCGTCCATTCATCGGTTGACGGCGCGCCGCGAGCCCAACGAGGGGGCGCATCTCCTAGCCTTCGGACCGATGTTGGATACGGGAAGGCCACGATGAGTGATGAGGCGGTGCGCTCGGCCTACCTAGCTGCGGCCTTCGCCACCGCCGATCTCCTTGGGCGGCGCGAGCTCGGCGAGCGCTGGGACGACCCGAGCGTGCTCCCGGACTTCTCCATCGGCGCCTTGGCCGGGCACCTCGCCCGAGGGGTATTGACGGTCTACTGGTACCTCGACATGCCAGAGCCCGACCCACCCGTGGTGACGGCCGGCGCCTATTACGCCGACCACCCGAGCGGCACCCCCGACGCCGAGGTCAACGTACGGGTCCGGGATCGTGGCGCCGAGACGGCCAAGGGCGGCTGGGCCCGTCTGTACCTCGACGTCGGCAAGGCAGCCGAGCGCCTCGCCGATCGTCTGGCTGCTGAGCCGGCGGAACACCGGGTGTCGGCCCTCGGCCACACGCTTCTCATCGACGAGTACCTCAGGACCCGGATCGTGGAGATGGCCTTCCACCTCGACGACCTTTCCCGGAGCCTCGGGCTTCCGGCGCCAACGCTGCCCGAGGACGTCGCCCGGATCGCCATCCAGGTGCTGATCGAGACGGCGTGCGTTCGCCACGGTGATCGGGCGGTGCTGAATGCCCTCGCCCGACGGGAGCTCGATACCGTCGACGCCCTTCGCGTGCTGTAGCCGGCGTCAACAGGTCGGTCCGGGGACCTCCAGCCGCAGAGGCTCGTCCGGGACGACGACGTCCCACACCCCGGACACGGTGTGCACGGAGAAGCCGGCACCCTGGAGCGACAAGGACCGTTGGAGCGCGCCTCGGCACCGCGATGCCACCACGACGAAGACCGCCCGAGGGCGCTTCCGCACCTCGCTCTCCGCCCGGAGATCGCGGATCGGCGCGAACGGTGTGGCGACGATCCGGCCTTCGGTCTCCCAGGTGAGGCGGTAGGCAACCCAGTAGTCAGCCACGACCCGGTCGGCCTCGAGCGTGTCGAGGAGGAGGACGAGACGGCCGACGTCCTGGGGGGAGATGTCCTCGAACGGCTCACCCGGCGGCCCCTCGAGGCGCACCATGCCCGCCACGCCGTTGAGGGTGAGAACCAGGAGCGCAATGAGCACGCCCACCTGCACCGCCGTCGGCAACCGAACCACCGCCCACCCCGCGACTAGGGCTAGGAGCGGCCAGAGGAAGTCGAGGTATCGCGGCTCGCCGAAGTAATAGGTGGTCGGCAGGGCGGCGAAGATCAACGGGAAGAGTCCGATGGACAAGAGCACCGGTCGCAGTCGGCCGGGCCACCGCAACAGCACCAGAGCCAGACCGGCGAGCACCATCGCGTAGACGACGACGGCGCCGGGGAACTCCCAACCCA
Organism: Acidimicrobiales bacterium; assembly: GCA_046597375.1. Classification (GTDB taxonomy): domain Bacteria; phylum Actinomycetota; class Acidimicrobiia; order Acidimicrobiales; family CADCTF01; genus DATLED01. The sequence goes on along the minus strand of JBKJKM010000293.1, from coordinate 1,354 downwards.
GGGTGATCGGTTCCCGCAGCCCGAGCACCATCGGCACCCCGTACTGGAAGAAGACCGTCAGCGGATCACCGAAGGTGGCCCGATCAGCCGCTGGCTCGAGGGAGGCCAGCCCGGTGGCGGCGTTCGCCCACAGCCAGGGGAGCGCTCCGACTCCCGCTGCCGGGGTGGCGATGGCCAACGTGCGACCCAAGTCGCCGAGGTGCCGCCGGTGCGTCCACGCCAGCCACACGAGTCCGGGGATGGCGAAGTGCAGGATCTGCGGTGACGCCCACCACCCGAGACCCAGCACCAGCCCAAGTCCCACCCCATCGCGTTGCCGTTGCCCTTGCGGTCGCGCCACGGCGTTGGCGTTGCCCTTGGGGCTGCCCGAAGGGCAACCCCAAGGGAGTTGGACGGTCAGCCGGAGGACGAGGAGGAGGGCGGCGAGGCCGCACACGAGGGTGAAGCCGTAGAAGCCGCGCTCTTTCGTCGACCACCACAGCAGCGCCGGCGATGTTGCCCAACAGATGCCGGCGGCGAGGGCGGCGCCGCCTCGCCGATCGATGGTGCGCAGACCGATCCGCCAGACGAGGAGGGCGGAGGCGGCGTGCAGCCCGACGGGGACGAGTTCCATGGCCCAGCGGCCCGGCACCCGCACCAACAGAAGCAGGGCCACCAGGAACGACTCCTGCGAGCCGCCGTACTCCTGGCCCCAATAGAACGCCTCGAACTGCCCGTCCAGCACCCGCCGCGCCATGAGGCCCACCACCGCTTCGTCACCGTCGACCAAGCCGAGAGGCGAGGCGACGAACCAGAGACGGAACCCGATCCCGGCCACGACGAGCAACGCGAGGCGGGCCCGGAACGCGAAGCGACTCCCGTCGGAGACGGGAGTCGCTGCAACTTCGCTCAAGCGAAAGCTCAGGCTTGCTGGAGCTTGATCTCGATCTCGACGCCGGCCGGCACCTCGAGGCGCTGGAGCGAGTCCACCGTCTTGGGGGTGTGCTCGACGATGTCCAGAAGACGCTTGTGGATCCGCATCTCGAAGTGCTCGCGACTGTCCTTGTACTTGTGGGGCGAGCGGATGACGGTATAGCGGTGCTTCTCGGTCGGCAGCGGCACGGGGCCCTTCACCTTGGCCGAGGTGCGCAGCACCGTCTCCACGATCTTCTTCGTCGACTGGTCGAGGACCTCGTGGTCGTAGGCCTTCAGCCGAATGCGGATCTTCTGTGCCATGGGTGCGTCGTCCTTACTTGATGATCTTGGTGACGCGGCCCGAGGCCACGGTACGGCCACCCTCGCGGATGGCGAAACGGAGACCTTCGTCCATGGCGATCGGATGGATCAACTCGACCGTGATCGGCGTGTTATCGCC
>JBKJKM010000254.1:0-9101 GCA_046597375.1 Acidimicrobiales bacterium | reverse complement strand
GCGTAGGCGATCAGCGTCGGGTCGGGCGGGCAGTTGAACTGGATCTGCACGGGATCACCGGGCTTCTTGCCATCCGAGCGGGCCGGGTCGGCCTTGTAGGCGTCGAGCAGCTTCTTGGCCTCTTCCGGCTTGTTCTGCGGGTACGCGGCGGCAACCTTCTCCGAGTAGAACGGCGAGTCCTTCGAGAAGAACTGGCTGGCCGGGGGCGAGATGCCCTTGCCGCCGAGGACCTCGATGAGCTGCTCCTGGTTCTGCGCGAGGGCGAAGGCCTTGCGGACGCGCTTGTCGTCGACCGGAGGCTTCTTCATGTTGAAGATCGAGGAACCCGAATTGTTGCCGATGAACTCGAAGCGCTGGATGGCGTCGCCGAGGTCACGGGCCTGCTGCACGTACTGCTGGCGCAGCGAGAAGCCGGCGTCGATCTCGCCCGAGCTCAGCGAGGCCAGGCGGGCGTCCTCGTCCGGGATCGGCTTGACGATCACGGAGTCGAGGTACGGCTGGCCCTTGATCCAGTAGTTGGGGTTCTTCTCGAGGGTGAGCTTGGAGTCACGCTCCCACGACTTGAAGATGAACGGGCCCGTGCCCACCGGGTTGGCCGACACATCGGCACCCTTGGCGGCGGCGTTGGTCGGCGAGAACGGCATGCCGGCAGCGCCGGTCAGCAACTCGGCGAACGGGCCGAAGGGGGCGGCGAGGGTGTACTTGACGGTCAGCGGATCGACGACCTCCATGCCCGAGATCGGCGCAAGCGCACCAGCACAGCGCGACGTCGGCGCCTTGTTGGCGTCGAAGTTCGACTTGAGCACGGCCGAGTCGAGCGCCGTGCCGTCGTGGAACTTGACGTTCGGCTTGAGCTTGAGCGTCCAGGAAAGGTTGTCAGCCGCCGGAGTGAGCGTCTCGGCCAGCCACGGCTTGACCTCGCCATCTTCGGACCGCGTCACGAGCTGGTCGTACACGGCCAGGAAGACCATGGTGCCGGACTCGGACGGGGAGTCGACGCAGGGTTGCCAACCGGCGGTCTCGGCTTCGACGCCGACGACCAGAGAGCCACCGGCAACGGGCTTGCCTTCGTCGGTCTCTTCGCCCTTGACGATGCCGCCTTCGCCTTCGCCTTCGGAGCTGTTGTCATCGTTGCCGCCGCCGCAGGCCGCGGCCACCAGCGAGATGAGGGCAAGGATCACAAATAGCCGCGCCATCAGCGAGCCTTGCGATCGGGATCCGGAACTCACAGACGCATCTCCCTACTTCTCGTTCGGGCCACACCCTATGGCGCAGAACCCGGTGCTGTGACGCCAGTCACAGCACGTCGGCACTCTACCCCGCTCATTACGGTTCTGTTGCGAAACGCTGGCAGGTTTCAGGCTTTCTTCAGCCGGCGCCCCAGGGTGGAGGCGGCGAGCAGGGCCACGGCGAGCCATCCCATGTCGTGGGCCCGTTCGACGTTGCGGGGCCAGGCGAAGTCGGGTGGATAGCCGTATCGCAGCTGCTGGACGGCGACGTAGGCACCAGCGACGGCGAGTGCGAAGGCGGCGCCGAAGGCCAGGAGCCAGCGGGCCGGTGCGATGAACACGGCCGCCAGGGTGACGAGCCCGGCGGCGATGCCGACGACCGGGCCGGCGGCGACGCCGAAGGCGGCCACGACCACGATCGGGGCGACGAGGTACGGCCTGACCTGACCGGGAACAACGAGCTCGGGCCGTCCGGCCGGATCATCGAAACGCTCGTCGACGATGGCATGGGCCGGTCGCCGGCGACGACGACGGCCGGGAAGAGCGAAGCTGGCGGTGACGATGCCGAGGCAGGCCATCAATGCCAGGGCCGAGGCGGCGAGCCCGAACCACACGGTGCGCTGCGGCGTCCACCGCAGCTCGAGATCGAGCGGGCCGTCTCCTGCGTCGAGGCGCCAGCCGTTGGCGTACCCGTCGACCAGGGTGGGCGGGCCGAGGTCGACGCCATCGACCGTGAGGTGCCAACCCCGGTTGTAGCTCTGTCCGAGCACCAGCCAGAACGGATCCTCGGAGGACGCGACGCGAACATCGAAACCGCTTCGACCGACGGCCGCGACCTCGAGGCCCGGGCTGCCGGCGCCGAGGGCAGCCGCAGGATCCGGAGACACGGCCGCCGCGGTCAGTACGAGCCGGTCGACGTCGATTCCGGTGTCGCGACCGGATGCGGCTCGCAGTTCGTGCTCTCCTGCGGCCAGGTCGAGCATCGGGTTCACCCCACATGCCTCGACGGCCAGGCCGAGCCGGCGCACGGCGTCCGACGACGAACCGGCGAGGCGGACGGGGAACGGCCGGTCGTCGACGGTCACGAGATCGTCTCGACAGGGGGAATCGAAGCTCCCAGCGACGTCGTCCATTCGGACGCCGGCGAGGCCGAGCTCGGCGATCGCTACGGGGAGGTCGAGCAGCTGGGGCGAGAAGAAGTCGGGTGAGGTCACAGCTCGGACGGCCTCGACCGTGAGGCGGAACCGCCGACCGGTGACCGCCGGGAAGGTGAGCGGCGCGTCGACCTCGGCGCCCCGCTCGGCTCGGTCGGCGATCGAGGGCAGGTCGACGACCACCCCGGTTGCGCCATCGGCCTCGATGCGCACGCGTGTGGGCACCGAGTGGCGGCCGTCGGCCACGACGCGGAGGTCGAGCCGGTCGACGGTGATGGCCTCGGCCACCTCCACCTCGAGCCAATGCCCGGCCTGGTCGAGGAGTCCGGGCGTCCAGGCCGTCGCCGGGTCACCGTCGATCGCCGCGGAGGCACGGCTGCGGAGGTCACCGGGGAGGCGGGAGTCGGATCGGGCCGTGACGCCACCCGCAGCCGCGTCGGGCCGGCCGAGCAGACGGTCGATGGCGTCGTCGGGGAGCGTGGCCGCCACGCGAGCGGTGCCCACGATGTCGTCGAAGCGGCGGCCGTCGGGCAGGACGAACGTTCGCGCCATGGCCCGTTCCTCGTCACCTCGGGCCGGGTCGCCGGGGTTGCTGCGTTGACGACTCAACAGCACCACCAACGGATGGGCCAGCGCCCGCCGACCGGCGCGATCGAGCAGCGACGTGGGGAGCCGAACAACCTCGTCGACCTGCACGCCGGCGACCTCGAGCTCGGCCAGGCCGACGCCGCTGAACCCGTCGTAGCGAGGGCGGCGGCCGACATCGGTCGCCCGCACCTCGAACTCGATCGTCCGGAACGACCGCTCCGGGAACGACACGACCTGCCCGATCGAGGTCGACGAGTCGGGACCGAGCGCAACGTCGACCGCTCGGCCACCGTCGAAGTGGAGGCGAGCCTTCGTGATCGAACGGTTGCGGGACCCCGAGATCGGTTGCACGAGGCGGACGGACGAGGCGCGGACCGGCTCGGGGAGGTCGACGCGCAGCCGTTCTCCGACCACATCGTCGAACGCCCCGACGCGCCATGCCGTCGTGAGGTCGCCATCGAGGGCGTTGGCCGCTCGGTCCTCAGGTGTGTAGGAGATCGGGTTGCCGTAGGCGGTCGCACGCACACCGGCCACACCGCGCTGCTGCACCACCGTCCGATCGGCGCTCGTCTCGAGGGGGAACAGGTCGAGTCGGGCGTCGGTCGGGTCGTCGACGAGGGCCTCGTGGTCGGCCGGCTCCGTGAAGCCGGTGTTCTCGCGGACCGTGCCCCACCGGCGGGCCCGCTGGCGGTTGGTGTCGGTGAGCACGAGGGCGCCGGCGTCGCGCAGGACCGCATCCCACTCGCGCTCGGAGCGCAGCGAGGCGGCGTAGCGAATTGGGACGTCACCATCGAGGACGCCGGCGCCGGCCAGCTCGACGAGGCCCTCGCCGTCGCCGGCCACCAACATCCCGCCGGTTGTCGGCGCGGTCCTGACGATCCCGGGCACGTCGTCGACGGATCGGACCACGACCGGCGCCGGGTAGTCGACGCCGGCCGCCACACCGAGCTCGTTCTCGTCGATCAGCGCGCCTGGCCCGGCCGGACGGGTGGCCGACGGCGGCCCGAACGTCGTCGGCGCACCCAGGCCGGCGACGTCGGGGCCGAGAAGTTCGGCGAGCACGCGCGGGCGCGGTGTCCGGTACCGCTCATAGAGGAGGTCGTTGCGCACGGCGATGTCGCCCGCTCGAAGGAGGCGGGCGATCGGCGCCAACGAGTCGGCTTCGAACACGCCCTCCTGGAGGCGCCGGTCGAGGGCGTTGAGGAGGTCGGCCGTCCCTGCGGTGCCGTAAGGGATCAGCTCACGCGCCACGTAGGGGCGGTCCATCAGATACGGCGTGATCGGGTCGATCGTGTTGCCCCATCGGTACGACGAGAAGTCCGTGCCGGGGAGCTCGAGCACGCGGGTCCGGTCGCCGGCGCCATCGAGGTGGTCAGCGGCCTCCTGCCAGTAGGCCGGCAGGGCTTCGGGCCGCCGGATGTTCTCCCCCACGGCCAGATCGCCGTTGAACAGCGGAGGCAGTCCCGCGACCACGAGACCCCCGACGGCGATCGCTGCGACCGCCCCGATGATCCGAGCGCGGCGGGCGACGGCCGTGATCGCCGCGCCGAGGAGCAAGGCCATCCCCAGGGAGATCAGGGGGACGGCGCGAGGTGTGCTCCGGAGGGCGAGCCCCACCGTCGAACTGGTCGCCAGGGCCTTGAAGGCTCCGCCGAGCGGCGACGGCGATTCGTAGGGATGGGCCCCGACGGCGATGACCGTGCCGACGACGATGAGGGTCGCGCAGTAGGCGCGGAGTCTCCAGCGAACGACGGCGGCGCCCACGAGGGCGAGGACGGGGATGGCGAAGCCGACGACGATGAGCCAGACCCGCTGCGTGTAGTCGACGGCTGGCTCGATCCAGGGCCCGAGCTTGTCGTTGCCGTAGAAGAACCAGTAGCCGAGGCCCCGCAGCACTTCGGAGGCCAACGAGGTCTTGGCCACCGTCTCGACCGTCTCGGTGTAGCGCAACACGTTGATGCCGAAGCGGCCCTGCACGGCCAGCCCGGCCGCCCACCAGAGCGAGAGCGCCGTCGTGAGGAGCCCGATCTTGAGCGTGGTGGCGATGGCCCGGCCGATGCCGGCTCGGCCCATGCCCCAGACGGCGAACGGTATCCAGAGCACGGGACCGAGGCCGGCGAAGACGAGCGCCGTGGCGTTCACTCCGCCGACGCCGAGGACGACGAGGGCGAACAGTGCCGGGTGGCGCCAGCCGCCACGCCGCAGGGCCCGGTCGGTGAGCCCGATCAGCCAGGGCAGCGCCGCCCAGGGCAGAAGGATGACCGAGATCCGCACCGAGTAGTCGAGGACGTAGGGGCCGAGGGCGTACGCCAGCGCCGCCACGATCGGACCGGCGCCCCGCCATCCGAGCGTGCGGGCGAGGAACAGCACGCCGGCGCCGGCGGCGAAGAGGATCGTGGACAGCCAGAGTCGCTGGGCAAACCAGTCCGGTACGCCGATACGTTCGAACAACCAGTACCAGGGCCCCATCGGAAAGAGGTAGCCGATGTTCTGGTGGGTGAGCGTGCCCAGCCCAACGTTCGGATCCCACATCGACGGGGCGCGCGAGAGGAGCTTTCCTGGATCGATGTAGAGGTAGTTCTTGGTGTCCGCGGCCACGATCCCCGGGCGCGTCCCCAGGATCGGGACGAACGTCAACAACCCGAGGAGGAGGTGTCCGAGCCACGACGTGCGCCGGTGCGCCACCGACGATTCCATCGGCGCCGGCGGCAGGTTCATCGACGGCGTTTGCGGCGCTCCGCCTCGGCGGCCAGCACCTCGAACGTGCCCAGGGCCGTCGCGTCCCACGTCAGCTCGGCCGCTCTGGCCAATGCACCCTCGGCCAGTTGCTTGCGCAGGACGTCGTCACCCAGGAACCGGCCGATGACCTCGACGGCGTCGTCCACGTCGCCCACGAGCAGCCCCGACTCACCCTCGACCACGGCATCGACGTGCCCGGCGATCCGGGTCACGACCGCAGGAGTTCCGCAGGCGGCGGCCTCGGTGATCGTCATGCCCCAGCCTTCCCGAGCAGACGCGCTCGTGACGGCCCAGGCCCGGCGGTACAGATCGAGGACCTCGTCGTCGCTCAGGTGGCCGGCGAGCCGCACGGCGTGCCCGACGCCGAGCTCGGTGATGAGCGCTTCGAGCTGCGGCCGCTCGTACCCCTCGCCGACGATGACGAGCTGGAGCATCGGGTGCTCGTCGAGCACCCTCGCCACCGTGCGGATGAGCCGGTCGTAGCGCTTCACGGGGACGAGGCGTCCGACGGCGACCAGCAGCGGCTGGGTGGCGCGCTCGACGTCGCCAGGGGTGAACCTCGCGTCGATGCCGGGAGGCACCACAGTCACGCGCGCCGACCGGAAACCCAGCTCGCCCGTGAGCTCGGCCTTCGATGACTCGGACAGCGTCACGATGCTGGACCGGCGGTAGAACGCGGGCGCGATCCGTGACTCCAAGAGCTCGCCGCCGCGCGCCAACTTCTCGCTTTCCGGCAGCACCATGCGCCACATCTCGCCGTGGACGTGGTGGAGCCACACCATCGACGGCCGACCGCGGCGCCACACCGGGGAGAAGAACGGCATGCCGTTCCAGATCTCGACCATGGCATCCCAAGGACCGTGGCGCTCGGCGATCTCGCTGAGGATGGCCCGGGGGAAGACGAGGTACCGGCCGGCCTTGCGCACGACGCGGTAGCCGTCACGACGCACGATCGATGCACGACCCTGCGCGTAGGACGTCCGCATCGTGACGTCGAGTCCGGCGGCCGCCCAGCGCTTTGCCACCTCGTGGGCGTGCACCTCCGACCCGCCGGCCTCGACGTCCTCGAGGTCGCGCCACGCCAGGAGGTGGATGCGGCGCAGGCCGGACGCAGCGACGCGAGCAGTGAGCGCGTCAGAAGAGGATCCGGTCGACAAGGCGGTGGAGTCTACGGCTGCTCCCCGGGCCAACTACGACCGGTCACACGGGAGGTACAGCTCATAGAGCCCCCGTCCGAACAGCCCCACGCCGAAGGACGCGACCTCGCAGAAATCCCGGTCGAGCACCGACGTGGCTTCGGTCGAGCCGAACCGGCGGGAGTCGTTCGGCTCGTTCCAGTCGTCACGAATCGACGACAGCACCACGACGTCGGCCGAGGCGAGGTCGTCGGCGAGACCCGAACCGTCGACGTTGGCAACGCCGGGATCCATCTCGATGTAGCGGGTGGCGGGCTCCAGCTCCGGGAGTAGGTAGTAGAGGAAGGCCTCGCTGTAGGGCGTCTTGCGCAGATCACCGGTGCCGACGAAGAGGCGGTCGCCGGGCTGCGACACCGATTCGATCTCCTTCAGGAGATCCCCGACGGCGGCGATGGCATCGCCACGCCCGTAGTAGAAGATGCGTCCGTTTCGCGCCATCTTCCCGACCCCAGGGCGGCGCCCGAGGCCGACGGCCACCGCATCGCCGTAGCTACGGAACGTGAAGTCGGGCAATACGGCCAACAGGAACACAAGCGGCGCCAGCGCAGACGCGACCGGACGCCACCGTCGGCCGGCGCCCCCCCGTCCGAGCTCCAGGATCACGGCCGGGAAGAGCCCGAAGGCGACGCAACTGACCCAGGCGAGGTGGGTGGAGTCCGGTCGCTGCAGGGCTTGGGGCACCAGGCCGGCGGCGAAGACGGCCACGGCCAACAGCCGGCGGTCGCCTCGGCGGCGGAAGGCGAGCGTCCCAGCTCCCAGGAGCAGCATGGTGGCGACAAGGAGGGCGCCCAACCACACGACCAGCTGCGCCGGCGACTCGATGGCCGGAAGTGGCCACGGTGGCTCGTCGAGGCGACCGGCGCGCTGCAGGAAGCCGTCGAAGTCGTGCCACGTCGGCGGCAGGGGCAGGCTGCGTCCCGCTCGGAGCTGCACCACCGGATCGAACACCATGCCGCGCAAGATGTTGCCGGCGCCGGCCGTGACGAGGTGGACGAGGAACGGTGCCACCCCGACCACGAGGGCGCCGGCGTATCGCCACCGTCGCCGCCCCGACAACCCCAGGCCGACGACGATCCCCGACCCAATGACGGCGACTGCCAGGTCGGGCCGGTAGAGGAGGGCTACTCCGGCCAGGAGCCCGGCCGCCACGAGCCGGCCCGATCGTCTCTCGTCCCGCTCGAGGCCCGACAGTGCCAGGGCCACCGACCAGAGCCCGAGGGCGACGGCTCCCACCCACGCCAGAGCGGTCAGGCCCGTCGGCGGGAGGATGACGACGGCGGTGGCACAAGCGCCGCCGACGGCCGCGATGGCACCGCGGTGGCGGAGGAGCGCGAAGACGGCCGAGATGATGCCGAGGAGCTGCACCAGCCCGACCGCCCGCTCGATCTCGAGCGTGGTGCCGAGGACGCCGTAGATGCCGGCCAAGACCCAGAGCGACCCGGGGCCGTACAGGTGCAAGAAGTCACGGTTGGCCACCATCCCCTCGAGGACGAGCTCGGGGAAGACGAGCATGAAGCCCTCCTCCATCGGCGGGCCAGGGGCCCGCCACAGTCCTCGGAGCGGAGCCAAGCTGACGCCGGCGACGACGATCGCGGCCACGCCGATGGCGATCCCCGGACGTCGGCGCGCCACCGCTGCGTCGACCACCTCGGGCGTCATCCGCCGGGACAGTACCGGGTGGTCGTCCCACTACTGTCGCCCCCCATGCTCGGCTTCGAGCGCGACCTCGTCGCGACCCTCACCGTCACCTCGGACGCCGAGGTCCGGGTGCGGGTGGCCGACTGGGTCGAGGGCAGCCTGGCCTCGATGCCCGAGTTCCTCCGGGCCGGCGTCGTCGCCGAGACGCTCGCCTTCTCCGCCTTCGCCCGGGCCCGCAACGGCGGTCGCGCCGGTGCTCCCGCCGCCGTCGTCGAGGCGCTGGCGTCGAGCCCGATCCCGCTCGTCCGCCAATACGTCCGCCTCTTCCGCTCACTCGTCCTCTTCGCCGAGCAGGAGATGGCGTGAGCACGACCCTCGACACCGAGGTACTCGTCATCGGCTCGGGCGCCGGAGGGGCGACCACGGCGGCGACGCTGGCGCAAGCCGGTCGCGACGTGCTCGTGGCCGAAGAGGGCCCGTGGATCGACCCGGATGCCATCGAAGCGTTCTCCCTCGACGAGATGGTGGCCAAGTACCGCCACCAAGGCTCGTCGGCG
>JBKJKM010000215.1:0-2662 GCA_046597375.1 Acidimicrobiales bacterium | reverse complement strand
GCGGCGTCGGCGAACCTGCCGGCGATCATCTACAACATGTTCTGGCGCCGGTTCAACACCCGCGGTGCCACGTGGAGCATCTACGGCGGCCTCATCTCCGCCGTCGGCCTGGTGCTGCTCTCGCCCGTGATGTCGGGCCTGCCCACCTCGATGTTCCCCGACGCGGACTTCGCGATCTTCCCGCTGAACAACCCGGGCATCGTGTCGATCCCGCTGGGCTTCCTGCTCGGCTTCATCGGAACCATCACGAGCAAGGAGCCGTCCGCGGAGGACCGCTTCACCGAGCTCGAGGTGCGTGCCCTGACCGGGGCCGGCGCCGAGGGTGCCACGCAGCACTGATCCACGGCAACGACGTACGACGCCCCGAAGACCTGGTCTCCGGGGCGTCGTCGTGCTGTGCGGGTGTCAGCGCCCGCGGGTGGTGGTCGGGATCAGATCCCGCTCATCGGGAGAACCATGGCGCCGTTGACGCTCATGGTGCCTCCGTCGTTGTAGGCGTCGGGGCCCTCGGGCGAGGTGTTGCCCGAGAACGTGATGCCTGTGGCCGTGAGCGTGCCGGTCGCGGAGTTCCACAGGCCGCCACCCTCGTTGGTGGCGCTGTTGCCCGTCACCGATCCGACGGCCCACGTGACCGTGGCTGCGCCCGTGAGGTGCAGGGCGCCACCATTGCCGGGCATGGCGCCCGTGGCGTTGTTGGCCGCGTTGACGTTGGACAGGTCAGCCGTGCCGGCGTTGACCTCGATGGCTCCACCGGCGCGGGGCGCGGAGTTGCCGTTGAGGTTGGTCCAGCCCACCTTGAGCGATCCGTTGAGCGAGAGCACGCCGCCACCGGAGCCGGAGGCACCGGTCGCCTTGTTGGCCTCGATCATCGAGCCCGAGACGGTGAGGGCACCGCCGTCGTTGTAGATCGCGCCGCCGCCCTGGTCGGCCGCGACACCACTGGCGGTGTTGCCGCGCAGGTGGGTGTCACTCACCTCCATCGTGCCGGTGGCCGAGTTCCAGAGGCCACCGCCTTCGACGGCGATGTTCTCGAACACCTTGCTCTGGCTGACGGTGACCTTGCCGGCGCCGGTGAGGTGCAGGCCGCCGCCGTTGCCGGGCGCGGTGCCCGCGTTGTTGCCCTGGAGCACCGTGCGAGTCACCTCGGTGGTGCCGATGTTGGCCTCGATGCCGCCGCCTGCGCGGTTGGCCGTGTTGTCCTTGATGAAGGAGCCGTCGACCGCGAGCGTGCCGAGGTTGTTGAGCACGCCGCCGCCGGAACCGGCCGCGCCGGTCGCCTTGTTGCCGGAGATCGTCGAGCCCGTGATCGACGTGGTGCCGTCCGAGTAGACGCCGCCACCGCCCTGGTCGGCAGCAGCGCCGGACGCCGTGTTGCCGGCGATCGTCGAGCCAGTGACCGTCATCTGACCGGTGGCCGAGTTCCAGAGGCCACCGCCCTCGACCGCGGTGTTGCCGAGCACCTGGGTGGTGCCGACGTTGACCGAGCCGGCGCCGGTGAGGTGCAGGCCGCCGCCGTTGCCGGGGGCTGCGCCCGTGGTGTTGTTCTCGATCGTCGAGCCGGTCACGGTCGTCGTACCCGCGTTGGCCTCGATGCCGCCGCCTGCCCGCGCTGCGGTGTTGCCCCGGACCTGGGAGTTCGCCATGGCCACCGTGCCGAGGTTGTTGAGCACCCCGCCACCCGAGCCCGCAGCACCGGTCGCGGTGTTGGACTCGATCGTGCTGCCGCTCACCGTGGTCGTGCCGCCGTCGTTGTAGACGCCGCCGCCGCCCTGGTCAGCAGCCGCGCCGGCCGCCGAGTTGCGCCTGATCGTGGTGCGCTCGATGGTGAGCCTGCCGGTCGCGGAGTTCCACAGGCCGCCGCCCTCGGCAGCCGCGGAGTTGTTGACCACGCGGCTGTCCTTGACCTTGACGTCGCCGGCGCCGGTCAGGTGCAGGGCACCACCGTTGCCGGGGACCGCGCCCGTCTCGTTGCCGGTCAGGCGACTGCGTACGACGACGGTGCTGCCGGCGTTGGCCTCGATGCCGCCACCGGCGCGCTCGGCCGTGTTACCACGGACGCGTGAGTCGACCACGCGCACCTTGCCGCCGTCGTTCATGAGGGCACCGCCGGAGGCACCTTCGCCGGTCACCACGGAGTTGAGCAGGTGGGACTTCCTGATCTCGACCTCACCGCGGCTGCGGACGAGTCCGCCGCTCTCGGTGGCCGCGGGCGCCCCGTTGCGCAGGTAGAGCCGCTTGATGACCAGGCGGGTGCCCTCGCGCACGTCGAAGACACGGTCGACGCCGCGGGCGTTGATCGTCTTGCCACGGCCCATGACGACCAGGCTGCCGCGGATGTCGAGGTCGCCGCGTCCGGCGCCGCCCTTCGCGCCCTTGCCGGTCGAGAACGAGATGGAGCGCAGCAGGACGATGCGGTCCTTGCCGGAGCTCTTGTTGGCCTTGCGCACGGCGACGCGGAGCTGCTTCTCGTTGCGGACCTTGTAGACGCGCTGGGCCCTGGCGGAGGCCTTCGCCTGCGGCGCCTGGGCCTTCGCGGCCTGCGACTGCGTGGGGGTGGTCGTGGTGTCGGCCGCGTTGGCCGGTGCTACCGCGAATGCGGCGAGTGCGAGTGCGGATGCGGCCACGCCGGTGGTCGCCCGCAGCCCAGTTTTCCTCAGTGCTG
>JBKJKM010000320.1:0-8901 GCA_046597375.1 Acidimicrobiales bacterium | reverse complement strand
GCCCTCGACCAGCTCCATCTCCATGCCGAAGGTCTGCGACTCCTCGACGGTGATGACGCCGTCCTTGCCCACCTTGTCGATGGCCTCGGAGATGGTGTCGCCGATCTCGGTGTCGGCCGCGGAGATGGATGCCACCTGGGCAACCTGCTCCTTGGACTCGATCTCGACGGAGATCTCCTTGATGCCCTCGAGGGCACAGACCACCGCGGCCTCGATGCCCTTCTTCAGGGACATGGGGTTGGCGCCGGCCGCCACGTTGCGCAGGCCCTCACGGACCATGGCCCGGGCCAGCACCGTGGCGGTGGTGGTGCCGTCGCCGGCGACGTCGTCGGTCTTCTTGGCGACTTCCTTGACCAGCTCGGCGCCGATGCGCTCGTAGGGGTCTTCGAGGTCGATCTCCTTGGCGACGGAGACGCCGTCCTTGGTGATGGTGGGGGCGCCCCACTTCTTCTCCAGGACGACGTTGCGGCCCTTCGGGCCGAGGGTGACGCGTACGGCGTCTGCGAGCTGGTTCATGCCGGATTCCAGCGAGCGCCGGGCCGTTTCGTCGAACGCGATCAGCTTGGCCATCAGGTGATTCCTCCATCGGTTGTTGCGTTAGCACTCAAGGGTGGTGACTGCTAACAGGATTGCACCTGTTAGCAGTCTCCGCAAGTGAGTGCCAGAGTTGTTGGTCTCGCTCGGCGGCGCCGCCCTCCGGGCCGAGGGCCTACCGATCTACGCGCGGCTGGGGGCCCTACAGCCCCCGAAGCGCGCGTAAAACGGCTGGTGCTTGGTCCTAGCGACGGAGGAGGGAGGTGGCCGCGGGGGCGGTGGCCGTTGCCGCCCGGTTCTTGTTGAAGGCGGCCTCGAGGCGGTCGAGGAGTTCGGCTTTCTGCAGCTCGGCCTCACGACGGCTGGCCAGGGCTTCCGCGGTCGACTGCAACAGCCACTTGACCCGGTTGACCAGGTCCTCGGGATCAAACGGCTTGGTCAGGTACTCGTCGGCGCCGAGTTCCCAACCCCGGAGGTGGTCACGCTCCTCGGTCTTGCACGTGAGCATGATGACGCGGGTGCCGGGAGCGATGCGCCCGGCCCGCATGCCGCGGAGCACCCCAAAGCCGTCGGTGCCGGGCATCATCACGTCGAGAACCATGGCGTCCGGTGCCTTGGCCTCGAGGGCGACGAGGGCCGCCTGGCCGTCGCTGGCCTGGCGGACCGTGTAGCCGGAATCCTCCAGTGCGAAGGCGACGAGCATCCGGATGTCAGGATCATCATCGACGACGAGCACCTCGGCCATAGGTACTTATCGGCGCACCGTGACCTGGGTGTAAGGCCTATTCAGGCGATTCCGAAGGGGCTAGTCAGCCGCCGGCGACGGCCGGGATGATGGAGATGGTCGTCTTGGCCTCGACCGGGGTCTCGACGCCCTCGAGGAATCGGATGTCCTCGTCGGCCACGAACACGTTCACGAAGCGACGGAGCTTGCCGTCGGTATCGAAGAGCCGGTCGCCGAATCCGGGGTGGGCGGCGTCGAGGGCCTTGAGGGCCTCACCGACCGTCGACCCGTCGACGACGACTTCACCGGCGCCGCCAGTCAGGCTGCGGAGCTGGGTGGGGATACGAAGCGTGGGCATTCAGTCCTCGAAGGTCAGAGCGGCGTTGCCCGCCACCGAATCATTGAACGCATCCAGCGTAGGAGCGATGGTGGCCGTCGGTCCCACGTGGGGGGCGACGGCGTCGATGGTCTTGAGCCCGTTGCCGGTGACGTAGGCGACGACCCGTTCGTCCTTGCGGATCACCCCGGAAGCGGCGAGCTGGGCCAGGGTGGCGATGGTCACTCCGCCGGCCGTCTCGGCGAAGATGCCTTCCGTGCGGGCCAGCAGACGGATGCCCTCGACGATCTCGTCGTCGGTGACCGACCCGATGGCGCCGCCGGTCTTGCGCACGACGTCGAGGGCGTAGAAGCCGTCGGCCGGGTTGCCGATGGCGAGCGACTTGGCGATCGTCTTGGGTCGCTGCGGACGGATGACGTCGGTGTCCTCGGCGAAGGCGGTGGCGACGGGTGAGCAGCCGGTGGCCTGGGCGCCGGACACCCGCACGTGGGGAGCCTCGGCGCCGTCGAGCAGCCCGACCTGGTGGAGCTCGGCGAAGCCCTTGTGGATCTTCGTGAGCTGCGAACCCGAGGCGATCGGCACGACCACGTGGTCGGGCGTCTGCCAGCCCAACTGCTCGGCCACCTCGAAGGCCAGAGTCTTGGAGCCCTCGGCGTAGTACGTACGGACGTTCACGTTCACGAAGGCCCACGACGGGTGCTCGCTGGTGAGCTCGGCACACAGCCGGTTGACGTCGTCGTAGCTCCCCTCGACGGCGACCAATGTGCCGCCGTACACCGCCGTCGTGATCACCTTGGCTTGCTCGAGGTCGTGCGGAATGAAGACGATCGACTCCATGCCGGCCCGGGCCGCGTGGGCGGCCACGGAGTTGGCCAAGTTGCCGGTCGACGCGCAGGCGGCGACCTTGAACCCGAGCTCGCGGGCTTTGGTGAGCGCCACCGACACGACGCGATCCTTGAACGAGCCGGTCGGGTTGACCGTGTCGTTCTTGATCCAGAGCTCGCCGAGGCCGAGCTCGGCCGCCAGACGATCGGCCCGGACGAGCGGGGTGAAGCCGGCGCCGAGGTTGACCGGATTCTCGGCGCTGGCCGGCAAGAGGTCGGCATACCGCCAGATCGTCGTCGGGCCGGCGGCGATCTTCTCGCGGCTCACGGAGGCGGCGATCCGCTCGTAGTCGTAGGCCACCTCGAGCGGGCCGAAGCAGAACTCGCAGACGTGGAGGGCTTCGACCGGGTAGGTGCGCGAGCACTCCCGGCAGCGCAGGGAATCGACGAACGGCCCAGTGGTGCTCATGGAAAACGGTCTCCTCATCGTTCCGGGCTTTGGCACCTGGTGTTCGAGACGAAAGGTCTCTCGACTGGTTGTCGCAGCGTCAACGGGCCCGGTCCCTCGACTGCTCTGGATGAACTGCGTCCATGGTAGGAGACAATGACGGCAATGCTCCAGCCCGTTTGCAGCGTCGTGATCCCTGCTCGCAACGAGGCGGCGACCGTCGGTCAAGTGGTGCGGGGCGTGTGCTCGCTCGGATCGGATGCCGTCGCCGAGGTCCTGGTGGTCGACGACGGATCGTCGGACGCGACGGCGATGGTGGCCCGACTGGCCGGCGCTCGCGTGGTGTCGGCCACGGCGGGCCCGGGCAAGGGCCAGGCGATGTGGACGGGCGTGGCCGAAGCAATCGGCGACATCGTCGTGTTCTGCGACGCCGATCTCGCACCGTTCGATCCCTCGTACGTGACGCGGCTCATCGACGCGCTCGTGGCCGAACCGGCCGCGTCGATGGTCAAGGGGCGCTACGCCCGCAGCGGCACCGGCGGCCGAGTGAACGAGCTCGTCGCCCGACCGGCCCTCGATCTCCTGCATCCCCGGCTGGCCGCACTCGCTCAGCCCCTCGGTGGGGAGTACGCGGCCTGGCGCGAGGTGCTCGAGGCGGTGCCGTTCGTCCACGGTTACGGCGTCGACCTCGGGTTGGTGCTCGACGTACGCGAGCACTTCGGGCCCTCCAGCATCGTCGAGGTCGACCTGCCGATGCGGTCGCATCGCAATCGTCCGCTCGACCAGCTCCGACCCCAGGCCCGAGCGGTGCTGGAAGTGGCGCTCCATCGGGCCGGCGTCCTCGGGCGTCCCCTCGAGGAGTGCCCGCCACTCGCCGGCGTGCCCGGCTACGTGCGAACGGGGTGACCCTGGTTCTCGGGGAGGGTGAGCACGTCCACGACGACTCCTCCCTCTTCGTCGGGCGCCGGCTCGACCGGCTCTTCGAGCGGCTCGCCCAGGACGTAGGTGTGCCACAGATGGCTCAGGAGGATCTTGAGGACGGCGGCCGTCGGGACGGCGAGCAGGAGGCCGAAGAACCCGCCGAGAGAGCCACCGGCCACCAGAGCGAGGATGACGGCCGCCGGGTGCAGGTGCACCGTGCGCTGCATCACCTGCGGGGTGATGAAGTGGTTGTCGATCTGCTGCACGCCGACCATCACGCCGACGACGAGTAGGGCCTGCAGCGGGCTGCCGGTGGTGAGGGCGATCATCACGCCAGGAATGCCACCGACCCAGGGACCGATGAGGGGGATCACGTTGAACAAGCCGGCGATCATCCCGATCAGGAACCAGAACTTGAGGCCGATGGCGCCGAGGCCGATCGAGCACAGCACGCCGACGATCAGCGCCACCAGAAGCTGACCGCGGAAGAACCCACCGATGGCCCGGTTGAGTCGGCCGGCGACGATGGCCACTTCGTCTCGGGCGCCGACCGGCACGAGCGATTCCGCGACCCGTCGGAGATGGGGCACGTCGACGAGAAGGTAGAAGGCGATGATCGGCGCCAGGACGAAGATCAACAGGATTTGTATGACCTCGCCGCCGATGCGAAGCAGCGACTGCAATTGCTCGTCGAAGGTGGCGCCGTCGTTGGAGATCGAGCTCTCGAGGTCTTGACGGGTGAACTCGTAGAACGTGCCGATCGAGTCGGCCGCCCGCTCGTCGACCCAACGCTCGACCCGCGACTGGATGGCCGGAAAGTCATCCTCGAGCTCGGCGAACTGATCGGCGGCGATCGGGAAGAGCCCGAGCCCGGCGCCGGCGATGACGACGAACACCCCGAGGTAGGCGATGGCGGCGCCGCCGGCCCGAGGGATGCCCCGGTGCTGCATGCGGGTCACGATCGGGTTGAGAAGGAAGACGATGGCGGCCGCCAGCACCAGCGGCGGGAAGATCACCCAGAGCTTCATGGCGATCACGCCGAGGATGCCCACAACGGCGGCCATGCCGACCAGAGCCCAGGCGATCTGTCCCGCACGTCGGATCTTCGGGTGCACGTGGCTAGTTTGCCCTCGCTCTGCGGGAGGCGCCTTCGGCGCGGGCTTGCCGCTCTGGTGGCGGCTGCTCGCTGGCGCTCCCGGCGCCGCTGTTATCGAAGCAGGTGGTGCCGGACGACCTCCTCGACGCACGCCGTCGTCTCGGCCTTGGCGCGCACCGGTCCGAAAGCGTCCACGAGGGAGACGACGGTGACGTCGTGATCGAACGGCGGGAGCCCGTCGAGAATCTGACCGGCCACGACGAGCGCGGGCTTGTCGAACTCGGCGGCCAGCTCGAGTACCCCGCCGACGGCCTTGCCCTCGAAGCTCTGGTCGTCGAGGAAGCCTTCGCCCGTGACGACCAGGTCGGTCGCCTCGACGCGGGTCGCGAGGTCGATGGTGTCGGCCACCAACTCGAAGCCGGGGACGAGGCGCGCACCGATGGCGGCCAGCCCGCCGGCCAGGCCGCCGGCTGCGCCCGCCCCGGGAAGGTCGCGCACGTCGATGCCGAAGGTCTCCTCGTAGCGCACGGCCAGCGCCTCGAGGCGGCGGGCCAACAGTTCGACCTGCTTGTCGGTGGCGCCCTTCTGTCCGGCGAAGACGCGAGCGGCGTCGACGAAGCGCGTGGTGACGTCGCAGGCGACGACGAGGTCGACTCCGGCCAATCGAGCCCGGGGTTCGAGGGTCTCCAGACAACCCTGGCCGCCGTCCGTCGACGCCGAGCCTCCGACGCCGACGATCACGCGACGGGCCCCATTGGCGACCGCCGCCATGATCAGCTGCCCGACGCCCGAGGTCGACGCCCGCAGGGGATCGTTCCACTCGGCCCCGCCGGCCAACTCGAGGCCGGCCGCCCGCGCCATCTCGAGGATGGCGGTGGCCGGCCGGCCGGGCCCTCCGGCCGCTTGGATCCGCCACTCGGCGTCGACGACCTCGCCCAATGGTCCCTGCACGCGAGTCGAGCGGACGGCACCACCGAGCGCTTCGAGGATGCCCTCCCCGCCATCGGCCACGGGGGCCTCGTCGCAACGCCAACCGGCGGCTCTGGCGGCGCGGGTCACGGCGCGCGCCAACTCGCCCGCCGACGCTGTGCCCCGGAACTTGTCCGGGGCGGCGAGGACGTTGGGCACGCCGGGTATGTTGCCCGACGTGGCACTGGTGGTCGTCTCCAACCGTGGGCCGCTCAACTTCGCGCTCGCCGGCGACGAGCTGGTGACCAAGAAGGCGGCAGGGGGTCTGGTGAGCGCCCTCCTCCCGGCGTTGACCGGTCTCGACTCCCCCCTGTGGATCGCCGGCGCCATCAGCGACGCCGATCGGCGGGCGGCCTCGTCGGGTCCGATCCACACCGACGGGATCGACCTTCGACTGGTGGCGATCGACGAGGCCGATCATCGGGCCTACTACGACGTCATCGCCAACTCGACGCTGTGGTACCTCAACCACGGGCTCTTCGACGGGCCTCGTCGACCCGTGTTCGACCGTGCGTGGCGCGAGGCATGGGACCGCTACCGCGACGTGAACCTGCAGGTCGCCGAGATCGTCATCGAGGCGGCCCCGGCCGATGCGACGGTGCTCGTGCAGGACTACCACCTCTCGCTGTTGGCCCCAGCGGTGTCCAAGGAACGACCGGATCTGCACCTCGTGCATTTCAACCACACGCCGTTCTGTCGGCCCGACGAGCTCCGCATGCTGCCCGACGAAGCCGGCCGCGAGCTGCTCGGTGGTCTGGCCGCCTCCGCCGCTTGCGGGTTTCACACCGAACGCTGGGCTGCCAACTTCCGGGCCTGTTGCGACGAGGTGCTCGGGACCACGCCGCACACCTTCGTCGCCCCCGCCGCCCCCAACCTCGACGACGTTGAACAGGTGGCGGCCGGTGCCGACTGCGAACGACACCTGGCCGAGCTCGATGCGGCCATCGGCGACCGTCTGTTCATCGCCAGGGTCGACCGGATCGAGTTGTCGAAGAACCTCTTGCGCGGGTTCCTCGCCTTCGACGAGCTGTTGGAGGCCCACCCTGAGTGGCTCGGGCGGGTCGTGTTCGGTGCGTCGGTCTATCCGTCGCGTCAATCGATCCCCGACTACCTCAGCTACTCCACCGAAGTGCACGACCTCATCGATCGGCTGAACGACAAGTGGTCCAGGCCGGACTGGATGCCGATCCTCGTGGACGACGACGACAACTTCCCGGCGTCGGTGGCCGTACTCCGTCGCTTCGATCTCTTGCTCGTCAACCCCATCCGTGACGGGCTCAACCTGGTGGCCAAGGAGGGCGTCGTCGTCAACGACCGCGACGGTGTGCTCGTGCTCAGCCGGGAGAGCGGCGCGCACGACGAGCTCGGGCGATGGGCCCTCGGGATCAACCCGTTCGACGTGACCGCCACCGCCGAGGCACTGCACCGGGGCCTGTCGATGTCGCCGGCCGAACGGGCCGAGCGATCCGCCGGCCTGCGGGCGGCCGTGCGGGCCCGCACACCCCACGACTGGCTGCGCGAGCAGGTCGAAGCGGCGTCCCTCTAGCGACGCCGCTCCAGCAGGGAGCGGAGCAGAGCGAGGGAACCGCTGGGACCGTCGACGAGCAGATCGGCACGGGCGACAAGCTCGTCAGGGGCCTCGGGGCTGCGGACTCCGACCCGGACGGTCACCGCCCCGGTGCGGGCCCGGAGCCGGTCGAGGGAGTCGAAGGCCGGCAGGTCGCCGAGATCGTCGCCCAAGAAGCAGGCGGCGCGATGGTCGCGGATCAACCCGTCGACGACCGTTCCCTTGTCGACGTCGACCGGTGGGCGCAACTCGAAGGACATGCGACCGCCGTGGACTTCGAGACCACTCGTGCCCGCCGCCTCCTCCGCCCACGCTCGGGCCCACTCGAGCTCACGCGGGGCGTTGCGGACGTGGAGCGTGAAGGAGTAACCCTTTCGCTCCACGTCGACCCCATCGGGCACGGCCGCCGTCGCCAGGTCGGCGACGTGGGCCACCACCTCACCGAAGGCCACGGCCGTGGGGTGGACGTGGGCAACGCCGCCGTCGAGCCACTCCAGGCCGTAGAGACCGGACAGGCGCAGCGTCGTGGGCGGGCGGCGGTCGAGCTCGAGGCGGTCGCGGAGGAACGACACGGGGCGGCCGCTGACGACGGCCACCGTCGCGTAACGAGCGGCCAGGCCATGCAGGACGTCGACGACCCCTTCCAGCGGACCGGCGACGGCCGGGTCGTCGACGATCGGTGACAGCGTGCCGTCGAAGTCGGTGACGACGGCGGACGATGCAGGATCGAGTCGGAAGGCGGCGAATCGATCGGGCTCGGGCACGGCGGCGACCGTACCCGTCGCACGGTTTGGCGCCAGCCGGGGCCGGGAACGTAGGTCTGGTCTGGTCAGTCCACGACCCAGGCGAAGGTGCGCGAACTCCGCTTTCCGGCGTCGCCCCAATCGACCTATTGGTGTTGCTGGGGGCAATGAGGAGATGGCCATGACGTTGTTGCAGGAAGCACCGACGGCGACCACCGTTGCGAAACGGCGCCGCATCGACCCGTTGACCGGTCGGCTCTCCGGCGCCGAGGCCGACCGGCTCTTCCGGGAGTTCTTCGCCACCGGCGATCCCGAATTGCGTGAGCGGCTGGCGTACGCCCATCTCGGGCTGGCGTCGTCGCTGGCCTCCCGTTTCGCCTCGCGTCAGGAGTCGCCCGACGACCTCCACCAGGCGGCTCGGCTCGGCCTGCTCCACGCCATCGACCGGTTCGATCCAACTCGCGGCATCCAGTTCACGACCTTCGCCTGGGCGACGATCAGTGGCGAGTTGAAGCGCCACTTCCGGGATCGAACGTGGGGCGTGCGGGTGCCCCGCCGGGTGCAGGAGCTCTACCTCGTCACGGCTGAAGCCATGGACCACCTCACCAACGCCCTCGGGCGGTCGCCCACCGTCGCCGAGCTCGCCGAGCGAGTCGGGACAACGGAGGAGGAGGTGCTCGAGGCCCTCGAAGCCCGGTCGGCCTACCGCTTGGCGTCGATCGACACGACGGTCGGCGA
>JBKJKM010000214.1:0-7820 GCA_046597375.1 Acidimicrobiales bacterium | reverse complement strand
CCGCAAGGCGTCAGACCATGCCGGGCGGGGGGCCCAGCGGGTGCAGTATGGAATGGATCGGGCCCGTACTCCAAACCCGATTCGACCAAAAGCGCCGGTCAGGTGGGTCGGAGGTCGCCGAGCAGGGACACCAGCGTCTCGTCGGAGAGGGTCGTTCCTTCGACGTAATGCGGATGGTTGACCGACAATACGACCGGACCCGCCGCGAACCGCTCGACTTCGTCGGCGGAGAGCTCGAAGCGGATGTAGTGCACCGAGGACGTCACGTCGGGCCGGGTGAGCTGCTCCTCATGGGACTCCTCGGGGATGCAGCGGACCACGACCGGGGCCCGGTCCGCTCCACCGGCACCCACGACCAGCTCAACGGCGCGCTCAACGCCGACCATCTTGGGCAGCCACTCGACCAATTCCATCTTGGACGTCAGCTCCAAGAACAGGGTGGCCGACAACTGGCCGGGTTCGGGGATCAACGCGTTGTACGTGTCGACCTCGTGCTGGATGGCGTCGTCGGAGAGGATCTTCTCCGCCCTCGCCATCTCCTGGATCTGGAACCGCATCGTCTCGCGGTTCTCGAACATGAGGGTGATGATCGGGCCCACGCCGACTCGGCGCGCCTTCTTGAGGGCGATCATGCGGTCACGGAAGGCCGTGCGCTCCCGCTCGTAGGCGCGGAGGTCGGCAATGTCGTCGAGAACGAGCTTGCGGGGAGTCGTCATGGGCGGAGCAACCATTGTTCAGGAGACGGTTTCGAGGCCCTGGGCGAAGCGACCGGCGTGGGACTTCTCAGCGCGGGCGAGCGTCTCGAACCACTCGGCCACGGAGTCGAAGCCTTCGTCGCGGGCGGTGCGGGCGAAGCCGGGGTACATCTCGGTGTACTCGTAGGTCTCGCCCTCGATGGCTGAGCGGAGGTTCTCAGCGGTCGATCCGACGGGGACGCCGGTGACAGGGTCGCCGGCCTCGGCCAGGAAGTCGAAGTGGCCGAAGGCGTGCCCGGTCTCCCCCTCGGCGACCGACCGGAACAGGGCGGCGACGTCGGGGTAGCCCTCGACGTCGGCCTTCTGTGCGAAGTAGAGGTAGCGGCGGTTGGCCTGGCTCTCGCCGGCGAACGCCTCTTTGAGGTTCTCGTGGGTCTGGGTGCCCTTGAGTTCAGCCATGTGGTGCTCCTTGTGCGTCGTCAGTTGGCGGCGGGGGTTCCCTCGCGCCACATGCGCCAGACCGCCGGACCATCGTCAGGAAGGTCGATGACGTCGACGACACGAAAGCCGTGGCGTTCGTAGAGCGGCACGTTCTTCTCGTTCGACGACTCGAGATAGGCGGGCTCGCCGGAGGCATCGATCTCAGCCAGCTTCGGCTGCATGCAGGCCGAGCCGATGCCCTGCCCCTGACGGTCGAGGTCGGCGCCGAGAATGCCGAGGTACCAGTGCTCGGGGTCGTCGGGGTGGACGTCCTCCATCATGCCGAGGAAGGTCAAGAGCCGGTCGATCTCTTCGGCCAGGAACGACTCGCCCATGACCGGCGCCATGCGCTCGACGACCTCGTCGGGCGTTCGCCAATCCCCCGGCGGGTCCCAGAGGGCGACGCCGGCGAGATCCGCCGTGGTGTACGAATGACCCTTGGGCAGGAAGATCTCGGTCACAGCCAGTCCGAAGAGCGTCTCGAGCCGCTCGACCCTGGTCGAATCGTCGCGGAAGACCCAGCTCATCGGCGGGTCGGTCGAAAAGGCGCGGGACAGCACGCCGGCTAGCGCAGGGATGTCCTCGACGGTGGCCCGTCGCACCTCGATTGTCATTGCCGAAGGCTAGGGGGCCGAAGCCGCCCGGGCGCAGGCGGCGCTGACCGTTCGCAAGGCGAAGGCGACGCGACTGACCGACTCGAGCTGCACGGCATCGGGAGGACGGCGGGCGTAGTCCTGGAGGTAGGCCAACTCATCGCGCGCTGTCGCATAGGCGGGGTCGACGCCGGCGACGCCAGCCGCAGCATCGAATCGGCCACGGATCCCGTCAACGATCGGGCGCATCTCACCCGGCACCGGCCGATCGCCAGGTCCCACCGAGGCGGCGTAGAGCTGCCAGGGCGGACACGCCGCGTTCAGTTCGTCCCTCGCCGACTGTTCGGCCGGCGCCACCGTCACCGGTGGGGCGGCAGGTGGTGGGGGCGGAGGGTCGCCTTCGAGAAGGACGGACAATCCGATCCACGCGGCTACGAGGACCAGGATGACGAACCCGGCGAGAGCCATTCCTCGGGCCGTCCGGCGGACCCGCTCGTCCGGGCCTTGGTCGACGGTGCCGGGGAATGCGTGGGCGAGGAGGTTCTCGGCGGAGAAGCCTCGGTTCTTCCGTCCAGGCCACGCGACCACGATCTCGTTCCCGTTGCGCTGCCGGATCGTCGCCTTTCCGGAAAGCGCGTCCTCGCGGACGACGACATCGACCACCGAAGCAGCATCGAGGATGCGGCTGTCGCCGTCCTGGGCGGCCAACTGGCCGGAGGGGAGGGAATCCGGTGCGCCGCGCGACGCCAGGACGAGCAAGCCGTCGTAGACGACGACGTCGGTGCGGCGACGGCCGACCCTGGCTCCGCGGACGACGCCCACGGCGGCGCCGGGCGTCCGGATGGGAGCGGGAGGCGCCTCGGGTACAGGCGCCGGCGTCGGCCGACGCTCGGCCCGGACCGGGCGATCACGGAGGTCGAGGGCCGCCATGGCCGCCGCCGCCGTGATCGGCCCCTCACGCTCAGGCATTGGCGCGACGGGGAGTCGCGCCGGCACGGCCGGACTCGACGCCTCGGCGATGGCCGGCGGAGGAGCAGCCACCGCCGTGGTCGCCGGGGCATTGACCGGTGGGTGGGTCACCGAGACCGGCGGAGGGGCCTCGCCTCCGTAGTCGGCACAGACGCAACGGCCCGTCGCGCGGTTCAGCAGCCGTCCGCAGCGCTCGCAAATCACGTCGGTCGCACCCCACCTTCCATGGTCACGGGTATCGGCGGGCGAGGCCCCCGACTGGAGCCGCGCCCGGCTGGGAGCAGCGTGACCCGGCCCCTAGGATGCCCCGCCGTGACCACCACCGACGAGGATCTCCACACCGAGGTCCACCCCGGCCGGCAGAAGATCTCGATCATCTTGGCCTTCGCCGCCACCGTCCCCGGCCTCGCCCTGCGCCTCGGCGACATCCACATCAGCGACCCGATCGATGCCCTCCTCTACGGCATGGCCATCATCGGCTCGGCCTTCATGCTGTCGTGGGCAGCCGAGACGGCCCAGCTCGACATCTCCGCGGGCCTGGCCATCGCCATCCTGGCCTTCATCGCCGTGCTGCCGGAGTACGCCGTCGACCTGGTCTTCGCCGTCAAGGGAGGCAACGCCTTCGAGCAGTTCGGGGTGGCCTGCCAATCGGCCGCCGAAGCCGCCGCCGGACGAGAGTCGGCGTGCTCGTTGGCGCTGGCCAACATGACCGGCGCCAATCGACTTCTCATCGGGCTCGGCTGGAGCATGGTGGTCTTCGTCGCCTGGTACAAGTTCCGCCAGCGAGGCACCCGGATGCGAGACGTCACGCTCGATCGTGGCCACTCCGTCGAGCTGGCCTACCTCTCCGTGGCCACGCTGTACTCGCTCACCCTGCCGCTCAAGAAGTCGATCACCCTGTTCGACGCCGCCGTGCTGGTGTCCATCTTCATCGCCTACACGATCCGGATCTCCAAGGCGCCGGCCGAGGAGCCGCACCTCGTCGGTCCGGCCCGCCTCATGGGAGGGTTCACCACCAAGAACCGACGCCTCTCCTACATCGGGCTCTTCTTCTTCGCCGCCACGGTCATCCTGCTGTGCGCCGAGCACTTCGCCGAGTCCCTCGTGGAGACCGGGGCCACGCTCGGCATCAGCGAGTTCTTCCTCGTCCAGTGGCTCGCACCCCTCGCCTCGGAGGCCCCCGAACTCTTGGTGGCCGGCCTCTACGCCTGGCGCCTCAATACGAACGCCGCCCTCGGCACCCTGGTCTCGTCGAAGGTCAACCAGTGGACGCTGCTCGTTGGAACCCTTCCCATCGCCTTCGCCATCGCCTCTTCGTCCACCCACGGCCTCCCGATCATCGACCGCCAGCGCGACGAGTTGCTCCTCACGGCTGCCCAGTCGTTCTTCGCCATCTGCATCCTCCTCAACCTGTCGATGTCGGTGAAGGAAGCGTGGATGCTCTTCACGCTCTTCTGGACGCAGTTCCTCTTCGGTGCCTTCGTCCCGGAGGAGCAGCACGGCAAGGAGCTGATCGCCTTCTCGGTGATCTACATACTCCTCGGCTTGTACTTCCTCTTCCGACAGCGCAACGGCGTCTCCAAGCTGGCCCATGATGGGTTCAGGGCGAAGTACTCGGAGCTGAGCGAGGCGTGACCACGCCGGGGGCCACCGCCTTCGATCGCGCCACGGCACAGCGCCGACTGGCCGACGAGCGCTTCGATCTCCTCGTCATCGGTGGTGGGATCACGGGTGCCGGCGTCGCCCTCGACGCCGCCGCGCGCGGTCTCAGCGTGGCGCTGGTCGAACGAGACGACTTCGCCTCCGGCACCTCTTCGAAGTCATCGAAGCTGGTCCACGGCGGCCTGCGCTACCTCCAGCAGAAGGAGTACCGGCTCGTCTACGAGAACCTCCACGAGCGCCAGCGTCTCCTGGAGAACGCGCCCCACCTGGTGCGGCCCCTCCCCTTCCTGATCCCGTTGTTCGGCAAGAGCGGCACCGTGAACAAAACGGTCGCCAAGGCCTACCGCACGGCGTTGTGGCTCTACGACATCACCGGTGGCCTGCGCATCGGGAAGCGCCACAAGCGAGTGTCGAAAGCCGAGGCGCTGGCCCATCTGCCGACCCTCAACACCGACCTGCTCGCCGCCGCATTTCTTTACTACGACGCCCAGGCCGACGATGCCCGCCTCACCTTGACGCTCCTGCGGACGGCGGCCGACCGGGGCGCCGTCGTGTGCAACCACGCCAGGGTGGAGTCCGTCACCAAGGACGCCGCGGGCAAGGTCGACGGGGCCGTTCTGGTCGACGGCACCACGGTCCGGGCGAAGTCTGTCGTGAACGCGACCGGCGTATGGGCCGACGACGTCCGGGAGATGGCCGAGGGGTCGGACCCCGACTCGATTCGTCCGGCCAAGGGGATCCACATCACGGTTCCTCGCTCGAAGTTGCCCTGCGACATCGCCGCCGTCGTTCCTGTGCCCAAGGACCGCCGTTCGATCTTCGTCGTGCCGTGGGGCGATCACACCTACCTCGGCACGACCGACACCGACTACACGGGCGATCGTGACCATCCGGAGTGCACGGCCGCCGATGTCACCTACGTGCTCGACGCCATCAACGTGTTCGTCACCTCGCCGCTCACCCCGGCCGACGTCGTCGGCACGTGGGCGGGATTGCGACCACTGGTGAAGGACGAGGCCAGCGAGCGCACCGCCGACCTGTCCCGTCGCCACAAGGTGATCGTGTCCGACAGTGGGCTGGTGACGATCACCGGCGGCAAACTCACGACGTATCGAAAGATGGCGCAGGACACGGTCGACGAGGTGGCGACCCAGCTCGGGCGCCGGCTTCGCCGCTCCGAGACGGCCAAGCTGGCCCTCCACGGCGCCGAGGGGTTCGAACGGATGCGCGCCGGCCAAGAGGGCGCCGCACGGCTCGGGCTCGACCCCGAACGTTTCGAGCATCTTCTGTACCGCTACGGCACCGACGTCCGGACGCTCGCCGCCATGCTCGAGGCCGATCCCTCGCTGGGCGAGCCGCTGGTCGAGGGGTTGCCTTACCTGCGGGCCGAGGCCGTCTACGCCGCCCGCTACGAGATGGCCCACACCCTCGACGACGTATTGAGCAGGCGCACCCGGGCGTTGCTGCTCGAGCGTGATCGCACCGACGCCGCCGCCGAAGACGTGGCCCGCCTCCTCGCCCCTGATCTCGGATGGGACGAGGCCGAGCAGGCCCGCCAGGTCGCCGCCTTCCACTCGGTCGCCGGGCGCGAGCGCGCCGCGGCGATGCCGCCAATCCTCGCCTGACCACAGGGCTCCTTCGAGGTCGCGCCTGTAGTGTCCCCGGCCGTGGCCACGCCCGAGCGCCGGACCCCCGTCAACCCGATGCCGCTGCCGAAAGGCACGCCCGCCACCACGCGGTTCACGCCCGTGGCCGAGGTGTCCGACGACCGCTTCGTGGAACGTCTGCGGGCCGTCTGCACGACGGTCTCGGTCGACGACGGCGAGCGGACCGACGCCTCGCGGGACTGGTGGCCGCTCTCCATGATCTGGGCCCGGGCCGGCCAGGTGCCGGCGCGGCCGGCGGTCGTCGTTCGCCCCACCTCGACCGACGAGGTGGCCGCCGTGCTCCGAGCGGCGAACGAGGCCCGCGTGCCCGTGACGCCGATGGCCGGGCGGAGCGGGGTCTGTGGAGCGTCGGTGCCGGTGTTCGGCGGCGTGGCCCTCGACCTGACCGACTTCGCCGGCATCGTCGCCGTCGACGACGAGTCGCTGCTCCTCGACGTCAAACCTGGCACCTGGGGCGACACCCTCGAAGCGGAGCTGCGCACGGACCACGGTGTGACCCTGGGGCACTGGCCGCAATCGATCGCCCTGTCGACGGTCGGTGGCTGGGTCGCCTGCCGATCGGCCGGTCAGTACTCGACGCGCTACGGGAAGATTGAGGACATGGTCATCGGCCTCGAGGTGGCCCTGGCCGACGGCTCGGTCATCCGCACCGGTGGCAACGCGCCGCGCTCGGCGGTCGGCCCCGACCTCACGCAGCTCTTCGTCGGCTCGGAGGGCACGCTCGGCGTCGTGACCGAGGCCCGGCTCCGTCTGCACCCCCTCCCACCCGTGGAGCGGCGCAGCGCCTGGTCCTTCGCATCCTTCGAAGACGGCCTCAACGCCTGCCGGCGCATCCTGCGGCGGGGCGCCACACCAGCCGTGCTCCGGCTCTATGACCACCGCGAGTCGAAGCGCAGCTTCGACCTCGAGGATCGCCACGCGCTGATCGTCCTCGACGAGGGCGACGCCGGCATCGTCGATGCCGTGATGGCCGTGGTCGCCGACGAGTGTCGCGGCGAAGGCGTGCAGCGCCATGACGACGAGCTCGTCGAACGGTGGATACACCACCGGAACGAGGTCTCCGGCTTGGCCGACGCCATCAATCGAGACGTCGTCGTGGACACCTGCGAGGTCGCGGCTCGTTGGTCGGTGCTGCCGGCGCTGTACCGGGACGCCGTCGCCGCCATCAAGGCCGTACCCGGCTCGTGGGTGGCGTCGGCCCACCAGTCGCACGCCTACACCGACGGGGCGTGCCTCTACTTCACCTTCGCCGGCCAGCGAGAAGATGCCGAGCAGTACTACGCCGACGCCTGGGAGGCCGTGACCCGTACGACGTTGGCCCACGGCGGCGCCCTCAGCCATCACCACGGCATCGGTCTCCATCGCGGGCGCTTCATGGAGGAATCGCTGGGATCGGCCTTCCCCACCCTGGTCACGGTGAAGCGCGCCCTCGACCCCAACGGCATCCTCAACCCCGGCAAGCTCGGCCTCCCCTCCCCGTTCGGAGCAACGGTCCCCTGGCCGACATGAGCATCCTCGTCATCGATGTGGGGACGAGTGGGGTGCGGGCGGCGATGGTGTCGGCCGAGGGACGGGTCGAGCACGTGCACCACCGGCAGGTGCTGCCGGAGACACCGATGCCGAGCTTCGTGCAGTTCGACGCTACGGCGATGGCGGCGGCCGTGCTCGAGGTGGCCCACGCCGCCATCGAGAGCAGCGGCATCACGCCGACCGCGGTGGGCATCGCCAACCAGCGGGCGTCGACGATCGTGTGG
>JBKJKM010000190.1:0-4219 GCA_046597375.1 Acidimicrobiales bacterium | reverse complement strand
CCAGAAGATCACCGTGGAGGCGCTCGGCGAGGTGGCCCAGCTGAAGGACACCATCAACTCGATGACCCAGACGCTGGGCGCCTTCGCCGACGAGGTGACCCGCGTGGCCCGGGAGGTCGGCACCGAGGGCAAGCTCGGCGGCCAGGCCCAGGTGCGGGGCGTGTCGGGCACCTGGAAGGACCTGACCGACAACGTCAACCAGCTGGCCGGCAACCTCACCGGGCAGGTCCGCAACATCGCCCAGGTCACCACCGCCGTCGCCAAGGGAGACCTCAGCCAGAAGATCACGGTCGACGTGAGCGGCGAGGTGCTCGAGCTCAAGAACACCGTCAACACCATGGTCGACCAGCTCTCGTCGTTCGCCGATGAGGTCACCCGCGTGGCCCGGGAGGTCGGCACCGAGGGCAAGCTCGGCGGCCAGGCGGAGGTGCGGGGCGTGTCCGGCACCTGGAAGGACCTGACCGACAACGTCAACTCGATGGCCGCGAACCTCACCGGGCAGGTCCGCAACATCGCTCAGGTGACCACCGCCGTCGCGGGCGGCGACCTGTCCCAGAAGATCACCGTGGACGCCCGCGGCGAGATCCTCGAGCTGAAGAGCACGATCAACACGATGGTCGACCAGCTCGGCTCGTTCGCCGACGAGGTCACTCGCGTGGCCCGCGAGGTGGGCACCGAAGGCAAGCTCGGCGGCCAAGCCGTCGTCAAGGGCGTCAGCGGCACGTGGAAAGACCTCACCGACTCGGTGAACTCCATGGCCGACAACCTCACGCTGCAAGTGCGCGACATCGCCGCAGTCACGACGGCGGTCGCCACCGGCGACTTGTCGCAGAAGATCTCGGTCGACGTGCGCGGCGAGCTACTCGAGCTCAAGCGGACCATCAACACGATGGTCGACCAGCTGTCGGCCTTCGCCGGCGAGGTCACGCGCGTGGCCCGTGAGGTGGGCACGGAAGGCAAGCTCGGCGGGCAGGCCGAGGTCAAGGGTGTGAGCGGTACGTGGAAGGACCTCACCGACAACGTCAACCAACTGGCCGACAACCTCACCGGTCAGGTGCGAAACATCGCCCAGGTGACGACGGCGGTGGCCAAGGGTGATCTCAGCCAGAAGATCACGGTCGAAGCTCGTGGTGAGATCGCCGAGCTCAAGGACACGGTCAACACGATGGTCGACCAGCTGTCGGCCTTCGCTGACGAGGTCACACGCGTGGCGCGCGAGGTGGGCACCGATGGGCAGCTCGGCGGTCAGGCCGAGGTGCAGGGCATCTCCGGCACGTGGAAGGACCTCACCGACAACGTCAACCAGCTGGCCGACAACCTGACGAACCAAGTGCGCAACATCGCCCAGGTGACGACGGCGGTGGCCAAGGGTGACCTCAGCCAGAAGATCACCGTCGACGTGCGAGGCGAAATCCTCGAACTGAAGAACACTCTCAACACCATGGTCGACCAGCTCGGCTCGTTCGCCGCCGAGGTCACTCGTGTCGCTCGCGAGGTGGGCACCGAAGGCAACCTCGGCGGCCAGGCGGAGGTCAAGGGTGTGAGCGGCACGTGGAAGGACCTCACCGACTCGGTGAACTCCATGGCCGACAACTTGACCGATCAGGTGCGCAACATCGCCCAGGTGACGACGGCGGTGGCCAAGGGCGACCTCAGCCAGAAGATCACCGTGGATGCGCGCGGCGAGATCCTGCAACTGAAGAACACGATCAACACGATGGTCGACCAGCTCGGCGACTTCGCCGGCGAGGACACGCGCGTCGCGCGTGAGGTGGGCAGCGAAGGGCAGCTCGGCGGCCAGGCCGAGGTCGAGGGCGTGAGCGGCACGTGGAAGCGTCTCACCGAGAGCGTGAACCTCCTGGCCGGCAACCTCACGACCCAGGTGCGGGCGATCGCCGAGGTGTCGGGCGCGGTCACGCAGGGCGACCTCACCCGGTCGATCACCGTCGACGCGGCGGGAGAGGTCGGCGAGCTCAAGGACACGATCAACCAGATGATCGCCAACCTGCGCGGCACCACCCAGCTCACCCAGGATCAGGACTGGCTCAAGACGAACCTGGCCCGCATTTCGGCCATGCTCCAGGGCCATCGCGACCTCCAGACCGTGTCGCAGTTGCTGATCTCCGAACTGGCGCCGCTCGTGAACGCGCAGCACGGCGCGTTCTTCATGTCCGATGTGGCCAGCGAGGAGGAGGTCGAATACCGGCTCTTGGCCAGCTACGGGTTCAAGCGCCGGAAGGGGATCGCCAACAGCTTCAAGGTGGGGGAGAGCCTCGTCGGCCAGGCGGCTCTCGAGAAGAAGCCGATCCTCGTCGCCGACGCACCAGAGGACTACATCCGCATCGCCTCGGGCCTCGGCGAAGCCGCTCCGGTCAACGTCATCGTGTTGCCGGTGCTCTTCGAGGACCAGATCCTGGCCGTGATCGAGCTGGCGGCGTTCCGGCCGTTCAGCGAGATCAACCAGAACTTCCTCGAGCAGATCGTCGAGACCGTCGGCGTCGTCCTCTCCACGATCATCGCCACGATGCGAACCGAGGAGCTGTTGAAGGAATCGCAACGGCTCACCCAGGAGCTCCAGAGTCAGTCGGAGGAGTTGCAGAGCCAACAGGACGAGCTGCGTCGGTCGAACCTCGAGCTCGAAGACCAGGCACAGTCGCTGAAGGCGTCGGAGGAGCTCCTGCAGACCCAGCAGGAGGAGCTGCAGCAGACCAACGCCGAACTCGAAGAGAAAGCCGCCCAGCTGGCCGAGCAGAATTCGGCCATCGAGGTGAAGAACACCGAGATCGAGTTGGCCCGCCGTGCCCTCGAGGAGCGGGCGGAGCAGCTCGCACTGTCGAGCCGCTACAAGTCGGAGTTCCTGGCCAACATGAGCCACGAACTGCGGACGCCGCTCAACAGTCTGCTGATCCTGGCCCGTCTCTTGGGCGAGAACAATGACGGCAACCTGAGCGAGAAGCAGGTCGAGTTCGCGAAGAGCATCCATGGCGCTGGCACCGACCTGCTCAACCTCATCAGCGACATCCTCGACCTCTCGAAGGTGGAGGCGGGGAAGATGGAGGTGTCGACCGGCGAGGTCTCGATGCCGCGGCTCTCCCAGACGGTGCAGCAGATGTTCCGGCCGTTGACCGACCAGAAAGGGCTGACGCTCGAGGTCGAGCTCGCCGATGATGCGCCCGCCTCGGTCGTCACCGATGAGCAGCGACTCGTGCAGGTGCTGAACAACCTGCTCGGCAACGCCGTGAAGTTCACGGAACAGGGCACCGTGCGCCTCCGGGTGCGGCAGGCGTCCCTCGGCAACGACGGATCCGGCGATCGTGATCGGTTCGTCTCCAACCGCCTGCGAGACGCGGAGTCGGTCCTGGCTTTCGAGGTGTCGGACACGGGCATCGGAATTCCCGAGGACAAGCTCATGCTGATCTTCGAAGCCTTCCAACAGGCCGACGGCACCACGAGCAGGAAGTACGGAGGAACCGGGCTCGGACTCTCGATCAGCCGGGAGATCGCGCGCCTGCTCGGCGGCGAGATCCAGGTGCGCAGCACTCCGGACGTGGGCAGTACGTTCACCCTGTTCCTACCCGAGGTCCACGATCTCGCCGACGCCGTCATCGAGCCGAGAGTAGGAAGCGCGGCGCGCGCAGCCGAGTCGTGGTTCGAAGTGCCCGATTCTGCGGCCCCGCCGACCTCGTCAGCCGATGACCCCGACGAGGGTTTGGCCGACGACCGTCTCGACATCCTCGAAGGTGATCGCGTCCTCCTTCTCGTGGGGGCCGAGGTCGACCTTCTCGATCGGGCCGCGGAAGCCGGCCGGGAGCGAGGGTTCCGCATCCTCGTCGCCGGCCGGGGTGACACGGCACTCGCCATCGCCCGGGAGTACCGACCCGATGCCATCGTTCTCGACGCCCAACTGCCGGGCGTCGACGGCCTCGCCATCCTGGAGGAGCTCAAGCGCCTCAACGAAACCCGCCACATCCCCGTCCACATCATCAGCTCGGCTGGGCAGCGCCAGAGCGCGCTCTCCGCTGGAGCCATCGCCTACCTCGAGAAGCCGGTCTCGCCGCAGGACATCGGAGACGCTCTCGCCCGCCTCGTCCGATTTCTCGACGCGCCGGTCCGCCGCCTGCTCGTCGTGGAAGATGACGAGCGCGAGCGCAGCAGCATCATCGAGCTCATCGGCGGCGGAGACAACGAGCTCGTCATCGTCGGGGTGGGTTCGAGCGAG
>JBKJKM010000179.1:0-3562 GCA_046597375.1 Acidimicrobiales bacterium | reverse complement strand
TGTACGCCGCCACCACCGGCAAGCTGGACGACGTCCCGACGCCGAAGGTGCGCGAGTTCGAGACGCAGTTCTACCGCTTCCTCGAAACCGAGCGCCCGAAGATCCTGACCGAGATGGCCGAGACCAAGGCCCTCTCGGACGAGCTGGCCAAGGCCCTCGACGAGGCGATCGACGCGTTCCGGGTGGAGGGCTTCGGGATGGAGCCGCGCGCCGAGGCGGTCAAGGCTGAGGCGAAGGCCGAAGCCAAGGACGAGGCCAAGCCGCCAGCCGACGTGACCCCGCCCGCGACCGAAGCCCCCGCGGCCGAGGCCGAAGTGGCCGAGGCCGAAGCGCCAGCGGCCAAGGCCGAAGTCGCCGCCGAAGCCCCAGCCGAAGCCGAAGCCCCAGTGGCCGAAGCGCCAGCGGCCGAGACCGAAGCCCCCGCTGCCGAAGCCCCCGACGAGGCCCCGAAAGCCTGATATGGCGAGTCAGCGGGACATCCGACGCCGTATCGGGTCGGTCAAGAACATCAAGCAGATCACCCGGGCGATGCAGTTCGTGGCCGCGTCCAAGCTCAAGCGAGCCCAGGACGCGACACTTGCCTCGCGCCCGTACAGCGAGAAGCTCGATGAAGTCCTGGCCGACCTTGCGGCCGTCCTCGGTGGCGACGACCATCCGCTTCTGTCCGAACCGGTCGGTGGCAAGCGCCTGATCGTGCTGATCACCACGGACCGGCCACTGTCCGGTCCGCTCAACACGAACATCGTGCGCTTCGTCGCCCGCGACATCATCGACAACCCCGGCGACGTGTCGGTCATCACGGTCGGGCGCAAGGGTCGCGATGCGATGCGTCGAACCGGCGTGCCGCTCGACGCCCACTTCGCGACGTTCGGGGATCGGCCCAAGTTCGCCGACGTGCTGCCGCTTGCCCGGCTGGTCACGGACGGCTTCCTCGACGGGACGTATTCCCGGGTCGACATCGTCTACAGCCTGTGGGTGTCGACCCTGGTCCAGCGCCCGACGACCCTCACGATCATGCCCATCCAGCCCGCCTCGGACACCGAGGCCGGTATTCCCGGCAACCAGTTCATCTTCGAACCGAGCGCCGCGGTCGTTCTCGAACAACTCCTGCCACGCTACGTGGCGACGCGCCTGTTCCAGACGGTGCTCGAGGCCAAGGCCAGCGAGGAATCGAGCCGGATGGTGGCGATGAAGAGCGCCACGGAGAACGCGCAGGAACTCATCGAGGACCTGACCCTGTCGTACAACAAGGTCCGTCAGTCCAACATCACCCGCGAGATGATCGAGATCGCGTCCGGCGCGAACGCGCGCTGACACGCTGAAGGACGCAGGAGGCAACAACCCCATGGCGACAGCCGCACCGACCGCGAACGGTCGAGTCATCCAGATCACCGGACCGGTCGTGGACATCGAGTTCCCGGCAGGCCATCTGCCCGGCATCTACCACGCCGTCGAGATCCAGCGCGAAGGCCAGGAGCCGCTCACCTGCGAGGTCCAGCAGCACCTCGGCAATAACTGGGTCCGCGCGGTCGCCATGACCACGACCGACGGGCTTGCCCGCGGCGTCGAGGTCGTCGATACCGGCGCCCCGATCACCGTGCCGGTCGGCGAATCGACGCTCGGGCGCGTGTTCGATGTGCTCGGCCATCCGATCGACGGCAAGGGCGAGGTGAAGGCCGACGTCCACCTGCCGATCCACCGCGCCCCGCCCGCCTTCGACCAGCAGTCGACCGAGATCGAAGTGTTCGAGACCGGCCTCAAGGTCATCGACCTGATCTGCCCGTTCAAGAAGGGCGGCAAGATCGGGATCTTCGGTGGGGCCGGCGTCGGCAAGACGGTCATCATCCAGGAGCTGATCCACAACGTCGCCAAGGAGCACGCCGGCGTATCGGTCTTCGCCGGTGTCGGCGAGCGATCGCGCGAGGGCAACGACCTGATCGCCGAGATGACCGAGTCGGGCGTGATCAAGAGCACGGCCTTCGTGTTCGGCCAGATGAACGAGCCGCCCGGCGCCCGTCAGCGGGTCGGCCTGACCGGTCTGACGATGGCCGAGTACTTTCGTGATGAGGAGCACCGCGACGTCCTCCTCTTCATCGACAACATCTTCCGATTCACCCAGGCCGGTTCCGAAGTGTCCGCGCTCCTCGGCCGGATGCCGTCCGCGGTCGGCTACCAGCCGAACCTCGCGACCGAGATGGCCGGTCTGCAGGAGCGGATCACCTCGACCCGCGACGGCTCGATCACGTCGCTGCAGGCGGTCTTCGTCCCGGCCGACGATTACACCGACCCGGCGCCGGCAACGACCTTCGCCCACCTCGACTCGACGATCCGTCTCGAGCGCAGCATCGCCGAGCTGGGCATCTACCCGGCCGTCGACCCGCTGACCTCGACCTCGCGAATGCTCGATCCGAACATCGTCGGCCAGGAGCACTACGACGTCGCGCGCGAAACGCAGCGCGTGCTGCAGCGCTACCGCGACCTCCAGGACATCATCGCCATCCTGGGCATCGACGAACTGTCCGAGGAGGACAAGTCGACCGTCGCGCGCGCCCGGCGCCTCCAGATCTTCATGAGCCAGCCGTTCTTCGTGGCCGAGGTCTTCACCGGCCGGCCCGGCCAGTACGTCGGGATCAAGGACACCGTCGCGTCGTTCAAGGAGATCCTCGAAGGCGAGACGGACACGCTCCCGGAGCAGGCCTTCTTCCTGGCCGGCACGCTGGACGACGTTCGGGAGAACGCCGCCAAGCTGGCGGGCTGACCGATGCCGCTCCTGCTCGAGATCGTCACGCCGGAGCAGCTCGCCTACTCGGACACGGTCGATGCGGTGACCCTGCCGGGGATCGAGGGCGAGCTCGGGGTGCTGCCGCACCACGCCCCGCTCGTATCGATGCTCGGCGTCGGTGAACTGCGCATCCGCAAGGGTGGCGCCGAAGAATCGTTCGCGATCGTCGGTGGCTTCCTGCAGGTCCGCCCGGACCGCGTCGTGGTCATGGCCGAGACGGCCGATATCGCCAGCGAGATCGACCTCGAGACGGCCCAGGCCGCCCGGCGCGAAGCGGAACGCGCGCTGGAGGGTGCCGGCCCGACCGACGCGGCCAGTCTTGCCGCCGCGCGGGCCTCGCTCCAGCAGGCGCTGCTCCGGATCCGGGTCGCCGAGCGCCGTCATCGCGAGGGCCCGCGGCGCCGCGGGTAGGCTGAGCCGACGATGGCCGAAGCCCGCCCGTTCCACTGGGAGTACCGACCGGAGGCGGTCGCCCGCGAGGTCTTCCGGGTGGAGGGCGGCCGGCCGCTGAGCGGCACCGTCCCGATCAGCGGCTCCAAAAACGCAGCCCTCAAGCTGATGGCCGCGGCGACCCTCACCGGCGAACGCTGCCGGTTCACCAACGTCCCCGAGATCGAGGACGTGCGGGTCATGGCCGAGACCCTGCGCGATCTGGGGGTCGTGGTCGATCACCCGGCGACCTCATAGACGTTGGGGGTCGGGTGATCGACCACGACCCCGAGATCGCGCAGCGTCTCGGCCATGACCCGCACGTCCTCGATCTCGGGGACGTTGGTGAAC
>JBKJKM010000105.1:0-4913 GCA_046597375.1 Acidimicrobiales bacterium | reverse complement strand
CCCGGTCGGCTCGTGGACGGGCAGGCCGGCGCCAATGGCCGCCGCCATGGGCTCCTCGATGATGTAGGCGGGCTTGCGGGCGCCGGCGTACTCCGCCGCCTCCTGCACGGCCCGCTTTTCGACGCCGGTGATGCCCGACGGGACGCAAATGACCATGCGGGGCTTGGCGAATCGCCGCGGGTGCACCTTCTGAATGAAGTAGCGCAGCATCTTCTCGCAGATCTCGAAGTCTGCGATGACGCCGTCCTTCAGCGGCCGGATGGCCTGGATGTGACTCGGCGTGCGCCCGATCATGCGCTTGGCTTCGGTGCCGACGGCCAGGGGACGCATGTCCTTGGTGTTGACGGCGACCACTGACGGCTCGTTCAACACGATGCCGCGACCCCGTACGAAGACGAGGGTGTTGGCCGTCCCCAGATCGATGGCCATGTCACGGCCCATGAGGGAGGAGAAGAAGTTGTCGGACACGCGGCGGGGCCTCCTCTCGAAGGGAGTGGCGGAGGTCAGCTCTCCAGGCTACGAGAGGTGGCGCCCAACCGCCACCCACACCCCTCCCGACCCACCTCGGCGTGGGGGTGGGGTCAGGCGGCGGAAGGACGGCGGGGGCGGCGTCTGATGGCGGTCGGGAGGTAGGCGGCCAGCAGGAGAAGCCCGGTCGCGGCGACCACCTTGGACGACCGGATCCAGGTGGTGTTTTCGCCTCGGGCCGGAGCCGAGGCGATGGAGGCGGCGATCGACGCAAGACCTGATGCGGCTGGGGGCGGCGGCGACGTGTCCACGTGGGTGCCGCTGATCTCGGCGATCTCATGGAAGGCGAGATTGACGTCGACGGGGACGGCGCCGGCGGCCGAGAGGTCGACCTCAGGACCGTTGGTGGACAGCGCCCCGATGGGGAGTCGGATGGGAAGTTCGATGGGTCCCGCGGTGGGCTCCTCGTCGGCGGCGACCGCCTCGACCGCGGCACCGCCCCGAAGGACGAGTTCGGTGGCTTCGGAAGGCACCGGACCGCTGGGCGTGCGGCGGTTGACGAAGAGCAGGTACGGCCCGTCCGGCGCCACGGCGGCGTCGGGCGGCGCCGTGACCCGGAGGCGCTGCGCCGTGGGCCCGGCGGTGAAGGGCAGCTCGACCGAACGCTGGCCGCCGTCGACGAGGTGGGTGATCGACGTCTTGCGCATCAGCACCACCGACTCCACCTGGGAGGCGGGGATGTCCAGCTCCAGCTCGAACGTGCGACCGTCGGCGGCGATCGAGCGGGGCGCCCGCTCGATCTTCGGACGGTCGCCGCGGAACAGGTAGGGCGGTGAGTAGATCTCGAATGTCGGGTTGCGGGTCTCCTGGGGCGTGGTGACACCGGGGACAAGCGTCGTGTTGTTGAGGTAAGCCGTCGAGATCGGCGCATGGCCGCCGACCAGGATGCGGCCGTCAGGCAACAGGGCGGCGGTGTTGTGATAGGTCCGCTTCTCGGCGGCCCCGGCCAGCACGGACCACCTGCCGGTCTTCGGGTTCCAGATCTCCGGCTGGGTCACCGGCATGGCCGTCCCGGGCCCGACGACCTCGTCGGCCGACGCACCGGACAGCGCCACGACCTCGCCTGTGGGGGTCAGCACGCCCGACCCGTACCACCGGGCCTGGTTGAGGGGACCGGTCGCCTCGGATGTCATCGCCGGCGGACCGGCCGATGCCGTCGACAACGTGTCGATCCGGCCGTCCTTGAGTGCGAAGTACGTCCCCGGCGAGGTGCCGAGGATGCCGCCAGCCGTGAGGAACGACACCTTCGAGTACGAGCCGTCGGCCGCGGGGCGCAGCGGCAGCATCACCGAGAACGTGGAGCCGCGAAAGCCCGGTGCTGGCGTCCCGAGGCCGGGGATGCCGAGGTCGGTCCACGACTTGGAGGCAGGATCATACGAAGACGCCTGGTTCCACAGGACCTCGTCGTAGGCCTGGCCGTTGGGGTTGAACACCTGACCGGCGGCGTTGAAGTACACGTGACCGTTGGGCAACAGGTGTAGGCGGGGGAACAGGGGCAGGGTCTTCTCGCCGCCGGCGCCGTTGTCGCTCCATGTCCCCGAGGCGGGGTCATACGTCTCGGATTGCACCACGTTGCGCTGCGAGTCGAGCGGCTTGTCCGGGTACGCCGTTTTGATCAGCTTCTTCACGCCACTGGCCACGAACACCTTGCCGCCGGCCATCGGCACCAACGTCGGATACCAGCGACCGATCCCCATGTCGCCCGACTGGGTCCAGGTGTTGGTCGCCGGGTCGAAGATGCGGGTGTTGGCCAGGCCCTCGAGCTCGCTCACGCCGTACTTTCCGGCGATGGCGGGGTCGTGGTAGTAGGCCGTGCCGCCGGCGGTGAGCAGCCGCCCGTCTGGAAGCCACGTCAGCGCGGCGCAGAACAGGGCGCCGTCGTTGTACTTCTCGTCGCTCGCCAGAGCCGGGAAGAGCGGATCGCTCTGGTAGCCGTCCGGATTGGCGCCGCCGTCGGTCGGTGACGTCTGCTCCCACCGGCGCGCGTCGACGTCGAGCCGGCGGACCTGGTCGTTGATGCTGACCGCCCCCAGCTCGCCGACGATCGACACCTCGACCTCCTCGGTGTCCTCGAGGGCGTTCCAGTAGACGACGTCAGTGCCGCCCACGACGGCGATCGAGCCGGCCGCCGGCTTGCAGATGACGTGCTTGCCCTCGTGGTCGTCTCCCGACTGCGACCCCTCGACGCACGCCTCTGACGATGGCTTCCCATCGATCGTCGGCTCGGAGAACGGAGCGGCCCAGCGGCCCATCGACTCCGGCCCACCGGCGGCCGAGGCGGCGCCAGAGGGCAGCGTCAGACTTCCGGCCATCAAGAGGGCGAGGCCGGCGGCGCCGGCACCCGTGCGTCCCGGACGTCGGGTTCCCATCGTGTGCTCCAGTTCCCCCGCCCATCAAGAGAACGGGACGAACCCCCACAACTTGCGCGTCCCGACGGCTTTTCGGCGCCCGGAGCCGAGACGGATGACGTCAGGCGGAAAAGGTCGGAAAGAAGATCCCGATCTCGCGCTGGGCCGACTCGGGGCCGTCGGAGCCGTGGACGAGGTTCTCGGTCATCAAGATCCCGAGGTCGCCACGGATCGTGCCCGGTGCCGCTTCCTTCGGGTTGGTTGCGCCCATCAGCGTGCGGACGACTTTCCAGGTGTCCTCCGGGCCCTCGAAGACGCAGAGCATGGCCGGGCCGCGGGTGATGAAGTCGACGAGCTCACCGAAGAACGGCTTGGCGGCGTGCTCCTCGTAGTGCTTGGCCGCCGTATCTCGGTCGATGGTGCGGAGCTCGGCAGCCACAAGCTTCAGTCCCTTGCGCTCGAAGCGGGCGATGATCTCGCCGGAGA
This sequence comes from Acidimicrobiales bacterium, assembly GCA_046597375.1. GTDB lineage: Bacteria > Actinomycetota > Acidimicrobiia > Acidimicrobiales > CADCTF01 > DATLED01. Next base: position 1,551 of record JBKJKM010000105.1, on the reverse strand, counting down.
GCCCACGCTCCACGGCATCGGGCTTACAGGCGACGAAGGTGCGGTCCATAGGACCCGGCACCGTAGCGGCCGGCGCCCCCAATCCCCTACCCGACGCCGCGACGGAGGGCCGTTCTCGCTTCGCCCACGACGTAGAGGGATCCGGTGACCAACACCCCGTCCTCGGCTGCACAGCCGGCGAGGGCGCGGCCGACCGCTTCGGCCACGCCGTCGCCGATCTCGGCGTGAAGGCCACGTCGCGCGGCCGCCGCCGCCACGTCGGCTGCCGACACCGCCCGCGGGGATCGGGGCGCGCAGGCCACGACCCGCACGATGTCGGAGAGGTCGAGGGCGGCGAGGAACTCGTCCGGGTCGTGAGGCGACAACAGGCCGATGACCAGGGTCCAGTGCTGGACCTCACCGAACTCTTCCTCCACCGCCGAAGCCAGGACCTGGGCGCCCGCTTGGTTGTGGGCACCGTCGAGCAGGCAGAGCGGCTGGCGGCCCATCACCTCGAGCCGGCCCGGGGACCGGACGGTGTCGAAGGCCTCCATCACGAGGTCGGCGTCGAGCGGCCCGCCGATGAACGCCTCGCAGGCAGCCAAGGCGATCGATGCATTCTCGGCCTGGTACGCCCCGTGGAGGCGGAGGAACAAGTCCTCGTACATGGAGGTCGGCGTGCGCAACGTGATCAGGCGTCCCCCGACGGCCAGCTCGTTCTCGACGACGGCAAAGTCCTCCTCCCGCCGCCAGACCTCCTCGGCTTCGGTGTCGGCGAACAGGGGCGCCAGTTCCTCGCTCGTCTCGCCCAGCAAGAAGATGGAGCCTGGCTTCACGATGCCGACCTTCTCCCGGGCGATGTTCTCGACCGACCCGGCGTAGTCGAGGTGGTCGGCACCGACGTTGGTGAGAATCGCCACCTGGCCGTCGGCCACGTTGGTGGCGTCCCACATTCCGAGCAGGCCGACCTCGACCACGGCGGCATGCACGGCCACGTCGCCGAACCATCGGTAGGCCGCCGCCGTGAGCACCTCGAAGTACGACGGTCGCTCCGACATCATCCCGGCCACCCCGGCGACGCCGGCGATGGCGTCGGCGAACTCCTCATCCGAGATGGACTCGCCGTTGCGGCTGATCCGCTCGGTGATCGACTCGAGATGGGGGCTGGTGTAGGTGCCGACGGTGAGACCGGCGACCTCCAACAGCCGCGTGAGGATCCGTGCTGTCGACGTCTTGCCGTTGGTGCCGGTGAGGTGCAGCACCGGGAAGCCCGTCTGCGGGTCGCCCAGGAGCCCCAGCAGCTCGCGCATGCGGTCGAGGTTGGGTGGCGCCAGGCGGATCGGCGACACCATGGCCTCGAGGTTGGTGCGGTCGTCGAGCCAGCGAAGGGCATCAGGGAAGTCCATGGTCATGTCGTCAATCCCCCAGGATCGGCAGTGCGAGGGCACGCAGGCGGTCGGCGGCGCCGGATGGGACGCCAGTGCTCAGCGCCGAGGCAAGCAATCCCGCCGCCAGCGCGGGTGAGCCCTCGTCGAGGGCCGCAACGCCGGCGGGGGGCGCCTCCGCGGGGTC
>JBKJKM010000288.1:0-5816 GCA_046597375.1 Acidimicrobiales bacterium | reverse complement strand
CCTGGTCACGGTCCGCGACGTCGTCACCGTGTTGCAGCGGGCCGAGATGGTGCGGCGCATCGCCGAGGAGCTCGAGGGCTACATCGTCGAGCTGGGCGTCGATGGGCGACTGGTGCTGTTGCAGCTCGAAGAGCTTATGGGCGGGGTCGACGACGACCGCCGCTTCGTCATCAAGGACTACTTCCGCGACCAGCCCAGCCTGCTCGACAAGGCCATGGCCACGCTGTCGGAGCTGACGACCGAGGCGCTCCTCGATCTCAAGGCAGTGGCGGCGGTGCTGCACCTCGAAGCGAGCGAGCTCGATGCCAGCCTCCAGCCCCGGGGTTTCCGGCTTCTGTCGAAGATTCCCCGACTTCCCGATGCCATCGTCGAGCGCATCGTCACTCGCTTTGCCAACCTCCAGAAGATCCTGCGGGCCACGATCGATGATCTCGACGACGTCGAGGGTGTCGGCGGCACGCGCGCCCGGGCCATCAAGGACGGTCTCACCCGTCTGGCCGAGACCTCCATTCTCGATCGGTACACCTGATGCGCATCGAACTCCCGTCGGGCACCCCCGCCGAGCTCATCCTCCCCGACGGCCCGGCCGGACGGGCCCTCGTTCTCGCTCCCGACGTCATGGGGCTTCGTCCGCTCTTCGATGACCTGGCGTCCCGGCTGGCGGCCGAGCAGGGGTGGGCGGTGTGCGCCGTCGAGCCCTTTCCCGGTCCGTTGGGAGGCCTGGCGCTACCCGACCGACTCGCCCACCGCATCGACGTGGAGCGACTCACGACCGATCTGCAGCTCGGCGCCGACCTCGCCCAGGAGCGCAGCGGCGCCGCTCGCGCCGGCGTCATCGGGTTCTGCATGGGTGGCATGAACGCCTTCCGGGCCGCCGGCACCGGACGATTCGACCGCGCCGTCGCCTTCTACGGAATGATCCGGCCGCCCGAGCCGTGGTCGACCGCCGGCGACGACCCCCTCGACGCCCTGGCCCGGGCCGAGTGCAGCGACGTCCTCGCCATCCTTGGCGGCGCCGACCACTTCACGCCCCCCGCCGACATCGCCGACCTCGTCGCCGTAGGCGATCACGTCACTGTCGAGGTCTATGCCGACGCCGAGCACGGGTTCGTGCACGACCCGTCCCGTCCGGCCCACCGGCCCGTCGACGCCGCCGACGCCTGGCGCCGCACCGTCAGCTTCCTCGCCTGACGATGTTGAAGCCCGGCGGCGTCGGGAGCGCCAGCGAGCAGCCGCCAGCCGAGCGGCAAGGCCCCGGCCCGGAGGGCGGCGCCGCAGAGCGAGGCCGAAAACTCAGCGGGCTCGGCGGGACAGTTGCTCTCGGTCGGTGATGCGATACCGACGCTCGGACTGCTCGAGCCAGCCGAGGCGGATGAAGGCCGAGAGCGCCTTGTTCACCCGCTCCCGGGACGCGCCGACCATGCCGGCCAGCTCCTCCTGGGTGACGGGCAGCACGAACTCGTCGGCGTCGCCAGCCAGCTCCAACAGCCGCTTGGCCGTGCGCCCGGTCACGTCGAGGAACACCGAGTCGGCCAGGGCGGCGTCGGTCGTGCGCAGCCGCTGGCTCAACAGTCGCACCACCCCCCAGAGCAGCTCGGGACTGGCCTTGAGGATCGCCTCGACCGGCGCATACGGCACGGCGACGAGCTCGGACGGTTCGAGCGCGCGCGCACCGGCCGACCGGCCGCCTCCGTCGAGGAGCGGCATCTCGCCGAACAGGTCCCCCGCCTCCATCAAGGCGATCACCGACTCCCGACCGTCGACCGACGTGTTGGCCAGGGCGATGCGTCCGGAGCGCACGACGTAGAGCTCCTCGGGCAGGTCCTCCTCGTCGAACACGATGTCGTTGCGGCGCAGCTCCCGCACCTCCGCCGCCTCGGCGACGGCGGCGAGGGCCAGAGGGTCGAAGCCGTGGAAGAGGTCGGACTGGCCCAACAGGTCGACGATCTCCACGCGGGGAGCGTACTTCGACCGTGACCGAGGTCACCGGAGCCCAGGTTGACGGCGATTGGCAGAAGCGATGAACGACCCGTACCCTGCAAGGAAACCCGTTGTACCGTTCTTGGGAGAGCTATGCCGTTTGACGTCGGTGACAAGGTCGTCTACCCGCACCATGGTGCGGCGGTGATCGAGCGCAAGGAGAAGAAGGAGGCGTTCGGTGAAACGAACGAGTACCTCGTCCTCAAGCTCGCCTACGGCGATCTGACGCTGATGGTGCCGACCAACAAGTGCGACGAGGTCGGCCTCCGCGAGGTCATCAACGACGAAGAGGTCGAAGAGGTCTTCGCCGTCCTGCGCAAGAAGGAAGCGCGGATGCCGACGAACTGGTCGCGGCGCTACAAGAACCACGTGGAGAAGCTGAAGTCCGGCGACATCTACCAGGTGGCCGAGGTCGTCCGGAACCTCTCGATCCGGGACAAGGACAAGGGGCTCTCGGCCGGCGAGAAGCGCATGCTCTCCAAAGCCCGCCAGATTCTCGTGTCCGAATTGACCTTCGCCATCGGCGTGTCCGAGGAAGAAGCCGAGAAGAAGCTCAACGAAGCCCTGCCGTAACCCTGCCCTCGCGGTAGATCGTCGTTGAGGTGGGCCGCGAACGAGCCGATACCTCATCGTGTTCGTCGAGATCGTCCGCCTCTTCATCGTGTTCCTGGCCACGGCCGCCGGATACACGCTGGCGCGCGGCAACGAACCCCAGGTCGTCGGTGAGCTGGCTGGCAACGGCCCCATCATCGGCGCCACGCTCGGGGCCTGCGTGGGCTATGTCGCCGGGGGCATCGTGGGCCGGCTGGTCGGCATGGCCATGGGCCTGGTGGAGAAACGGGTCGACGAGCTCCACCCCGGTCGCCTCCTGGCCGGTGGCGTCGGTGCCGCCTGCGCTGGCGGCCTTTCCTGCCTGCTCGCTCTTCCGGCCGTCCTGTTGTTGCCTGGTCTCTGGGGCTGGCCCATCTTCGGTCTGATCGTGTGGACCGGGGTGTCACTCGGGTGGCGGGTTGCATCGCGGAAGTCTGAAGACCTGTTGGCCTTGGCCGGCCTGTCCACCCGGCCGCTGGTCCGGGCCACCCCGTTCGGACCGGAGAGCGACGCCCACCTCGTCGACACCAGCGCCATCATCGACGGCCGCCTCCTGGCCATCGCCCGCGCCGGGTTCCTCCGCGGACCGCTGCTCGTGCCGCGCTTCGTTCTCGACGAGCTGCAATCGATCGCCGACGCCCAGGATCCGATCCGGCGGCGCAAGGGCCGTCGCGGGCTCGACCTGCTCGAGGCCCTCCAGGGCCTCCGCGGTGTCGACGTGCACATCCTCGACGACGAGGTCGTCGAGCACGAGGAGGTCGACGCCAAGCTCGTCGCCCTTGCCCGCCGGCTGCGGGTCGATCTGGTCACGGTCGACGAACCACTTCAGCGGGTGGCCGAGCTCCAGGGCGTGAAGTGTCTCAGCCTGCATCGGCTCTCGGACGGGATGCGCACCGTGCACGTGGCCGGCGAAGTCGTGCGTCTCCCCATCACTCGGCCCGGCAAGGAGCCGGGCCAGGGCGTCGGGTTCCTTGACGACGGCACCATGGTCGTGGTCGCCGACGGCGAGACCCTCGTCGGTCGAGAGGTCGACGCCCGCATCACCGGCAACGCCAAGACGGCGATGGGCACGATGCTCTTCGCCAGCGTCTCCCAAGCGGGCTAGGAAGAGCCCGGTAGCTTGGCGGCCGTGCCTGTCTGGACGATCGTCGTGGCTGCCGGCGGCGGAACGCGCTTCGGGCGGGCCAAGCAGTACGAGCGTCTGGGTGACCGGCGGGTGCTCGACTGGGCCCTCGAGGCCGCCCGCTCGGTGAGCGAGGGCGTCGTATTGGTTGTGCCGCCCGATTCGGCCGGACGGCGCGAGCCGGGTGTCGACGCCGTGGTGCCGGGCGGATCCACCCGGAGCGAATCCGTGCGGGCCGGACTGGCCGCCGTGCCCGGCGACGCCGATGTCGTCCTCGTCCATGACGCCGCCCGCCCGCTGGCGCCGATCTCGCTTTTCGAGGCCGTCGTCGCCGCCGTGCGGGCCGGTGCCGAGTGCGCCGTCCCCGGCGTCCCCATGGCCAATACGGTCAAGCGGGTCGTGGGGGAGCGGGACGTTGAGACGATCGACCGCTCCGACCTCGTCGAGGTGCAGACGCCCCAGGGGTTCGCGGCGGCGGCGCTGCGGGCCGCCCACGCCGGCGCGCCCGACGCCACCGACGACGCCGGCCTGGTCGAGGCGGCCGGTGGCACGGTCGTCGTGGTCGCCGGCGACCCGTCCAACCTCAAGCTGACCCACCCGGACGACCTGACCGTGGCCCGGGCCCTGCTGGCCGAACGATCGCCGTGATCCGGGTCGGACTCGGCTTCGACGTCCATCCCTTCTCCGACGACCCCGCCCGCCGCCTCGTGCTCGGCGGCGTCGTTCTGGAGGGTCGTGGCCTCGTTGGACACAGCGACAGCGATGTGATCGCCCACGCCGTGGCCGACGCCCTGCTCGGCGCCGCCGGCCTCGGCGATCTCGGGACCATGTTCCCCGCCAACGACCCGCAGTGGGAGGGCGCTGACTCGATCGCCCTCTTGGCCACCGTCCGCCAGCGGGTGACCGACGCCGGCTGGACCCCGATCAACGTCGACTGCGCCGTCGTCCTCGAAGTTCCCAAGCTCGCCCCGCACCGCCAGTCGATGGAGGCCCGGCTGCGGGTGGCGGCCGGCGCCGACGTCTCGGTCAAGCCCAAGCGGGCCGAAGGGCTCGGTTCGCTGGGTCGCCAGGAAGGCGTGGCCTGCTGGGCCGTCGCCCTCGTCGAGCGGCCGTCGTGAGTCCGGCCCCTCCGCCCGGCCGCGCCCGCCCGCCCCGCCCCGGCGGCCGCAACGCCGGTTTTCGAGCGTCCAGTGGGGCAAAACCGCCCACTGGCGTCTCCAAAACCCGCACGGAGGGTCTGGGAGGCGAGCAGATCGAGGGCCGGCGGGCCGTACGTGAACTCCTGGTGGCGCGGCGGCGTCGCGTCAAGGACGTCTGGATCTCCGACACGGCCGACCCCGACCACCCCGTCGTCCGGGAGATCCTCGACCTGGCGGAGGAACAGCGGGTCGCCATCCGCCAGGTCGCCAGGGGTCGCCTCGATGCCGAGGCCCGCAGCGAAGCCCCGCAGGGAGTCCTGGCCCACGCCGATGCACTTCCCGAGGCCGATCTCTCCCGACTCGTCCAGCGAAAGCCGGACGCTGCGCCGCCCTTCCTCCTCGTCCTCGACGGGGTCACCGACCCCCAGAACCTGGGCGCGCTCCTCCGAACTGCCGACAGCTCCGGCGTCACCGGCGTCATCCTGGGACGGCATCGTTCCGTCCACGTCACCCCCACGGTGGCCAAGGCGGCCGCCGGCGCCATCGAATACGTGCCGATGACCCTCGTGAGCGGCATTCCGGCCGCTCTGCAGACCCTCGCCACCGCCGGCGTCTGGACCGTTGGCCTCGATGGTGACGCCGATCAACTCGTTTTCGGCCTCGAGCTGGCCACGGAGCCTGTCGCCCTCGTCCTCGGCGCCGAGGGCACCGGGCTCTCCCGCCTCGTGCGCGAGCGCTGCGACGTCCTGGCCGCCATTCCCCAGCTCGGCGCCTTGAGCTCCCTCAACGTCGCCGCCGCCGCCGCCATCGCCTGTTTCGAAGTGGCCCGCCGGCGCTTGGCCTGACGTTCTGCCGGAGGCAGCGCCTCCGGCCACGCCTCTGGCCGAACTCTGGCCAGCCGCGTTGCTAGATGGTTCGCTGCGCCGGTACAGCTGGCTCCGCTCACGGCGGCTGCTCGCTGGCGCTCCCGACGCCGCGTTGCT
>JBKJKM010000062.1:0-28167 GCA_046597375.1 Acidimicrobiales bacterium | reverse complement strand
GGCCGACATCGTCCATGGTGCGGCTCGGGAGATCGGCGACGGCGTGGCCTTGTCGAATTCCTTCGGGGTCGGCGGCCACAACGCGTCCCTCGTCCTCGGCCTGGCGTAACCCGCTCCTCATGCCGTTCTACGCGCCATCGGGGGCCCTCGAGGCCCCGAAGCGCGCGTAGATCGGGAATGTCTCTCGGATGAGGATCCACGCCGACCCGTTTCTCCCCGTCGCCGCACGGCGGGGCGGGGCGGCCGAGGCCTCGATCACGCGGCTCGGCGGCGATGGGCCGCCGGTCGGGTGGTTCCGCCTCGAGGGCGGAAAGCACCGTGGCGCCATCGGGACGATCGAAGGCGAGACGATTGCCTCACTGGTGCGAACCGCCGTCGATACCGGCGTTCCCATCGTCGGTGTCTTGTCGACATCGGGCGCCGACGTGGCCGAGGGCGTCGCTTCCCTCCACGCATGGGGACACATCGCTCGCGCCCTCTCGATGGCCAGCGGCGTCGTGCCCATCGTGTTGGTCGTCACCGGCCCTGCGGTGTCCGGCCCGGCCCTCCTGCTCGGCCTGGCCGACATCGTCATCATGACCGACGGGGCGTTTGCCTACGTCAGTGGGCCGGACGCACTGCTCGAGTTCACCGGGATGGACGCGACCCACGAATCGCTCGGTGGCGCCGCCGTCCACGCCCTGCGTAGTGGCGTCGCCTCGTTCGTCGCCTCCGACGAGGACGAGGCCATGGAGCTCGCTTTCGACGTGTTGTCCTTCCTTCCGCCCAACAACGGCGAACACCCACCGCTGTTCCACTGCGACGATCCCATCGAGCGCCCGGTCCGTCATGCCGTCGACGTCGTCCCCCACTCGGCCATGGCGTCCTACGACGTGCGACGCGTGATCGACGATCTGTGCGACGACGGCTGGTACCTCGAGTGCAAGGAACGCCACGCGCCGAACGTCGTGACTGCACTCGGGCGGATCGCCGGACACTCCGTCGGTTTCGTCGCTAACCAGCCTTCCCAGCTCGCCGGCACCCTCGACATCGAGGCGTCGCAGAAGGCGGCCCGGTTCGTGCAGTGGTGCGACGCCTTCGGGGTTCCGCTCGTCTCGCTCGTCGACACGCCGGGCTACCAGCCGGGCAAAGACATCGAGTGGCGCGGCATGATCCGCCACGGCGCCCAGCTCGTGCACGCGTACGCCGCGGCATCAGTGCCGCGCCTCTGCGTGATCCTGCGCAAGGCCTACGGCGGCGCCTACATCGTGATGGACTGCAAGACGATGGGCAACGACTTGTGCGTGGCGTGGCCCAACGCCGAGATCGCCGTGATGGGCCCGCCTCAGGCCGTCCAGGTACTGCACGGCCGGCGGCTGGCAGCGTCCGACGACGCCGAAGCGGCGCTGGCCGAGCGCCTCGACCTCGAGTCCGACTATGCCGAGCGCTACTGCACGCCGTCGATCGCCGCGGCGCGCGGGTACGTCGACGACATCATCGACCCGCTCACGACCCGCGCCGTGCTGGCCGCCGCCCTCGAGGCGCTGGCCCACAAGCGCGATCACTCGCCCCGACGCCGTCACGCCAACGGCCCCCTGTAGGAGGAACTGTGCCCGGACTGCTCGACGGCAAGAAGTTGCTCATCACCGGTGTCCTCACCGACGACTCGATCGCGTACGGCGTGGCCAAGCTCGCCCTCGAAGAGGGCGCCGAGGTGATACTCACGTCCTTCGGTCGGGTGATGCGTCTCACCGAACGGGTCTCGCGCAGGCTGCCGGCGCCGGTGGAGATCCTCGAGCTCGACGTGCAGGACCCCACCCATGTCGCCGCCCTCACCGCCTCGCTCCAATCACGCTGGGGTTCGGTCGACGGTGTGCTCCACGCCATCGCCAACGCCAACCCGGCCACCTGCCTGGGGGGAGACATTCTCAAGGCCGAGTGGGCCGACGTAGGAGCAGCGCTCGAGGTCTCGGCCTACTCGCTCAAGGCCGTGGCTCATGCCTGCCTGCCCCTTTTGCAGGCGGCTGGCGGCGGCTCCATCGTCGGACTCGACTTCGATGCGTCGGTCGCCTGGCCCGTCTACGACTGGATGGGCGTGGCCAAGGCTGCGCTCGAATCGACGTCGCGCTACCTCGCCCGCGACCTCGGACGCCACAACATCAGAGTCAACCTCGTCGCCGCCGGGCCACTTCGTACGATGTCGGCGAAATCGATACCCGGCTTCGACCAGTTCGAGGAAACCTGGACGTCCCGGGCTCCGCTCGGCTGGGACCTGCGCGACACCACGCCCGTGGCCAAGGCCTGCGTGGCCCTCTTCTCTGACTGGTTTCCGGCGACCACCGGCGAGATCATCCACGTCGACGGCGGCGTGCACGCCGTGGGTGCCTAGCTGCGCAGCTGGTACGACGTGCTGGGCGTGGCGCCTGCATCGTCGATCGAAGAGGTGCGGACGGCGTACCGGACCCACGCCCGGGCGCTGCACCCGGACACCCGGGATCCGGGGCTTCCGGGAGCCGAAGCAGATGCCGCCCTGGAGTTGGTGCGCTCGGCCTGGGCCGTGCTCGGCGACCCCAACCGACGCGCCTCGTACGACGAGGCACTGGAGCTGGGGGTTCTCGATGCCGATGAGGAACCATGGCGACACGGCGGCCCCAGCGGTCGGCGCTTTCCGTGGTGGATCGTGGCGCTGGCCGTCCTGGCCGTAATCTTCGTCTTCACCGCTTACGCCGGCGGGCCGGCACCGGTCACCCCGTCGAGATGACTAGTTCTTGCGAGCCAGCTGAAAATGGCCCGGTCGGACCATGGTCGGAATCCGCCCGAACACGTACGGTCGGTGTCGAAATGGCAGAACTGCGCCTCGACGCACCATCCGCGTTTCGCATCGTCGCAGCGGCGGCGGCCACGGTCGCGTCGCTGGGCCTCGTCGCCCTGGGGGTACAGATCGGCACGAACGGGCTCGGGTCGGGCGGACCGGAGCGCAACCCGGCTTCGGCTGCCGCCTCCCCCGCCGCCGCCGTCGTGAACCTGGGCCGCACCCGCCCGGTGCCCTCGCTGGGCGAGACGATCCTGGCTCTCCTCCCGACACCCGCCGTCGTCCTTCCGGTCGTCACGGCGCCCGGCGTCGCCTCGACCACGTCTGCCCTCGACGATCCTTCGCTCGACCGACCCGCCGCCGTACCGTCCCCAGCCGATGCACCGAGCCCTGCACCCGCACCGGCCCCGGCACCTCCCGGCCCGGTGCCGACTCCGACTCCCCCTGTCTTGCCGGCGCCGACCGACCCGCCCCCCGTGCCCGGCACCGAGCCGATCATCGATCCCGTGGCGCCCCTGCTCGATCCACTCCTCGACGTCCTGCTCGACCCCGGCTCCTCAGATGGCACCCCGCTCGTTCCGACGCTCGCCGGCATCGCTGGGGCCTGACGCCCTCGACGATCAGGCCGTCGGCGTGCTCGGGACGGCGGTGCGGCTGATGACCTGATCGACGAAGCCGTAGGCCTGCGCCTCCTCGGCCGTGAACCAGCGGTCGCGATCGGAGTCCTCTTCGATCCGCTCGACCGTCTGGCCGGTGTGCTGCGCGATCCGCTCGGCCATCATGCGCTTCATGTAGATGATCTGCTCGGCCTGGATGGCGATGTCGGCCGCCTGACCCTGGAACTGGCCGAGGGGCTGGTGCATCATCACCCGGCTGTGGGGCAGGGCAAAGCGCTTGCCATGGGCGCCGGCGCAGAGCAGGAACTGCCCCATCGACGCGGCCAGACCGATGCACACCGTCGAGACGTCGCAGGCGACGAACTGCATGGTGTCGTAGATCGCGAGACCGGCCGTGACCGAGCCGCCGGGGGAGTTGATGTAGACGGCGATGTCCTTGTCGGAATCCTCGGCCAGCAACAGGAGCTGCGCGCACACGACGCCGGCCAGCCGGTCGTCGATGGCGTCGCCGAGGAACACGATCCGCTTGCGGAGGAGCTGTTGAAAGAGGTCGAAGCTCCCGCCGTCGCCGGGGCCGGCCATCGTGGGCACCAAGATCGAGGACGGGGCGGGCGAGGAGGGGAACGACATGGCGACACGCTACCTTCCGGTTGCTCTCAACATTGTTCTCGCCACCGGGTTTCAGTGGGCCCGGTCGCGGATAGAGATCCTCCCGACGGTCCCCCTGACCTCCCGCCGGTCAGGGGGATAGTCGCGTCTGGGGTTCGATGTCGACGGCCCGCACGCCTTCCGCCGCAATGTCGCCGCCTAACCTCGCACGGGTAGGGCGCGTGGTGGAACGGCAGACACACCGGCTTTAGGTGCCGGCGCTTCGGCATGAGGGTTCGACTCCCTCCGCGCCCACGGGTTTTTCCCTGGCGTAGCGTGGGAGGGAGATGCGGACCTCGGTGACGCGATGTTTCACCTTCGAAGCGGCGCATCAGCTGCCCTGGCACGACGGCAAGTGCCGCCGCCTCCACGGCCACAGCTACCGCCTCGAGGTCACCGTCGACGGTCCCGTCGGCGATCAGGGCATCGTGATCGACTTCGCCGACATCAAGGTGGTGGTGGAGCGCGACGTGATCGCCGCCTACGACCACCGCTATCTCAATGAGTTCCTCGACAACCCGACGGCCGAGGTGCTGGCGGCCGAGATCTGGAAGACGGTGGAGGCGGCAGATCTTGCCGTGTCCCGCATCCGCCTCTGGGAGACGGCCGACAGCTTCGTCGAGGTGCAGCGATAGCCGGGCACCTCGTCGTCTTGTCCGGAGGACTCGACTCCACGGTGTGCCTCGCCTTGGCCGCGGAGGAGGAACATCCGAGCGAGCCGCTCGTGGCCCTGACGTTCGACTACGGACAACGCCACCGGATCGAGCTCGAGCGGGCGGCGGCTGTGGCCGATCACTATGGCGCCGACCACCTCGTCGTGCACCTCGATGCGTCGGCATGGGGCGGTTCAGCGCTCACGGATGCCGGCATCGATGTCCCGGATGCGCCCATGTCGTCCGCTGCGCCTCCCGAGATCCCCGTCACCTACGTGCCGGCCCGCAACCTCATCTTCCTCTCGGTCGCCATGGGCGTCGCCGAGGCGCGCGACCTCGACGCCATCAGCATCGGGGTCAACGCCCTCGACTACAGCGGCTACCCCGACTGCCGGCCCGAGTTCATCGCCTCCTTCGCCGCCACCGCCGCGCTGGCCCTCAAGCGAGGCGTCGAGGGTCGACCGATCGCCGTTCGCACCCCGCTCCTCGAGTTGACCAAGGCCGACATTGTGCGCCTCGGGGTGTCCGTCGGCGCACCGCTGGGGCTCACGTGGTCGTGTTACCGCGGCGGCACCGAGCCGTGCGGTCGCTGCGACTCGTGCGCCCTTCGGGCCAAGGGATTCGCCGAGGCCGGCCAAGACGATCCCGCCTGAGCGTCCACTTCGGAGTTCCCCTTGCCAGGGCACGGTCAACTCCGAAGTTGACGCTCCAGGTCGGCCACGTCGATCGTTCCGGGCGCGGTGCCGTCGCGAGCGAGCCGGTTGCCGAGCGCCTGGAAGTACTCGTTGACGGGTGTGGGCACCCCGTGGAGGCGCCCGAGGAGCACGATCTCGCCGTTGAGGTGGTCGACCTCGGTGCGACCCGTGCCGCGGGCCAGGCTCTGCCAGGTCGATCCGCCACCACGCGGCCGGCCACCGATCGGCTTCACCGTGACGAGGTCGCCGCGACGAGCCCGGTCCTCTTCGGCAGAGGCGAAGTCGATGCCGGCGGCGGCGAAACACGCCCTGGCTTCGTCGGTCGCCGCCGCCAAGAGTGGGCTCGAACGGGCGCCGGCCCCGCAGGCCGCGTCCAAGGCGTTCCCGAGGTTCATCAGGAGTTTGGCGTACTTGCGGCGCATCACGTCGGGAACGGGTTGGCTGGAGAACCCACTGGTGTCGAGGGCGCCGGCCACGGCAATGGCCGTGTCGTCGAGGCCGCTGGGATAGCGGCCGACGTCGAGGATGCCGGCGATCGGCGTCGAGCTCACCTCGACCTCGCCCGGCTCGAGGTGGGTGGCCGGGAGCATTACGCACATGCCGTGCACGTTGGCGAACCGGCGCATCGCCATCCGTTCGTTCTCCACGCCGTTCTGGGCGCACACGATGGGCGTCGCCGCCGGTGCCACGGCGGCCAGCGCCCCGAGGGCATCCGCCGTGTCCTGGGTCTTCATGGCCAAGATGACCACGTCGCCAGCGGGGTCGATGGTCAGCTCCGACGGGTGCAGCACCGTCGGCACCCGCACGCGCACCTCGCGGTCGGCCGTGCGAAGGAGGAGGCCGTCGTCGCGACACACCTCGCCGTGGGCCCCGCGCGCGACGAGCACGACCTCGTGTCCGTGCTCGAAGAGCCGGCCGCCGATGGTGCCGCCGATCGCGCCGGCGCCGTAGACGATGAACCGAGGTGCCATGGACCCTGCCTACCATCGGCTCGTGTTCAACACCCTCGTCGTGTCCGAGGTGTTCGGCCCGACCTGGCAGGGCGAGGGGCCGTCGCTCGGCCGGCGGGCAGGGTTCGTGCGACTCGGCCGGTGCGGCCTCCGGTGCACCTTCTGTGACACGCCCTACACGTGGCGGTGGGACGACCACGATCCCGCTGTGGAGCTCACGACCCGCCCGGTGGACGACATCGTCGCCCAGGTGCGGTCGATGAACGTCGGCCTCGTCGTGATCACCGGCGGCGAGCCGTTGTTGCAGCAGTCGCACCTCCCGCCCTTGTTGCGGAGCCTGCGGCACGACGGCTGCGCCATCGAGATCGAGACCGCCGGCGTGGTGGCTCCCGATCCGTCCGTGGTCACGCTGGTCGATCGATTCAATGTGTCCCCCAAGACGGCCAACAGCGGCAACGAGCTCGAGCGCCGCTACCGGCCCGACGTGCTGCAGGCCTTCGAGGCCACCGGCAAGGCCGCGTTCAAGTTCGTGGTCGGCGATGACATCGAGGCCGACCTCGACGAGATCAGCGGCATCGTGGAGGCGTGCGGCCTCCACGATGTCTGGGTGATGCCGGAGGGGACGGACGCGACGACGATCGTGGCCCGGAGCCGGCTCTTGGCCGAGCCGGCGTTGGCCCGCGGGTGGAACCTGACGACCCGGCTCCACGTGCTCCTCTGGGGAGACCAGCGGGGCGTCTGAGTAGCTTGCCCGCATGGCAGAGCGACAGCTGATCTCCTCCGGCTCCCCGTACGAACCGACGATCGGCTTCAGCCGCGCCGTACGGGTCGGCACACACGTATGGGTGGCCGGCACGGCCCCCATCTGGCCCGACGGAACGACCGACCCCGATCCCGAAGTGCAGGCGACCCGCTGCCTCGAGATCATCCTCGCCGCACTGGCTGAGGCCGGCGCCGGCGCCGAGCACGTTGTGCGCACCCGCCAGTTCCTCACCGATGCCGCCGACGCCGACGCCGTCGGCCGGGCCCACGGCAAGGTGTTCGGCACCATCCGTCCGGCCTCGACCCAACTCGTCGTCGCCGCGCTGCTCCGCCCGGAGTGGAAGGTCGAGATCGAGGCCGAGGCGGTCGTTGCATGAGCGACCTCCACAGCCTCCAGACCCCCGCCCTCCTGATCGATGCCGACGCCTTCGAGCACAACCTTTCGGTCATGTCGAACGCGCTGCCGGGCGCGCGGCTTCGCCCCCATGTCAAGGCGCACAAGTGCACCGGCATCGCTCGACGCCAGGCGGAGGTCGGCCACCGCACGTTCACGGCGGCGACGATCCGAGAGATCGAGGTGCTGGCCGCCGCCGGCCTCGGCGACGACCTCCTCCTGGCCAACGAGGTCGTCGATGCCCGTCGCCTCGGTGCCGCCGCCGATGCCCACGGCGCCCGCATCACCGTTGCCGTCGACAGCGAGGCGACGATCGATGCCGCGGCGGACGGTGGCGTTCGCGAGGTGCTCGTCGACGTGAACGTCGGGCTGCCCCGCTGTGGCTGCCCACCGGAAGACGCCGGACGCCTCGCAGACGCGGCGCGCCGACGCGGTCTCGAGGTGCGCGGCGTGATGGGCTACGAGGGACACGTCGTCGGCCTGACCGACCGCGCCGAGCGCACCCAAAAGGTCGGCGAAGCCATGACACTCCTCGTCCGGGCGGCCGAGCTCGTCGCTGCGGACGAGGGTGTCATCAGCACCGGCGGAACCGGCACCTACGACTTGAACACGTGGGGCACCGAGATCCAGGCCGGCTCCTACGCGCTCATGGACACGGCCTACGGCCAACTCGACATGCCGTTCCGCCAGGCCCTCACCGTGCTGGCCACCGTCGTCTCCGTCAGCGAGAAGTTCGCCGTGGCTGACTGCGGCCTGAAGGCCCTCGGCATGGACCACGGTCTCCCCACCATGGAGGCCGGCAAGGTGTGGTTCTGCAGCGACGAACACGTCACCTTCGCACCCGACGCGGCGGTCGCCGTTGGCAAACGCGTCTCCGTCGTTCCCGCCCACGTCGACCCCACGGTGGCGTACCACGAGGTGTTCCATGTGGTCAGTGAGGGCAGAGTCCTTGACACGTGGCCCATCGACATGCGCGGATGGTGATCACTTCCCCAACCATCAAGGAGACGCAGTGCCTGCAAAGTTCGTCGTGAAGAAGGGGACAACCGGCAAGTTCCGCTTCAGCCTGTTGTCCACCAACGGTCAGATCGTGGCCACCAGCGAGTCCTACAACTCCAAGGCCTCGGCCATGGGCGGTATCCGCTCGGTGCAAAAACTGGCCGCCGGCGCGGAGATCGAAGACCAGACCACGATCGCCTACGCCAAGGCGCAGGAGGAGGCCAAGGCAGCGACGGCCGCCCGCAAGGTTGCGGCCCGCACGCGCAAGGCTGCGACCAAGAAGACCGCCGCCAACAAGTCCTAACTGACGCGCTCTTCTGGGCGGACCTACTCGGCCTCCGGCCGGGCGGGTTCGCCCAGAAGCGCGTCCAGGGCTCGGAACGCTCGTCCCCGGTGAGAGATGGCGTGCTTTTCCTCGGGCGACATCTCCGCGAACGAACGGCCGTCGCCGCCGACGGGGACGAAGACCGGGTCGTACCCGAAGCCCGCAGCGCCCCGAGCCGAGGTCGCAATGTCGCCGACGACCTCGCCCTCGGCGAGAACTTCCGAGCCGTCCGGGAATCGGGCCAGTGCGACGGTTCGGAAGCGCGCTCGCCGGTGTTCCACCCCGTGCAGCACGGCCAGCAGTTTGGCCACGTTGTCGGCGTAGGTGGCACCCTCGCCGGCGAAGCGGGCCGAGAACACCCCAGGGGCCCCGCCGAGAGCGTCGACCTCGAGCCCGGTGTCGTCGGCCACCGCCGCGTCGCCGGTCGCCTCCACGAGGGCGACGGCCTTGAGTCGGGCGTTCTCCTCGAGCGTCGCGCCCATCTCATCGACGTCGGGAACCTCTACGGGTCGCGGTACGAGATCGTGGCCGACGAGGATGGCGGCGATCTCGCGGACCTTGTCGGGGTTGGCCGACGCCAGTACCAATCGCACTACCGGGGAGTCGGTGGCGTGGCCAACAGGGCGGCCTGGCGCTCGAGGATCTCGGCGATCCCGTGCTCGGCCAAGCCGAGGAGGTCGTCGAGCTCACCCCGGGTGAAAGCCATGCCTTCGGCCGTCCCCTGCACTTCGATGAAGCGGCCGCTCGACGTCATGACGACGTTCATGTCGACCTCGGCTCGCACGTCTTCGGTGTACTCGAGGTCGAGCATCGCTACTGCGTCGATGACCCCGACGGAGATGGCAGCGCAGGCTTCGGTGAGCGGGTGGGTCTTCACGAGACCCTGTTGCACGAGCCGACTGCATGCGTCGTGGAGAGCTACGTAGGCGCCGCAGATCGAAGCCGTCCGGGTACCGCCATCGGCCTGGAGGACATCGCAGTCGAGGACGATCTGCATCTCGCCCAGGGCCTTCATGTCGGTGACGGCCCGCAACGAACGCCCGATCAGACGCTGGATCTCCTGCGTGCGACCGGACTGCTTGCCCTTCGCAGCTTCACGATCGACCCGCTCGGGCGACGACCCGGGGAGCATCGAATACTCCGCCGTCACCCAACCCTTGCCTCGTCCCCGCATCCACGGCGGCACCTTGGCGTCGACGGACGCCGTGCACAGCACTCTCGTGCGGCCCATCTCCACGAGGACCGAGCCGGCGGCGAACTCGGTGAAGTCACGGGTGAAGGTCAGCGGTCGGAGATCGTCGGGCGTTCGACCGTCGCGTCGGGTGAGCGCGCTCACAGCTCGTACACGTCGTCGACGCTGGCGACATCTACCTCGCGACCAAAGGCCGCAGCACCCTCGGCTCGGGCGGCCTCGCGATCCAACCCCGGCCGGAGATGGGTGAGGACGAGGCGCCTCACCCCAGCCTCGCGACCGGATCGGCCGGCTTGGCGTGCACTCATGTGTTGAGCCCTTCCTTC
Organism: Acidimicrobiales bacterium; assembly: GCA_046597375.1. Classification (GTDB taxonomy): domain Bacteria; phylum Actinomycetota; class Acidimicrobiia; order Acidimicrobiales; family CADCTF01; genus DATLED01. The sequence continues at coordinate 17,815 of JBKJKM010000062.1, read as the reverse complement.
GCTGTCGGAGAGGTACGTCGCCTCGCAGAGGGCGAGGTCGAGACCAGGCCCGAGCTTCGCCAGCGACCAGGCCGGACCGGAGTCGGCAGAGTACCCGAGGCTTCGGCCGTCGCCGTCGACGCGCACGGCCAGTGTTTCCGGCGGGTGATCGGTGCGCGAGAAGGTCAGCGTCAGTCCACCCACGTCCACCTTCGACCTGTCGGTCACGGCGTGCCAACGGATCGGTGCCCCTGAGTAATACACCGCGTCGGCGACCCCGGCCGGCGCGTAGACCGGCACGTGGTCACGCTGGAGGTAGTACTTGCAGGCGACATAGAAGCCAGCAAGATCGGCCGTGTGGTCGGGGTGTTCGTGGCTGAGGACCACGGCGTCGACGTCGAGGAGGTCGACGTGACGCTGCAGGTTGGCCAGAGAGCCGCTGCCGGCGTCCAGCCAGATCGTCGTCGTGGACGATCGGATGAGGTAGCCGCTGCAGGCGCCTTCGGGTCCCGGGTAACTCCCGGTGGCGCCGAGCACGGTGACGCTCAGTCCCACTCGTGGCCCACCACATCGGTGATCTCGGGCCCGAGGAGGCGCCGGCCCAGATCGCCGAACCAGCCCACATCGCCCGACGAGATCCATCGGTGGTTGCCCTTGCCCGAGGTACGCCGCACCGAACCGGTCTCCTCCAACAGGTTGGCAACTTCGAAGGCTGTCTCCTCGGCCGACGACACAAGGACGACCTCCCGTCCCATCACGTCGCCGATGACCCGGGCCAGGAACGGGTAGTGGGTGCAGCCGAGCAAGAGGGTGTCGACGCCGGCTCGTTGGACCGGGTCGAGAAGGCGCTCGGCCAACACCCGTACCTGGAAGCTGTCCGTCTCGCCCTTCTCCACGAACTCGACGAAGCCGGGACAGGCCGCCTGAGTGAGGACCACCGGGGCACGATGTGACTGCACGGCGCGCTGGTAGGCGCCCGAGCCGATGGTGCCGACCGTGCCGATCACGCCGATGCGGTGATTGGTCGTGACGGCGATGGCGGAGCGCACCCCGGGGTTGATCACCCCGATCACCGGGACGTCGAACTCGAATTGGAGGAGCTCGAGGGCGGCGGCGGCCGCCGTATTGCATGCCACCACCACCAGCTTGACGTCGCATTCTCGTACGAGCACGGCCGTGATCTGGCGTGCGAACTCACGCACCTCGTCGAGGTCGCGAGGTCCATAGGGGTAGCGGCCTGTGTCTCCGAAGTAGACGAGGTCCTCGCCGGGAAGCAGGTCGATCAGCGCCCGGGCGACGGTGAGACCGCCGAAGCCGCTGTCGAACATCCCGATGGGTCGGTCATCCATCGCGGGTCACGGGAGCGGCGTCACGACGAGGTCGGCCGTGACGTCGGCGATGGTCGGGCAGCCGCATAGGGCCATGGCCAGCTCGAGCTCGTCGACCAGTCCCTCGATCACCGCTCGAACGCCCTCAGCACCACCGGTGGCCAGCCCCCACAGCACCGGTCGGCCGATGAGCACCGCCGTCGCTCCGAGGGCGATGGCCTTGAGGACGTCGGTGCCGCGACGCACCCCGCCGTCGACGTAGACCTCGACGTCACCGGCGACGGCTTCGACGACCTCCGCCAAGGCCGCGAGACCGCTGATGGCACCATCGAGCTGGCGACCGCCGTGGTTGGAAACAACGACCGCCGCGGCGCCGGCGTCGACGCAACGGCGGGCGTCGTCGCCCCGGAGGACGCCCTTGACGAGCACGGGGAGCCCGCTGGCCTCCCGGAGCCACCCGATGTCCCCGAACGTGAGTCCGGCGTCCTGATCTGCCAGGTTGCCGGGCCGATCGAGCGACTCCACGGTGCCGAGGTGGGCGGGCAACACGAATCCATTGCGAGTATCACGGAGGCGCCGTCCGAGCCGGGCGACGTCGGCCGTGAGCACCAGGGCGGTGGCGCCCGCCGCGACGGCGCGCTGCGTGAGGCCGGCTGTGAGTTCTCGATCCCGAAGGACGTACACCTGGTACCAGAAGGGGTCGTTCTGCAAAGCCTCGGCCACCTGTTCGACCGGTGTCGTCGACCTCGTCGACAGCACGAAGCGAGCCCCGGCTTCGCGGGCCCCGCGGGCCGAGGCCAGCTCCCCATCCGGGTGGGCCAATCGATGGAACGCCGTGGGGGCGACGAGAACGGGGTGGGCGACGGCTTCGCCGAGCACGGTCGTCGACGGGTCAATCTCCGACACGTCACGCAGCACGCGCGGACGCAGCTGCCATCGCTTCCAGTCGGCGAGGTTCGCGGCGAGGCTCAGCTCGTCGAACGCACCGCCGGCGAAGTAGTCGTACACCTCGGGCGGGAGGAGCCGCCGAGCATCGTCCTCCAGCGCGTCGGCGGCCATGCGGTCACGATAGGGGGATGGCCAAGTCCGACGAGGTGGTCGACCTCCTCCAACAGCTCATTCGCAACGGTTGTGTCAACGACGGCACCGAGGGGAGCGGCGGAGAGAGTCGCAATGCCGAGACACTGCGGGCGTTCCTGACGGCCGGCGCATCGCCGGACCATGAGCTCGTCGAGCCCGTCGTCGGTCGGGGTTCGATCGTCGCTCGCATCGAGGGTTCCGATCCGACCGCCCCGTCGTTGTCGCTCATGGGCCACACCGACGTCGTGCCGTGCAACCCCGACACGTGGAAGCGCGACCCCTTCGGCGGCGAGCTCGTGGCCAACGACGAGGGGACCCAGGAGGTGTGGGGCCGCGGCGCCGTCGACATGTTGAACCAGACGGCGGCGATGGCGGTGGCCTTCAAACGCCTCTCGGACTCGGGGTTCCGGCCGAAGGGCTCGCTCGTCTTCTTGGGCGCGGCCGACGAGGAGGCCGGCGGTCGCGTCGGTGCCGGCGCGCTGCTCGAGAGCCACCGGGACGCCGTCCTCACCGATTACTGCCTCACCGAGTTCGGGGGCTTCTCGACGCCGGCCCCCGGCGGTGGTCTGCACGTGTCGGTGGGGACGGCCGAGAAAGGCGGCGCCGGCGTCACGCTGGTCGTGCGCGGGCGCGCCTCCCACGGCTCCGTTCCGTATGGCGCGGACAACGCGCCCGTCACGGCGGCCGAGGTGGTGCGGCGCATCAGCATCACCCGCGGGCCGAGCCACATCGTCGACACGTGGCGTTCGTGGGTGGAGGCCCAGCGCTACGACGACGAGCTGACGGCGACGATGCTCGACCCCGACCGCCTCTGGTCGGCGCTCCCGTCGATGTCGCGCGGCCAGGCCGGCCACGCCCACGCCTGCACCCACCTCACGGCGGCACCGACCATGGTCAAGGGTGGGCCACAGCAGAAGATCAACGTGATACCCGACCAGGTGCGCCTCGGCATCGACGTTCGCCTCCTGCCAGGGCAGTCGGAACAGGACGTTCGGACGTTCCTCGCCGATGTCCTCGGTGACGATCTCGGCGACCGCGTCGACGTGGAGATCGCATCTGCGAAGGGTGGGACGGCTTCATCGGTCGAGACGCCGTTGTGGGCTTCGATGCAGCGCGCCGCTCGGCGGGCCTATTCCGACGCCGAACTCCTCCCGTCGATCGCCTCCGGCACGACCGACGCCCGATGGCTCCGGCCTGCGGGCGTCGTCACCTACGGCTTCGGTCTCCTGAGTCGCAAGGTCACGCCGGCCGAGTTCTGGTCACGCTTCCACGGCAAGGACGAGCGGATCGACCTCGAGTCTCTCGACCTGTCGGTCGAGTTGTGGGAGTGGTTGGCCCGCGACTTCCTCGGCTAACAGGCGGCTGGGGTCATTCCTCCCACCGGCCCGAGAGCACGCAGACCCTCGGTCAGCCGCCGGAGGATGGTGGCCGGTTCCTCGCCGAGGCGGGTGGCGATCTCGGGATAGGTCAGTCCGGCTCGCGCCGCCAACAGGAGAACGGTCGCCGTCGCCTCGGGAAGGGAAGCGAGCGCCTCCTCTATCCGGTAATCGACGGTCGTGGTTGCGAGCACTGCCTGAGTGTATGGCGCCGGACCCAACAATGCAAGCTAAACAATGCTAAAATAGCGCCCACCGACCGGAAGGGATTTCTGGTCCGGCGACGCTAAAAGTAGATGATGTTCCGAGCGCGTTCAGTGACCTCGTCGAGGTCGTCGGTCCAGGCGCCCGTCGACAGGTATTTCCAGCCACCGTCGCACACGACGATGACGATGGTGCCGGCATCGATGGACGCTGCGCACTTGAGGGCCCCAGCCAGGATCGCCCCGCTCGAGATACCGGCGAACAATCCGACGTCTCGCAGGAGACGGGTGTGCTCGAGCGATTCCTTGATACCGACGATGCGCTTGCGATCGAGGAGTTCGTAGCCGTCGCCGTCGATGAACACCGGCGGCACGAAGCCCTCGTCGAAGTTCTTCAGCCCGTCGACCATCTCGCCCGGCGGCGGCTCGATGGCCCAGATCTGGACGTCCGGGTTCTGCTGCTTGAGGAACGTCCCGACGCCGATGAGCGTGCCGCTCGTCCCGAGGCCGGCGACGAAGTGGGTGACCTCCGGGCAGTCGGCCCAGATCTCGGGGCCCGTGGTCGTGAAGTGAGCCTTCGGGTTGGCGGCGTTGCCGTACTGGAAGGGGTACCAGTACTCGGGGTTCTCCTCGGCCAGCTGTTGGGCTCGCCTCATGGCTCCGTTCGAGCCCTCGGCCGCCGGCGACCACACGATCTCGGCTCCCCACACCTCGAGGAGCTGGCGGCGCTCGACGCTGACGTTCTCGGGCAGCACGATCTTGATCGGGTAGCCCTTGATCGTGGCGACGAGGGCCAGGCCGATCCCGGTGTTTCCCGACGACGACTCGAGGATGGTCTGGCCGGGTCGCAGCTCCCCGGCCTTCTCCGCCTCCTCGATCATGAAGAGGGCGATGCGGTCCTTCACGCTGCCGCCGGGGTTCTGGCCCTCGAGCTTGGCCAGGATCTTCACGTTCGGGTTCGGGCTCAGCGACGAAATGTCGACGAGCGGCGTGTCGCCGATAAGTCCGAGGACCGAGTCGTACCGCATCAGCCGCCAGCGACGGCCGGCAGGATCGAGATCGTCTCGGATCCCGTCACCTTGGTGTCGAGCTTGTCGAGAAAGCGAATGTCGTCATCGTCGACGTAGACGTTGACGAACTTGTGGAGTCCACCGTCCTCGGTGATCACCTGGCCACCGAGTTGCGGGAACTGGAGCACCAGATCCTCGAAGATTTCCCGGATCGTCTCGCCGTTGGCCTTCACCGTGGCTTGGCCGCCGGCGTACTGCCGCAGGACCGTGGGCAGGCGGACGTCGACAGGCACAGCCGGGGCTCCTCGTTCGGGGATCGCAATTGTTGACTTGCGAGGTAGGAAATCCTACCTGGGCAGCACAACCACGGCTTCTTCGGAGATCTTCCCGTCCACGATCCGATAGCTGCGGGTCATCGGCGCTTCGTCCCGGAGGCTGACGAGCACGTAGTGCCACTGCGGGAACAGCGCACTCGCAATGTCGGTCGGCGACGGGTACGGATCGGTGTGGGTGTGGGAGTGGAAGACGCCCAGGATCTCGTGGCCTCTCGACTCGGCGTCGTCGTCGGCGTCGCGGTAGTCGAGCCCATGCACCTCGTAGACCCGGCTGCTCTTCGCAGCGTTGCGGGTCGGATAGCAGACGGTGGCGTCGTGACCGCCCTTGGGACCGGACAGCAGGCCACACGCCTCGAGAGGCAATCCGTCGTAGCAGTGGCCGATCATCCGTGCAAAAGCCGTGGCATCGATCCGCAACACGGCCGGTACGGTACTGGTCGTGGCAACGAAAGCGGATGCGAACAACAAGCCCGTTGCCCAGAACCGCAAGGCTCGCCACGACTTCGAGATCCTCGACGAGTTCGAGTGCGGGATCGTGCTCGTGGGCTCGGAGGTCAAATCGCTGCGCGACGCCAAGGTGCAGCTGAAGGACTCCCACGCGCGAGTGGAGAACGGCGAACTCTGGCTCCATGGCGTGCACATCGCGCCGTACGCCTTCTCCTACGGGCGCGACGGGCACGACCCCGACCGCAAGCGCAAGCTTCTCGCCCATCACCACGAGATCGTCGAGATGGCCGACCGGATGGGCCGCGAGGGCCTCGTCCTGATCCCCCTGTCGGTGTACTTCAAAGAGGGTCGGGCCAAGATCGGTCTCGGCCTCGGGCGGGGCCGCAAGCTGTACGACAAACGGGCCGCAATCGCCAAGAAGGATGAGGCGCGGGAGGCGGCGCGAGAGCGTCGAGGGCGGGAGAAGGGCGAGTAACCGGTATCCTCGCCAATGCAGCACGCACATTGACAAGGGGGTGCCTGGATTCGACTTCGGTCGTCAAGACAGGAGAAGCGAGCCGTGGTTGTCGGAGTCCACGTAAAAGAGCCGGCAAAAAAACAAACGCCGACAATAACGTCGCGCTCGCAGCCTAACTAGCTGTGACGTCCTCCCGGTCTCGGTCCTGCGGGCCGGAATGGGACGCCATCAAGCAGGACTTACCGGAACGAACGGGTCAGCGGTTCGTTCCGGGACAACTCAGCTGACTGGGGCCGCTCACCGTTGCCGGTGAAGGCGAGCGGCCTGAGATCTTCCACCGGCTGCGCTCGGAGAAGTCCCGTTGCGAACCCGAAGGACGAGGGTTCGATTCCCTCCACCTCCACTCCTCCCTCTGGCCTGAACATGTAGGTCAGGGGGATGCACGGTGGCCCGATACGCCCATTGGACACAAACGGACACACTTTCGCATTGATCGCCACAGGAGTAGCCCGTCGCCGTGCGTGAGGCTCCGGACGTCACCGAACTGCCGATCGGGTTCCATCACTTCCACAAGCGGCGGTTCATCAACTATCAGTTGAACCGAGCCCACGCTCTGGGCTTCGCCGACAGCAACCACCTGAAGGGCGCGGCGACCCGCGTTCGGACGCGTGAGGATTGCGTTCGAGAGTTCGATGCCTTGTCGCTCCGGGCCGAGCAGTCGGGGGCGACGCGTCAAGCGACGACCTACCTGCGGCTCGCCGTGTTCTTCACACCACCCGGCAAGGAGAAGCTCGAGCGGTACCGCCGCTACCGGAGCCTCTTCGATGAGGGCTTCACCGGCGGTGGACTGGCGCGCCATGAGGTTCCCTACGATCGGTCCGCCTTACCCGCCTACCTCCTACCGGCGGCCGGGGGGACCCGCCGGGGGACGGTGCTGCTGCACGGCGGATTCGACTCGCTGATCGAAGAGTTCTACGCCATCTGGGAGCGCATCGCGGCCGCCGGCTTCGACGTCATCGCCTTCGACGGCCCCGGTCAGGGAGGGGCGAGGGCGCTCGGGGATATCACGTTCGATCACGACTGGGAGAAGCCGGTCGCCGCCGTCCTCGACCACTTCGACATTTCACAAGCCTCTCTCATCGGTATCTCCATGGGCGGCTACTGGGCATTACGGGCCGCAGGGCGGGAGCCTCGCATTCAACATGTCGTGTCGTGGCCGCCGGTCTACGACTGGATGCTTCGCGTCCCGGCGGCCGTCCGGCCGTCCGCACAGGCGATGCTCCGCTGCGAACGGTTCATGGGTTGGAGCGTGCGGACTCGCGCACGGCTCGTTCCGACACTCCGGCTGGTCGTGGACCAGGTCCTCTATGCGTGCGGGAGTGACGACGCGTTCGCCGTCGTTGCGTGGTTTCTTGCGATGAACCCGGAGCACCTCGGCAGCGAGCGAGTCACCCAGGACGTGCTCGTGATGGCCGGCGAGAATGACGCGTTCCAGCCTCCACGGCTGGCCGAAGCGCAGGTCCGGGCGCTCACTGCCGCCCGTACCGTTACCACCCGCCTCTTTACCGATCGCGAGCACGCCGGTCAGCACTGCCAGATGGGGAACTTGGATCTCGCGTGCGGTGTCGTGACCGACTGGCTCACCGAGTGCTGGCGGTCAGCGTCTCCCCCTGCTTGAACAAGCCACGACGGTGGATCCCCAGCCGATCAGATTGCTGTCAGAAGCCGTTTCGTTCCCCGTAACGGTGGGACAACGTTCGTGCAATCTCCGCGCCGTACGTTCGAGCAGTCGGGCGGACGGACCGCCGACGAGCAGAGACACTCAGTGGGTTCGACATCCGACCGACGAGAGTCCGGGCGCCAGATACCAAGGACGCGTGCGACCGCAGCGCCGCCGTCGGCCGTGTCCCTCTTCCAACCATCCACAAGGAGAAACATGCACGACCCAGTTACACCGCGTCCTCGGCGCAAGTGGCGCCGCCTCGTGTTCGCCACGGGCCTTGGCATCACCGGTCTCGTCGCCTTCGCGGCGCCGGCTCTCGCTCAAGCAGAAGAGGTCGACCCCGTCCAGGTGAACCTGGACAACGTGTGGGTGCTCCTCGCTGCGGTACTCGTCATCTTCATGCAGGCAGGTTTTGCGCTCGTTGAAGCGGGGCTCACGCAGGCGAAGAACGTCGCCAACATCATGATGAAGAACATGATGGACTTCTGCGCTGGCGCGGTGGCGTTTCTCGCCGTTGGCTTTGCCATCGCCTACGGCGGCTCGATGGAAGGCACCGGAGCGTTTATCGGTGCCGACGGCTTCTTCCTCGGCGACGGCGCCTTTACCTACGGCAACCTCACCGTTCCTGTTTTCTTCATCTTCCAGGTTGCTTTCGCAGCCACGGCGGCCACGATCGTGTCCGGCGCGATGGCGGAACGGACGAAGTTCAAGGGCTACCTCATCTTCAGTTTCGTCATCAGTCTCATCATCTATCCGGTGGTCGTCCGTTGGCAGTGGGGCGGCGGCTGGCTCTTCCAGGGCTCTGGCCTTCCGACCGGGTACCACGACTTCGCCGGGTCGAGCATCGTCCACATGGTCGGCGGTATTGCCGCCTTCTGGGGCGCGAAGTTCCTCGGACCTCGCATCGGGAAGTACGGCCCCGACGGCAAGGCACGGGCGATCCTCGGCCACAACCTTCCCTACGCGATCCTCGGCTGCTTCATCCTCCTCGTCGGCTGGTACGGCTTCAACCCCGGCTCCGAGCTCGCCGCTGACGCCGCCATCGGCGGCATCGCAGTGACCACGACCGCGGCGGGCGCCATGGGAGCCATCGTCGCCATGTTCACCATGTGGATCCGCACCGGGAAGCCCGACGTTGCCATGACCGGCAACGGCCTCCTCGCCGGGCTCGTCGGCATCACCGCCGGCACTGCGGCGGTCACGCCGCAGGCCGCGCTGATCATCGGTGGCCTCTCCGGACTCATCGTCGTCTTCGCCGTGAGCTTCTTCGACAACGTCGTCAAGGTCGACGATCCGGTCGGCGCGATCTCCGTCCACGGCGTCTGCGGTGCCTTCGGCACGATCTGCGTTGGCCTGTTCGCTCGCCAGGACAGCGACGGCTTCTGGAAGCAGGGTCTCTTCTACGGCGGCGGGACCGACCAGCTCGTCGCCCAGATCGCTGGCGTGCTCGCCATCGGCCTGTGGGTGTCGATCTGCTCGGTCATCCTGTTCGGAACCCTCAAGGCCTTCAACATGCTCCGCGTCTCGGAGGAGGAGGAGCTCGCAGGCCTCGACATCGAGGAGCACGGCGCCGCAGGTTATCCCGAGGGGTTTGGGACGTTCGTGCCAGCGACCGCGACCTACGGCACAGCGGAGCAATCCCGCCGAGTCGTCGAGACCATCAGCACCTCGTCCTAGCCCTCCCTCCCCGGAGGATGTCGGTCGGGCGAGGCGTGGGCGCGGCGACAGTCGCCGCGCCCACCCTCGAACCCCGGCGACCGATCCTGGTGCGGGGGTCGGCGCAGTGTGGCGATGTGGTGGCAGTGACCCCTACGGGATCGCTCGCGGCGGGAGCGCATCGACGATCGCCAGCCGAAGGTCCGCCCCTCCGGGGACGTAGGCCCGGACGTTGAGGTCGTCCGGAGATCCCGCCGAAGCACCGGCGACGATGGCGCGACGCAGCGGTCGACGTGGAGCATGCACATGCCGGACCGTCCACTCGTCGCCGTCCGGGAAGGTCCAGGCTCGCCAGTCGCTTCGCGTCCCGTCGATGTGCACCGGGCTGCCCGTCCAAGCCCTCGATCGCAGTGCGACTTCGAAGTGCGCCAAGCGCCCGATCCGCGCAGCAGTCTCTATCACCTGATCGGCTTCAGATCGGAGCAGCGCCTCGAGGGCAACCTCGCCGAAGAGCCCGCGGAGGGTGTGCTCGTCTGCGAGCTGACGTAACGCGCTCCTCATCATCAGAGCGGCCAGAGCCCCGAGCAATAAGGTGGCGGCGAGCGCAAGCACGATCGCAGCGTACGCCGATCACTGGTCGCGATCGATCAGGCGAGCGCTCGCTCGGGCACCTGCTCGAAGTGCAGCAGTGCGTCCGGGAGGGTTTCGAGTATCGGAAGGATCCGTTCCATCCCGACGGCGTGGAGGAGCCGGTCGATCGCTCGCCGCGGCGAGCACAGCACGACGTCGCCGCCGCCCTCACGGATCCGGCGGGTACCGCCGATCAGCGTGCCGAGACCGGCAGAGTCGATGAAGGGGACACCGGCGAAGTCGAGGACCACAGCGTGGGACGCCGCGAGGGTTCCCATTGCCTCCCGCAGCGAGGCTGCGCTGGCGGAGTCGATTTCGCCGTGAATCCTGCAGATCGTGACGTCGTCGATCGCTTCGATGTTGAGGGAGAACATGTGAGTCAGCATCGGCTACCGATCGCGCAGATCGCTCGCGCTCAGGTTCGGTTCTGATGACGAAGTCTCGTCAACCGTCGAGGAGGTCGGGGTAGTCGGACCGGCCGACCGTGCCTTCGGCGAGGCTGCCGTCTCCCCGGGCGGGGCTGATGCGCACGCCGTCGATGGCGAGAACGACCTCGGTCACATCGGACACAGACGTCGCCGTGTAGACCAGTTGCGCGACCGCCAGGACCTGTTCGGGACCGACGACAGAGGCAAGGCCCTCGGAAAGGTCGATCGTGGCAACACCGGATTCAAGGGATACCGACCGGAGCTTTGTTCCTGCCGGGATCGCTGAACGGAGACCGCCATCCGCCTCCGTCTCTCGTGGACCGAGAAGAAGCGCTCGGAGAGCTACTTCAAGCGTGGGATCGGCCGAACGTTCGACGGCTTCCAGGCGGTCGTCGCGCACGAAGAACGCCGAGGTCGTCGGTCCCTCGTCTTCCGGCCGCGCCTCCTCCGGCACCGACTCGGCGGGGAGCGCGATCTCCTCCAAGCGTGTCGGCGACGTCTCGACGCTCACGCCGCAGCTGCTGATTCCGAGCATCAGGATGATTGACCAGCTCAGAGGCTGGCACCGACGTCGGGTCATCGAACTTGCCGGGGGAGCTGCATGAGGAATCGGGCGCCGGAAGGGCTGACCTCCTCGACCCAGACCTGGCCGCCGTGGAGGCGCACGTGCTCCCTGACGAGCGCGAGCCCGAGTCCCGCTCCGTCGCTAGAGGAGCGACGACCCGCGTTGGCTCCACGAAAGAACCGCTGGAAAATGGCTTCGCGATCGCTCGCGGGGACCCCCGGTCCCCGGTCCTCGATCCAGATCGTGACTGATGTCGGCTCGGACCGGACGCCGGCGATGGCAATGCCGCCGCCGTAGGACTCGGCGTTGTGAACCAGGTTGCGGAGCGATTGTTCGATGCGTCGGCGGTCGACCAACTCGACCGCATCGGGCCCCGCGACGGAGAGTTCGACGCCTGCGACATCCTCCTCAGCGAAGATGCGTCGGAGTAACGCGACGAGATCGACGTCCTCGAGGTCGAGGTGGGCGACGCCTGCGTCGTATTTGGAGATCTCGAGCAAATCCTGCACGAGGTCTTCGAACCGGTCGACCTCCTGGGAGAGGAGGCCCAGCGCCCGCCGGGAACGCGGGTCGAGCGAATCCTGGCGTCCCCGCATGATCTCCACTGCGGAACGCAGGGTTGTCAAAGGCGACCGGAGCTCGTGGCTGACGTCGGAGGCGAATCGGGCGTCGCGGTCGATGCGCTCCTGGAGGGAGTCGACCATCGCGTTGAATCCCGTGGCCAGGGCAAAGAGCTCGGCGTCGCCTTGGGCGTCGAGTCGGGCGTCGAGGCGCCCGGACGCGATGGCGGCGGCGGCCCTCCCGATGTCTCCGACCGGGCGTAGGACACGGCTGGACGCCCAGGAGCCCAAGGAGATGCTCCCCACGAACGCGATCGCGCTCGCTGCGATGAGCGAGGCCCGGATCGTGCCCTGGGTTCGAGAGAGCTCGGCGAGGGGGAAGACCTCGAAGTACGCGCTGTCATCGTCCAACGGAAGGCCGACGGCCACGATCAGAGCGCCGTCCGACGATCCGCGTTGCCGGCCCGGAACCCGCTCGTCGAGTACCAGTTCACGCAGTGCGACGGGGACCGAGTCCGGACTGACCGCCGGCGACGCCGCGAACCACTCGTCGTCGAGGCGCACCAACGCCCGAGCGGCCGACGGCGCTCCGAGCGAGGCAAGCAGGCGCGGCACGTCGGCGCCGGGCGTGCGCAAGAGGCTCCGGACGAGCCGGGCATTGGCTTGCGCTTGGCGGACGGCCGAGCTCTCTCGCTGGGACAGGAGGTAGCGGCTCGACAGGGCAGAGGTCGTGGCGGAGAGCGCGGCGATGGTGAGCAGCCCGCCAAACGCAAAGGTCGCCGTCACCCGGAAGCGAAGGCGCCGCCGGCGCCTTGCGAACAGCCGCGTCAGGGGGCCACCTTGTATCCCAAGCCCCGGACGGTGATCACGTGTTTGGGGTCGGATGGGTCGTCCTCGACCTTCGACCGCAAACGGTGGATGTGCGCGTCGACGAGCTTCCCGTCCCCGACATAGGTGTAGCCCCACACCAGCTCGAGCAGCACCTCGCGGCTGTACACCCGGCCGGGATGGTCGGCCATCTCGCACAACAACCGGAACTCCGTCTTCGTGAGCGCGACTTCTTCCCCCCGCTTCCGGACCTGACCCTCCGCGGGGCGAACTTCGAGATCGCCTAGGACGATCTGCGGTTCGCCTCCTGGCGGCGTCGGTCTCGCCCGCCGGAGCAGCGCTCGGATGCGGGCCGTGAGCTCCTTGCCGTGGAACGGCTTGGTCAGGTAATCGTCCGCCCCCGCCTCGAGGCCGCCGACGATGTCGAAGGGGTCCGTCTTGGCGGTAAGCATGATGATCGGAACGTCGCTTCGCTTCCGGAGCAACCGGCAGCACTCGAAGCCGTCGATGCCTGGGAGCATGAGGTCGAGCAGCACCGCGCGATACACCGCTGGATCGAACATCTCGAGGGCGGCCTCACCGGAAGCGGCCCCGTCGACCTCGTAGCCCTCCTCCTCGAGAAGGAGGCCGGTCGTTTCCCGGATGCGATCGTCGTCCTCGATGATCAGGATCCGGTGCGCCACCTTCTCATCTTTCCCCATCCGGCGCCCCTCGCCGACCGCCGGGCGGAAGTTGCAGCGCAGTGGTGCGACGATTGCGACGTGCCGGCAACGAGCTCAGACATCACGTAGTGGGCGCGCGCGTGAGAGTGGCCGCATTCGCGCTCGCTGGCGCAGCGCTCGCGCTGCTGGTGGCGGGGAGCGTTCGGGCCCAGGTCGGGCCGTTCGACACGACGGTGTCGGCGCGTCCCGCGCTGACGGGCTACACGGCGGTGCGCCTGGCGCCATTGGGTTCGATCGAGCTGGATACCCACGACGCGCCGGTCGGACTGGAGGTGCGGGTCGAGGAACTCCGGCTGGACGAGGCCGAGCGCATTGCCCAAGACCCTACGGTCCTCAACTCGTTGGAGGATGACATTGCCGACGATGCCCGCCGCGCGTTGTTGCTCTTGGCCTTGCGGTGCGTGCTGGTGGCCGCGATCGGCGGCAGCCTGGCGGCGTTCGCGGCATCACCACGGATCCGATCGGTCGTCGGCGGTGCGGTCACAGGGTCGCTGCTGGCAACGGTTCTCGGGCTGGCTGCCGCCGCGACTTTCAACACGGGGGCTATCGCGGAGCCGCGCTACTCAGGTCTGTTGACGGTGGCGCCAACGGCGGTGGGAAGTGTCGAGAGAGTGGTCGATCGATTCGGCGAGTACCGGGCCCAGCTCAGCGAACTCGTCGGTAACGTCGTGACGCTCTACCAGGCGGCGCAAGGACTGCAGACCTTCGACCCTGACGACGGCACGGTGCGTGTGCTCCATGTGAGCGACATCCACAACAACCCCCAGGCTTTCGATCTCATCGAGCTCCTCGTCGACCAGTTCGACATCGACGCCGTCGCCGACACCGGCGACACCGGCGACTGGGGAACCGAACCCGAGACCCGCCTGCTCGAAAGAATCGGCGACATCGACGTGCCCTACGTGTGGGTGCGAGGCAACCATGACTCGCGCACCACCCAACGCGCCGTCGCAGCACAGTCGAACGCCGTGGTCCTCGACGGTGAGGCGGTGACCGTCGCCGGCCTTCGATTCTGGGGCGCGGCCGACACCAGGTACACGCCGAACAAGAATCAGCCCACCGGTCAGGATGAAGAACGCGACCAGGCCGAGGCCGTCGCACCCGAAATCGCCGACCTCCTGGCCGAGGACGAACCGCCGGCCGTCGACATCGTGATGGTCCACGATGCCCGGATGGCGGGCGACCTCGGCGGCGACGTGCCACTGGTGCTGGCCGGCCACACCCACGCCGCCCGCGAGCGCTCGATCGGCACGACTCGCTTGTTGGTCGAGGGATCCACGGGCGGGGCAGGGCTACGCAGCCTGCGCGGCAAGGAGCCCGAGCCCTTGACGTGCACGGTCCTGTACTTCGACCCTGACACGAAGCGCCTCGTGGCCTATGACCGCATCACCGTTGCCGGGCTCGGAGGCACGGGAGCGCGCATCGAACGTCACGTGCGAGAACCCACCGATCCGGTGGACGAGTGAGATGGTCGGCTCTTTCGGCGACGGGCAGGCGTATTATCAGTTATGATAACTACCATGGCTCGCACGAAGACGCTCCAGCGGGTTCTCATCTCGGCGGCCAGACTCCAATCGGTCGTTCCCGATGCAGTGCTCGTGGGCGGGGCAGCCGCGGCTTTCTACGCCGGCCATCGCGACTCCTTCGACCATGGCCACGTTCTGGCCGATCTCGACGAGCGCTACGAGGCAGTCCTCGAAGCGGTGGAGGCGACCGAGGGATGGGCCACGTCCGTGCGGGCGTCCAAGCCGCCGTTCACCATCATGGGCAGCCTCGGTGGTGTAGAGGCCGGCCTCCGTCAGCTGCGCCGCTCGCAACCGCTCGAGACCTGTGAGATCGAGGTCGACGCCGATCACACCGTCGTTGCCCCCACGGCGCCAGAGGCACTCCGGGTCAAGGCGTACCTCGTCGTGCAGCGCAACGTGGTGCGTGACTACCTCGACGTGGTCGGGCTTTCAGATCATCTTGGGCTCGACGCGTCGGTCGACACGTTGTTGGCCATCGACGACTTCTACATCGACCGATCGGGCCAGCCTGCTTCGGTGCTGACGGCTCTCGTCGCGGCGCTGGCTCGACCAGCGCCCCGCGACACGGAGGTGACCGACGAGCTCCCTCGGTACAAGGGCCTCGATCCACGTTGGCATCGATGGCCGGATGTCGTCTCCGCCTGCCAGGAGCTCGCGCTCCGATTGGTGGGCGCCGCGTGACGTCGCTGACCTTCCGCAACGTTGATGCCGACCCAAGTGATCACGTGACGACGTGGCCCTACGAAGCCCTGGTGACCGCGGTCGATCGCGGGCTCGTTCCCGACTGGCAGCCGATCCTCCTCGAGATCCGGCGCTCGCCCTGGGGGCGCGTGGCCCGACGGGTCGAGCGCTTCCTCACCTACCGCGAACCTGACGGCGTTGGCACGCTCTTCGGGTTGGCCATCGACCGAGCTCGAAGCAGTGCCGACGAAGCCGATCGCTCTGTTGTGGCGGCACGCGTTCGGCAGGCGGTGGAACGGTCAGGGCTGACCCAGGCTCAGTGCGCCGAGCTCGTCGGCACCAGTGCCTCGCGCTTGAGCACCTACCTCTCCGGAAAAGTCACCCCATCAGCCGCGATGCTGGTGCGCTTGGAGCGCATGGATGATCGCTGATCCGGCACGAGGAGCGGTACCTATGCTCCAGTAGCAACCGCCCCCGAGTCGATGTCTTCGCCAGCGGAACGCGAGAGACTGGCACATGCGCGTTCGTCTGAGCTCGTTGCAGGAGCGCGTCCGGGCGAGTTTGTTCTTCATCCCCATGTTGGCTGTGGTCGGTGCCATCGCCTTCGGGCTCGTGGCCCTCGACTTCGACCGGAACCTCGACCCAGCGACCGACTTGCCACTGGGATTCACCTCCACCGTTGAGAGCGCCAGGGCCGTGCTGAGCACGATCGCCGGTGCCACTATCACCTTCGCCGCCATTGCCTTCTCGATCTCGCTCCTCATCATCCAGCTCGCATCCAGCCAGTACTCGCCCCGCGTCGTCCACACCCTGTTCCGTGACCCGTTCAACAAGCGAGTCATGGCCCTCGTGGTCGGCACCTTCACCTATTGCGTGGTCGTGCTGCGCTCCGTGCGATCACCCCTCGAAGACGGTGGCGACCCCATCGTCCCCAATCTTTCCGTGGCCATTGCGGTCGTCCTGGGCATCACCACGATCCTCACCATCGTCGCCTTCATCAACCACAGCGCCCACACGATGGACGTCAGCGAGATCCTCGAGCGAGTCAGCCATGAGGCCATCGCGCACATCCGTGGCGAGTGGAGGTCCGACGGCGCCGGCGACGGGCAGCACGACCCCGTACCCACCGTGCAGCAACCCGTGCACATCGTGCGCTTCGAACGCAGCGGGTGGGTCCAACAGATCGACCTCGACGGCCTCCTCGAGAGCACACCCGACGACACGCTGGTCCGCCTCGACACCTTTCCCGGTCGCTACGCCGTGGAAGGAACACCGTTCTGCGCGCTGTCGCCGCCGCCCGCCGACCGCGACAACGTCGAACGGGGCCTGCGGAGCGCCGCTGGCGTAGGAACCACGCGCACCATGCAACAGGATGTTTCCTACGGGCTGCGCCAGCTGGCCGACGTCGCGCTCAAGGCTCTCTCACCTGGCATCAACGACCCGACGACTGCCCAAGATGCGATCTTCCACACCACCGCCGTGCTCAGCGAGCTGCTGCGAAGGGACCCACCACCCCGGGTGCGATCCGGACCGCGCGGTACCCGGATACTCCTCGTCGAGCAGCCGGACCATGGCGATCTCATCGGCTTGGCCTTCGACGAGGTCCGCCGCGCCGCGGCGACGCAACCGACGGTGTGCATCTACCTCCTCGAAGCTCTGCATCTCCTTACGGAAGCCCTCACCGCCACCGGACTCGCCCACCGCACCCCGCCCCTCCGAGACCAGGCTCGCCTCATCCTCGCCGGCTGCGAACAAGCCGGCGTCCTCCCCGAGGACGTGCACCAAGTGCGCGTTGCGCACGACCTTCGCTTTGCGCCGCATTCGACCAAATTTTGAAGAGCTGAGTGGTCGGATTCCGACCACTGAACGCTCGAAAATCCCGGGGCGGACGTCCGAGCGGGCGAGACTGCTCTGGATGACCCAGCGGGCGGCGGAGACGGACCTGCCGGTCGAGGCGAGCGTCGAGGACCTTCGTCTAGCGCTTGCCGGGCCGCACCGGGCGGCGGTACTGCAGGCGCCGCCGGGCGCCGGCAAGACGACGGTCGTGCCACTCCGGCTGCTCGACGAGCTCTGGCTCGCCGGCACCGACCACGACCGGATCGTGGTGCTCGAACCGCGACGCTTGGCGACACGCGCGGCGGCCCGGCGCATGGCCGACCTCTTGGGTGAGGAGGTCGGCGGGACGGTGGGGTACCGGACGAGGGACGACCAGCGAACGAGTCGGGCCACGCGGATCGAGGTAGTGACCGAAGGCATCCTCACCCGGCGGCTACAGCACGAT
>JBKJKM010000278.1:0-4044 GCA_046597375.1 Acidimicrobiales bacterium | reverse complement strand
TCAACGTGCGCTTCGGCCGCATCGCCGCCCCGGCGGGCGTGGACGTGGCGATGGTCGCCCCGAAGGGTCCCGGCCACCTCGTGCGCCGCACCTACGAAGAGGGCGGCGGCACGCCGTGCCTCATCGCCGTGGCGCAGGACGCCACGGGCAACGCCAAGGCCACCGCGCTGGCCTACGCCGACGCCATCGGCGGCACCCGCGCCGGCGTGCTCGAGACCACCTTCGAAGAAGAGACCGAGACGGATCTCTTCGGCGAGCAGGTCGTGCTGTGCGGCGGCGTGACCGCCCTGGTACAGGCCGGGTTCGAGACGCTCGTCGAGGCCGGCTACCAGCCCGAATCGGCCTACTTCGAGTGCCTCCACGAGCTCAAGCTCATCGTCGACCTCATGTACGAGAACGGCATCGGCGGCATGCGCTTCTCGATCTCCGACACCGCCGAGTACGGCGACCTCACGCGCGGCCCCCGCATCGTCAACGCCGAGACCAAGGCCGAGATGAAGCGCATCCTCACCGAGATCCAGGACGGCACCTTTGCCAAGGAGTGGATCGCCGAGAACCGCAACGGCCGCCCCAACTACACGTCGCTCAAGGCCAAGGGCGCCGAGCACCAGGTTGAGTCGGTCGGCGCCGAGCTTCGGGCCATGATGCCCTTCGTGTCCGCCGGAAAAGAGCGCCCGCAGGACGTCAGCGGCGGCTGATCGCCGGGCCATCAACGGACTGGCCCAATCGAGTCATTGCCTCAGGTCCTGGCGTCAAGGGACGATGGACTCGTCATGGCGGATCGCAAGGTTCGAAGAGTGGTGGTGGCCGACGATGACCCCGACATCGTCGACATCCTCACCTTCAATCTGAGGACAGCGGGCTACGAGGTCGAGACGGCCGGCGATGGAGAGGCCGCGCTGGCGCTCGTGACCCGCTCCGTCCCTGATCTCGTGGTGCTCGACGTGATGATGCCGAAGATGGACGGCCTGGAGGTGCTGGCCGCCCTCAAGGCCGAACCCGCCACGAGGGAGATCCCGGTCGTCATGCTCACGGCCAAGGCGAGCGACTCGGAAGTGGAGAACGGCTGGGGGGCCGGGGCCGACTACTACATCACCAAACCGTTCGACCTCGAGGAGCTCCTTCGCTTCATCGGCTACCTCCAAGTCAGCGGCGAGCTCACGAACTGATCGCCGCCGACGGCCGCTAACGTCACGCCGTGACGGCCATCGACCTCCACGACGACGTGGCGGTGGCCGCCCTGCGAGAGCTCCGCGAACACCGCAAGCGTCGTCGGTTGCACGACTGGAACGTCATCGACGCGCTGTACAAGGCGTACGTCGCCGCCATCGTCGGCGGGATCGGCGTGACGATGCTCTCCGGCGTGGTCGGCGACCAGCGCATCTCGAGCGCAGAGATCAGCGAGGTGCGGACGTTCGGCCCGGCCGTGGTCGGAATCGCCATCGCCTTCGCCGTCGCCATCGGGCTGCGTTCGGGCTCGCGCGGCGGGCCGCTGGCCCTCGAGGCGGCCGACGTCCGCTACGTCCTGCTGGCACCCGTCGATCGCGATGTCGCTCTTCGTGAGCCGGCCCGCCGACAGTTGCGTTCGACCGCCTTCCTCGGCATGGTGCTCGGTGCCACCGTCGGTCTCCTGGCCTACCGCCGGCTGCCTGGCAACCCGGTGGAGTGGATCACGGCGGGCGCGGTCGTGGGGCTGGCGAGCGGTGTGGCGATGACCGGCGCGGCCATGATCGCCAGCGGGCGACGGATGGGCCGCTTCGTCGCTTCCCTCCTCGGCTCCGCCCTACTGGGCTGGAGCCCCGCCGACGTGGCCACCGGCTCGGTCACCACCCCGGCGTCCTTCCTCGGTGAGCTGGCATTGTGGCCCCTTCAGTCTCACCCGCTCGCTCCGCTCGCTCTGGTGCCGGTCGTGGTGGCGGGCCTGGTCGGCCTCCGAATGGTGGGTGGCCTTTCGCTGGAGGCGGCCGAACGGCGAGGTCGCCTCGTGAGCCACCTCCGCTTCGCCGCCACATTGCAGGACCTGCGCACGGTGATGCTCCTGCGTCGCCAGCTCGGCGCCGAGGGACCCCGCGCGAATCCGTGGATTCGACTCCGTCCCGCCGGTCGAGGTCCACTGGCCTGGCGGCGGGACTGGCGGGGGATCCTGCGTTGGCCGGCGTCGCGCCTCTTGCGCCTCGCCGGTTTGGGCGTCCTCGCGGGGTTGTCGACGGCAGCCGCATGGGCCGGCACCACGCCGATGATCGCCGTCGCCGGCCTCGCCCTGTTCGTCGCCGGGCTCGACGCCATCGAGGGACTGGCCCAAGAGGTCGACCACCCGGACCGACGCGACGGCTTCCCCACGCCGGACGGGGCCCTCCACCTTCGCCATCTGGCCGCTCCCACCGTGGTGCTCGTGGGTGTCGGCCTTCTGGGTCTCGCAGCGGCCGCTGGCGTGACCCGAGACCCTGGCTTCGTCGCCTCGGTGGGCCTGCCCCTCCTTCTACCGGGGTCGGCTGCCGTCGTCGGCGCGGCGGCCGTCTCGACGCTCCGGGGGCCGCCCGATCCGGCCAAGTTGATGATGGACTCGACGGGCATGGCCCTGGTTTTTCACCACGCCCTGCCGCCGCTCATCGCCACGATCGGGCCGGCGATCTCGCTGCTCGTTCGGTACCAGCTGCAAGAGGATCCTGGGGCTGAGGTGCTCGGCGTGTCGGCCAGCGCCGCCCTCAACATCTCGTTCCTCGTGCTGCTGGTCGGAGGTTGGGTACGGCACCGCCAGGGCCTGGCCGGGTATTTGGCCGGTGGCGGAACCAAAGACCTCGGGAAGTAGGTTCGAACGTGGCCAAGAAGCGCGAACCCGTGCTCGTGGCATCGGGCCTGACCAAGAGCTACGACGACCTCGTGGCCTTGGCGCCCCTCGACCTGACGTTGCGGCGGGGTGAGCTCGCCGTTCTGGTGGGCCACAACGGTTCCGGGAAGTCGACGTTCCTCGGGATGTGTGCCGGCCTCCTGGAACCCACCGACGGCACGCTCGACGTGGCCGGGCATCCGGCCGGGTCGTTCGACGCGCGCGCGTCGACCTCGTACCTGCCCGACCAGCCGGTGTTGTACGACGACCTCAGCGTGTTGGAGCACCTCGAGTACGTCGCTCGGATGCACGGTGTCGAGGACTGGGTGGATCGTGGGGAGGATCTCCTCGACCGCCTCGGGCTGGCGTCCCGGGCGGACGGGTTGCCGTCGCGGTTCAGCCGAGGGCTCCGGCAAAAGACGGCGATCGCGCTCTCTCTCGTGCGACCGTTCGACCTGTTGTTGGTCGACGAGCCGTTCGTCGGTCTCGATCCGCAGGGCCGTGACGCCATGGTGGAGCTCCTGGAGGAAGCCCATGCCGGTGGTGCCGCCGTGGTCGTGGCCACCCACCAGCTCGAGTTCGTGCAGCGGGCCGACCGCTGCCTCGCCCTCCGCGACGGGGAGCTCGTCTTCGACGGTCCCGCCAACGGCGCCAACGTCGATCAACTCGTGCTGGGCGAGAAAGGATGAACCGATGAAGGCTGCCGCGTATCACCGAACCGGAGCGCCGGAGGTGCTGGAGTACCTCGACGTCGCCGACCCGGTGTGTCGGCCCAACGGGGTGCTCGTGCGGGTCGAAGCGATCAGCATCGAGGGCGGCGACACCCTCAACCGCCTCGGAGGGGCGATGGCCGGCGACCCGCACATCGTCGGCTACCAGTGCGCCGGCACGGTGATCGAGGTCGGCACGGCGCCGGGCCGCGCCCTGTCGGTCGGCGATCGGGTCGTGACGACCATGCCGCACGGTTCGCACGCCGAACTGGTCGCCGTCTCGGCCGCGTCGGTCTGGACCGTGCCCGAGGGCGCCGACCTCGTCGCCGTCGCCTGCGTGCCGATCGCCTTCGGGACGGCTTCCGACTGCCTCTTCGAGTTCGGCCGGCTGCAAGCCGGCGAGACGGTGCTCGTGCAGGCCGCGGCCGGCGGTGTCGGCGTGGCCGCCGTGCAGCTGGCCAAGCGGGCCGGCGCCACCGTGCTGGGCACGGCGTCGTCGCCCGAACG
>JBKJKM010000307.1:0-7917 GCA_046597375.1 Acidimicrobiales bacterium | reverse complement strand
CACCGCCCCCAGTGCCAGCCGGTCGGCGTGCAGGTGGGGCAGGTCCGGCAGGTCGACCGGCTCGCTCTGCCCCCGATGCACCACCAGGACCTCGTGCCCACCCGCCACCAACTCGTCCACGATCGCCCGCCCGATGAACCGCGTTCCACCCAACACCACAATTCGCAACCCCATGGTTGCACCTTAATACTGCCTCGCTCTGCGGCGCCGCCTTGCGGGTCGTCCGTTGCTCTTGACCTTGCGGTCGTCAATTCGCGTTGGTGTTGCCCTTCCGGCCGCCGCAAGGGCAACACAAACGCGATTCCACCGCCCGAAGGGCAACACCAACGCAGCGCTCGCAGGCGGTTGCGGCGTCGCGAGCGCCAGCGAGCCGCCGCCGTCGAGCGGCAAGGCTTCGGCCCGGAGGGCGGCGCCGCAGAGCGAGACCTAAAACGTCGCGTAGCCGCCGTCGATGACGAAGGAATCTCCGGTGTGGTAGCTGGAGGCGGGGCTGGCGAGGTAAACGGCGATGCCGCCGAAGTCCTCGGGCTCGCCCCAACGACGCTGGGGGATGCGGGGCATGACGTTGCTGGCGAACTTGTCCCAGCCGAAGGCGGGCGCCGTCATGGCCGTCTCGATCCAGCCCGGGACGATGGCATTGGCCCGGATCTTGAAGCGGGCGAGCTCGACGGCGAGTCCCTTCATCATGGAGATGACGCCACCCTTCGACGAGGCGTAGGCCTGGTTCTTGGCCGCACCTTCGATGGCCGAGAGCGACGAGGTGACGGCGAGTGATCCGCCCTCGCCCCGCTCCTTCATGTGCGCGACGGCAGCCCGAAAGGTGAGGAACACACCGTCGAGGTTCACCCGGGTCACGCGGTGCCACGAGTCGAGCGTGAACTCTTCGAACGTCGGCGCTCCGCCACCGATGCCGGCGTTGGCGAAACAGGAGTCGACCTTGCCGAGGGCCTCGAGGGTCTCGGCGAAGGCGGCGGCGACCTGGCCCTCGTCGCCGACGTCGCACCGCACGGCCACGGTCTTGGTGCCGAAGGCCGCCAGGGACTTCTGGGCGGCGGCGTTCTTCTCCTCGTTCGTCCCCCAGATGGCCACGTCGGCGCCGGCCTGGGCGAGGGCGCTGGCCATGCCGAGGCCGATGCCGCTGTTGCCGCCGGTGACGAGGGCGCAGTGCCCGGTGAGGTTGAAGGGTGCGTAAGCCATGGCCCGGGAACCTACCGCAGCCGTTTTTCGAGGCCCCAGTGGTCGTTTTTCGACCACTGACGTCTCGAAAACCCGGCCGTGGACCGGCTGAGGCCTGCCGGTCAGGCCCAGGAGACGGAACAGATGGCGATCGGGTTCTCGATGCCCTTGAACCGCTCGTCGCGAACGTCCCCGAAGCGGACGCTCGGCAGCTCCACCGACGAGCTGACGTCGCCGGTGGCCAGTACTTCGGCGCCCTCGGCCGCCTCCGCCACCCGGGCGGCGAGGTTGACGACGTGCCCGATCACGTCGTCACGGGTGACGACGACCTGGCCGGCGTGGACGCCGGCCCGCAACCGGAGAGGTGCGGGTTGGGCATCGACGAGCTCGAGGCAGGCGAGCACGGCCGCCGCCGGTTGCGGGAAGGTGAGCAGAAGGCCGTCGCCGAGCCGCTTGACGAGTCGGCCGCCCCGTCCGGCGATGATCGGCTCGACGGTGGCGTGATGGGCCGAGAGCAGGCGACTGGCCGCCTCGTCCCCCTCACGGGCGGTCCACTCGGTGAAACCTTCGAGGTCGGTGAACACCACGCTGAGCGGCATCGAGGTACCGAACGAGGCCGCCTCCGACGCCTCCTCGGCCGCACCCGACAGAGCCTGGATGGCGGACAGGCCGACGGTGCCCAGCAAGGAGGGGTGACGGAGGACGGCCCGTTCGAGGACCTCCTCGACGGCGTGGAGGGCCGCCACCCGATTGGTCGGGCTCGGATCGGTGAGCCGGGCGAGAATTTCCCGGTCGCGTGTTCCCACCGACTCGAGGGCTCTCTGCATGAGGCGTTTTCTGGCGTCGCGGATGGCGCGCCGGCCCACCCGCTTGGCGGTGCTCTCCTCCTCTGCCGGCATGGCGGCGAACGCTAATCCGCCAGTGGGAGCGGCTCCGGACAGGGAGCCAGCGGCCGCACGTCGGGCAACCGGCCTACGCTCGATCCGCTTTGACGAATGGAAAGGGACATCGCGTGGGCGTTCGCCCGGCGACGGCGACTGCGCCGGACAGCCTCATGACGATCGCCTCCCGGGTGGCCGATCGCATCGACGTGCTGCTCGAAGGCGAGATCAGCAGGTGGCAGGCGGTCGATGAGGACCTCGCCGCCCCGCTCTCTTCGCTGCGCGATCTCGTGCTGGCCGGCGGCAAGCGGCTGCGGCCGGCGTTCTGCCACTGGGCCTTCGTCGGCGCGGGCGGCGACCCGGACGACCCGCTCGTCGTCGACGCCGGCGCCGCCCTCGAATTGCTGCACACGTTTGCCCTGATCCATGACGACGTGATGGACGGGTCGATCACCCGCCGGGGACTCGATGCCGTGCACATCGACTTCGAAGCCCGGCACGCCGGCGCCGACTGGCGGGGCGAGGGACGCCGGTTCGGTGAAGGCGTTGCCATCCTCGTCGGCGATCTGGCCTTCGTGTACGCCGACCTGATGATGGTCGAGGCTCCCCGGCCGGCCGTCGACGTCTTCAACGAGCTCCGCCTCGAAGTCAACATCGGGCAGTACCTCGACCTGATCGGCACCGTGCGCGGCGGCGGCACCAAAGAGGCGGCCCACCGCATCTGCGTCTACAAGTCCGGCAAGTACACCGTGGAGCGGCCCCTGCACCTCGGCGCCGCATTGGCCGGATCGTTCGACCTGATGGCGCCGTCGCTCTCGGCCTATGGCCTGCCGCTGGGCGAGGCCTTCCAGCTGCGAGACGACCTGCTGGGCGCCTTCGGCGACGAGGACCTGTTGGGCAAGCCGGTTGGCGATGACCTGCGCGAGGGCAAGCCCACTGCGCTGGTCGCCTTGGCGCGCGAGCGGGCGACCGGTGATGTGGCGGCGTTGCTCGAGCACCGCTTCGGGCGTCCCGACCTGACCGACGACGAGATCGCCGGCATCCAGTCGGCCATGGTCGACACCGGCGCCGTGGCCGAGGTCGAGGCCCAGATCGGCTCGCTGGTCGGCGACTCGCTGTCGTCGCTCGAAGCCGCCCCCATGACCTCCGAAGCACGAGAGCACCTGATCGAGCTCGCGTGGTTCGTCGCCGGGAGAGATCACTGATCGCGCTCGGTGTGCGGGCGTGAGGGTCGTCGTCGTGGGGGCGGGGCTCGGCGGGTTGTCGGCTGCGTGCCACCTTGCCGGTCGGGGGCACGAGGTCGTCGTGGTCGAGAAGACGCACGACCCCGGAGGACGGGTCGCCGTGGTGCGCGAAGGCGGCTACACCCTCGACATCGGAGCGACCGTGCTCACGATGACAGGGATCCTGGCCGACGTATTCGCCGCCGCCGGCACGACGCTCGACGACCACCTGGTGCTCAAGGCTGTCGATCCGATGTACCGGGCGACGTTCCCGGACGCCGACGAGATCCTCGTCCGCCACGGCCGTGAGGCGATGACCGAAGAGATCCGGGCGAAGTGTGGCCCGGCGGAGGCGGAAGCCTTCGGACGGTTCTGTCAGTGGCTCACGGAGCTCTACGAGCTGGAGTTGCCAAACTTCATCGACCGCAACTTCGACTCGCCGCTCGACCTGGCGTGGCCGCTCGGGCCGCTGGTCGGGCTCGTGAAGACCGGTGCGCTCCGCAAGCTGTCCTCGGTCGTCGACTCCTACTTCGCCGACGAACGTCTGCGGAAGCTCTTCTCGTTTCAGGCCATGTACGCCGGCCTCTCGCCCTTCGACGCGTTGGCCGTCTACGGCGTCATCACGTACATGGACACCGTCGAGGGCGTCTACTTCCCCGAGGGCGGCATGAACGCCGTCGGACGCGGACTGGCCGCCGCCGCCGAGGGCGCCGGCGCGACGATCCGGTATGGGGCGGACGTCGAGCGAATCGTGCGGCGCCCGGGCAAGAACGGTGCCGTGCGAGGTGTCCGACTGGCCGACGGTGAACTGATTTCCGCCGACGCCGTCGTCTGCAACCCTGACCTGCCGGTGGCCTACCGCACGCTCGTGCCCGAACTCGCCATGCCTCGCGTTGCTCGTAAGGGCGAGTACTCGCCGTCGTGTGCGTTGTGGGTCGCCGGGGTGCAGGGTGAGCTTCCGGCCGACGCCGCCCACCACAACATCCACTTCGGCGGCCAGTGGAAAGAAGCGTTCGAGGCCCTGCTCGGCTCCGGAACGCGCATGCCCGACCCGTCGATCCTCGTCACCTCGCATTCGCACTCTGATCCGTCGCTCGCCCCCCAAGGAGGCTCGACCCTCTACGTGCTCGAGCCCACGCCCAACCTGGACGGGCGCATCGACTGGGTCGCCGACCGCACGTGGGTGCGCGACACGATGGTCGAACGGGTGCGGTCCTTCGGCTACCCGGTCGACGACATCCGGGTCGAGCGGTTCTACGACCCGACCGACTGGGAGCGCATGGGCATGGAGCGAGGAACGCCGTTCGGGCTGTCACACCGCTTCTTCCAGACCGGTCCGTTCCGCCCGAACAACGTCGAGAAGCGAGCGCCCGGGTTGTTCTTCGTGGGCTCGTCGACGCTCCCCGGCGTCGGCGTGCCGATGGTGCTGCTCTCCGGCCGGCTCGTGGCCAATCGTGTAGAAGGACGCAAGTGATCACGCTCGACGAGTCCTATGAACGTTGCCGCGAGCTCAACAAGAAGTACGGCACGACCTACTACTGGTCGACGTACCTGTTGCCCCGCATCAAGCGCCATCACGTCCATGCGCTCTACGGCTTCTGCCGGTACGCCGACGACATCGTCGACGACATGGGGCCGGCCACCACCGAGCAACGGGAGCGGGCCCTCACCGACTTCGGCGACCGCTTCTTCGCCGACCTCGAGCGCGGTGCGTCCGACGATCCGGTGCTCAAGGCGGTCGTGCACACGGTGCGCTCGTTCGATATCGACGTCGAGTGCTTCCGGCGTTTCCTTCGTTCGATGGCGATGGACCTCACCGTCGCCGAGTACGAAACCTGGGACGACCTGCTCGGGTACATGGACGGGTCCGCAGCCGTTATCGGCGAGATGATGTTGCCGATCCTCGAGCCCTACGACCTCGCCGTCGCCCTCCCCCACGCGCGCGATCTCGGCAAGGCGTTCCAGCTCACCAACTTCCTGCGCGACATCGAGGAAGATCTCGACCGAGGCCGCGTGTACCTGCCGCAGGAGGACGTGCGGAAGTTCGGCGCCGGCCCCGCCCTGGCCGAGCGCCGGTTGACGCCCGAGCTCGCCGACCTCCTGAAGTTTGAGATCGCCCGTGCGCGCGAGCTCTACGAGTCCGCCGACATGGGCGTCGCCATGCTGCCGCCGACTTCGGCCCGCTGCATCGCCGGAGCCCGCGGCCTGTACTCGCGCATCCTCGAGCGCATCGAGGCCGCCAACTACGACGTCTTCTCCGGACGGGCGTCGGTGCCCACCTGGCAGAAGCTCGCCGTCGCCGCCCGCATGGTGCGCCCCGCCCGCTGATCGCCAACGTTGCGATAGACGAACGCCCAACGCCGACTGACCCGGCTCAGCGAAGGGCGGTGACGGCTCCGACGGGTTCGAAGGGGTCGGTCGTCATGGCGGCGGCGCGCGCCCGGAGAGCGCGTGGCACGACGGGCAGCAGCATGCCGAAGGGCTCACCACCGAAGAGGTGGTGGATGCGGTGCGACTCCTTGAGCCACTCGAATAGCCGCATGGTCGGCAGCCGTCCGAGCCGCGCGTGGATGTACACGTCGTGCACGAAGGCGTAGGCGGCGCCGTACAACGTCACGCCGATGCCCACGACGAGCAGGACGTGGAGCGAAGGCAGGGTCGATCCTGCGGTCATGACGAGGATCGTGGTCGCGGCGAAGGTGACCGGGAACAGGTCGTTGGCCTCGAAGCGCGACACCGTCCGTCGGTGGTGTGACCGGTGCAGTCCCATCCCCGGGCCGTGCATGAGGAAACGGTGGGAGAGATAGCTCACCGCTTCCATGGCGACGAACGCCACCAGCACGATCGAGAGGTCGCTCATGACCTTCCCAGCGTACGACCGGCACGGTCCCAGAGCAGCATCACCAGGGTCACGAGCGCGAAGCCGAACAGGTAGTCCTCGACGGGGACGTCCCAAGGGAAGCGGATGCCGGTGAAGCGGTCGGGGTTGTAGAGGACGATGGGCGCCGACAGCTTGGTCAGCCAGCCGTCGACCAGCGCCTGAAAGAAGAAGACGATGGCCATCGAAATCCAGTAGGCCCGGGTTCGGAGCAGCCCCGTTTGCAGCCACACCACCTCGGCCACCACCACCAGGACGGCGGCGACGGCGGCGGCGATCGTGTACTCAGCCACGGCCGGCATCGCGGTCGGGCTTGGCCAGCATCCAGCGGACGGCCTCGAGGGTGAGGAGCCCACATACGGGGATGACCAGGAAGAAGACCAGCTCTTCCACCGGGAACTCGAAGGGCAACAACCAGCCCGTCGTGTACGTGGGGCTGTAGCTCCAGTGATCGCGTGCGATGGCGATCACGTCCCAGACGGTGAACAGGACGACGGGCAGCCACAACGCCGCGAACAACCGGCGCGGCCGGCGCCAGACGCGAGCGCGGAACACGAATTCGAGCGGCAGCGTGATGAGGAGGCAGCCGCCCATGAGGAGGAGGTACTGGTAGCGGTCCATGGTCGGAGTACAGGCAAGCATCCGGAGCGGTGCCCCGCACCGGATCTCCTCTGTATCTCCACCCTGGCGAGTGGGGTCATCGACCGCCGCCGGACTACCCTCAAAGACACCCATGCTCGAGGACATTTCCAGCCCGGCTGACCTCCGGCGGCTCGACGAGGCCCAGCTCTCGGCCCTCGCCGCCGAGATCCGGACCTTCATCGTGCAGTCGGTCGCGGTCACCGGCGGGCACCTCGGATCCAATCTCGGTGCCGTCGAGCTCACCCTTGCCGTGCACCGGGTCTTCGACTCCCCGCGCGACATCGTCTTGTGGGACACGGGCCACCAGGCCTACGTCCACAAGATCGTCACCGGCCGGCGCGACGGCTTCGCCCAGCTCCGCCAGGCCGGCGGACTGTCCGGGTACCCCAGTCGGCGTGAGTCCGAGCACGACTGGGTCGAGAACAGCCACGCATCGACAATCCTCTCCTACGCCCACGGCGTGGCGACCGGCGTCGAGCGGGCGGGCACCGACCGCAAGGTCGTGGCCATCATCGGCGACGGTTCGATGACCGGCGGCATGGCCTTCGAGGGGTTGAACAACCTCGGCCACAGCGGCAAGAAGGTCGTGATCATCCTCAACGACAACGGTCGGTCGTACGCCCCGACCGTGTCGAAGCTGGGCGAATCGATCAGCCGCCTCCGCCTCAATCCGCAGTACGTGTCGGCCAACAATCGCCTCGAGCGGTTGCTCCGCGACCTCCCCGGCGTCGGCTCCCTGGCCCACTCCAGCCTCCAGGGCATCAAGGCGGCCCTGCGAGAGATACTCGAGCCCACGGCGTTCTTCGAGTCCCTGGGCGTGCGCTACTCCGGGCCGATCGACGGCCACGACATCCCACGCCTCGAGGCGGCGTTGCGCAACGCCGCCGAGTACGACGGACCGATCGTCGTCCACGTGCTCACCCACAAGGGCCGGGGTTACGCGCCGGCCGAGGACGACGACGAGAAGAACCTCCACGACGCCCCGGTGTTCGATCCGGCCTTCGGCCCGCCGGTCGGCCACTCGGCGCCGAAGGGCTACACCCAGGCGTTCACCGAAGAGCTCATCGAGATCGCCCACGATCACCCGCAGGTGGTGGCCATCACCGCAGCGATGCCG
>JBKJKM010000136.1:0-15207 GCA_046597375.1 Acidimicrobiales bacterium | reverse complement strand
ATCAGGTTGAACGCCTGGAAGATGAAGCCCATGGTCGACGCCCGGTGCTTGGTGCGCTTGGCGTCGGACATCTTGTGGACGTCTTCACCGGCGATCACGACCGAGCCCTCGTCGATGTCGTCGAGGCCCGAAAGGCAGTTGAGCATGGTGGTCTTGCCCGAGCCCGAGGCACCCATCACGGCCACGAACTCCCCAGACGCTACGGAAAAGTCGACGCCTTTGAGGGCATCGACCGATTCGGCGCCGGTGCGATAGATCTTCCGGACGCCGGTAGCGGAGAGGAGCGGTGTCGCCGTGGCTGCCCCAGAACCCACCTGTACATCAGCGAGCGCAGTCACGCCGGTGAACGTAGTTGACGGCCTCGTCAGCCCGACAGTTGGCGACGGGGCGTTGGCAGACTGAAACGGAAATCGGCGCCTCCGCTCGGCACGTGTTCGTACCAGACGCGGCCGCCCATCGCCTCGACGAGCCCCTTCACCAACGACAGCCCCAGGCCGGTGCCCCGCGAGCGGTCGCGATCTCGTCTCGCCAGGAGCCGGAGCCGGTTGAACAGGCTCGGCACGAGCGCCGCGGGCACGCCCGGCCCGTGGTCGACGACGGCCACCTCGACCGATCCGGACGTGCCGGCTTCCGTGGCCCGCACCTCGAAGGGTGCCGCGCCGTAGGCCACGGCGTTCTCAACGAGGTTGGCGATGACCTGCTCGAGGCGGCGGGGATCGGCCACCACCAAGAGCCCGTCCGGGATGACGACGTTCACCACCGAGTTGAGATGGTCGACGGTGCTCAGTGCCGCCTCGACCGTCGAGGCGAGGTCGATGGTGCGCAGGGTCAACAAGAGCGATTGGGCTTCGAGACGGCTGATGTCGTAGAGATCGTCAGCCAGGCGGGAGATGCGCTCGGCCTGCCGGCGAACGGCCGAGCCCATCTGGGCGATGCGGTCGGTGGCCAACTCCTCCGCATGCGCCTCGAGCGTGGCGCCCAGACCGAGGATCGTCGTGAGCGGCTGGCGCAGGTCGTAGGTCATCAACGCCAGGAACTCGTTCTTGTCGGCTTCGAGATCGCGCGCCGAGGTGACGTCGCGGACAACGCCCTGGAAACCGACGACCGATCCGTCCTGGCGGCGCGTCGTCGTGCGGATCTCCAGCACCCGCCGCACCCCGTCCGGACGGAATACCACGAGCTCGAGGCGGCGAGCGCCATCCGGCGGCTCGCTGATCAGCGGCTCGATCGAACCGGCGCCGTCGACCGGTGTCACGACGTCACCGAGCAAAGCACCGGCGAGATCCTCCACCGTCCGACCGAGGATCAAGGCCAGCGACGGGTTGGCGTATTGGATGCAACCGTCGAGGTCGACCTCGTACACCCCATCGGACGAGTGCTCGACGACGTGTTCGTAGCGCGCCTTCTGCTCGGCCTCCTTCCCCAGGACGGCGTTCCAGTAGCCCTGGGCCAACGAGTCGGTGAGCCGGTCCATGGCCGGCAAGACCCGCGTCAGGAGCAGCGCCAGAGGCAGGCTCCAGTGGCCCCCGCGCTCCTCAGCCACCTCTACCGCGGTTTGGACCACAAGGTCTCGGCTGATGCGGAGCACGACCAGCAACTGCGGGAGCGACGAGCCCGACCAGGCCGCCGTGGCGCCGACCTCTTGGAGATCGCCGGTGAGGGCCTCGTCGACCTCGGCGCCCTGACTGGCCACGGCGAGGATCGCCTCGAAGCGCGCCGTCGCCTGGTCGATGAACCGGCGGCGTTCTCGTTCATCCCACTCGCGGGTGTCCGGGAAGACCGTGACGAAGATCTCGTAGGCCCGCCGAGCCATGTCGCCGCAGCGCCCGTCCAGCGCCTCGAGCAAGTCGTCGGCCTCAACGCCGGTTGGTTCGGAGAGGACCAGGTTCCCCGAGCCGTTGTCGGCATTGCGGGCAATGAAGGCCTTGACGTCGCTCAGCGCGAACGCCGGCCCGGCGGGTTCGTGCTCGGCCGGAAGCAAGTAGCGGGCGCGGACGAGCTGCTCCACGGTTTCGGCTGGTAGCTGCAGCAGCTCGGCGGCGGCGGCGAGCGGCAGGAGGTGCGGCTTGTCAGTGCTGCGGCTGGTCATGCTTCCAAGTACTTCGACGCCGGCCACCCTTCCCCTACCTGCCAGGATGGGGTCGTGGGTGACCACGCCGCCCTCGTCCTCAACGGCCTTCCCGGCGCCATCATCGCCGTCGATGTCGCCGACCTCGTCACGGTGTGGAACAGCGACGCCGAGCAGCTCTTCGGTTGGCCGGCGGGCGAGGTCCTCGGGCACCCCCTTCCGAACGTCCCGCCCGACCTCGTCGAGCGACGACAGCAGTGGCTCGCCCGAGTGGCCGCCGGCGAGGAGGTCGAAGTCACGACGCAACGCCTGCACCGCGACGGCCGGCGTCTCGACGTCGTGCTGCGCTACGCCGCCATCCGCGACGGCGACGGTGAGCTGGCGGGAACGGTGTTGCTGTGCCGTGACGCCAGACCGCAGTTGCGGGCGGCCTCACGGCTGGAGCGCAGCCAGGCCGAACTTGCCCTGGTGCGCCGGTTGGCCAGCCTGGCCAAACGCCTGTTGGAGGAGCTCGACCTCTCCGCCGTGCTCCAGGCCATCGTCGAGGTCGGGGTTGACCTCCTCAGTGCGGACTCGGGGGTGTTGTCGCTGGAGCGGGAGGGCGGAGAGTTCGAACGCGTCTCCAACGTCAACATCCCGGACGACCTGGCCGAGCATCCGATCACGCCGGGACGTGGCCTGCACGGCCAGGTGATCCAGTCGGGCCAGCCGGTCACCGTCGACGATTATTCGACTTGGGAGCGCGGTGTGCCGCCATTCCAAGACCGAGGATTCCATGGGTCGCTCGCCGTCCCGATCTCGCGAGACGGTCGCGTGATCGGGGTGCTGTCCATGCATTCCCGAGACGCGCAGCGGCGCTTCGATGCGGCCGAGGTCGACGTCATCATGCTGCTGGCCGAGTACGCAGCCTTGGCGATCGGCAACGCCCACGCCTACCGCCAGGTCGCAAACGAACGGGAGCGGTTCCTGGCGCTGGTGCAGGCCATGCCGGCCGGGCTGGTCGTCGTGGAGGATGGCGTCGTCACTGCGTGGAACGCTGCGGCGGCGACGTTGACGGGGCGGAGCGCCGAAGACGTGATCGGTGGCCCGCCGCCTGTCGACCTCGACGCCGCCGCTCGGGGCCTGGAGTTGCAGGTCGGCGACGGCCGACCCCGATTCATCGAAGCGGTCCGTGCGGACCTCTCCGGCGGAGGAGGCGAGGTGTACCTCCTCCAGGACCTCACCGAGCAGCGCGACCTCGATCGCGCGAAGGACCTCTTCTTCGCAACCACCAGCCACGAGCTCAAGACTCCGCTGACCGTCGTCAAGGGCCTGGCCACGACCTTGCTGCACCATTGGGACCGGATGGACGACGAGCGCCGGGTCGATGCCCTCGAGACGATCGAGCGACGGGCCGAGAACCTCGATCGCCTCATCGAGCGCATTCTGGTGGGGTCGCGCGTCCAGGCCGGCGCCCTCGATCTCGTCCCGACCCCCGTGGCAGTCGGCCGGCTCATCGAAGACATCGTTCCCGGATTCGCGGCTGCGGCCTCGGCCCTGCACTCGGTGCGGGTCGACCTGCCCGGCCCGGAGGAACCGGCGTTACCTCTGGTCGCCGGCGACCGCCAGGTGCTCGACACCATCCTCGGGCACCTCCTCGAGAACGCCATCAAGTACTCGCCGGACGGCGGCGAAGTGGTCGTCCGGGCCTCGGTCACCGAGGACGGTGAGCGTGTGCGCATCGACGTCCGAGACCACGGCATCGGCATCGAGGGCGACGTCAGACGCCTGCTGCGCCCGTTCGTCCAGGCGGACAGCCGCACGACGAGACGCTTCGGCGGTGTCGGGCTCGGCCTCTACATCGTGCGCCAACTCGTGGACGCCCTCCACGGTGACCTCACCGTCCGCGACCTCGGCGACGGCGCGGAGTTCTCCGTCGCCGTGCCCATCTGGCGGTGAACTCGAAGCCTCAGCCCATGGGGTAGGTGCCGTCGCGGGCCCAGCGACGGATGCGGACCAGGTCCTCGATCATGCGGCGAGAGTCGCGGCCGACCTGCACCGACGACGACGCCACGTTCGTCACCCGTACCGGCACCTCGACGATGGGGATGGCGAAGCGCTCGGCCAGGAAGAAGAGCTCGACGTCGAAAGCAAACCCGTCCACGCGGCCGGCGGCGAAGAGCCGCCGGGCGACGTCGGCGTCGAAGGCCTTGAGCCCGCACTGAGTGTCTCGGTAGCGACCGAGGACGACGAGGCGTGAGAGGAGGTTGAACGCCCGACCGCTCACTTCACGAAGGCGCCGGCCGCGGATGAGGGTGACGGTATCCACGTGCTTGCGGCTCCCGGCCACGAACGGGGCACCGGACTCGACCCGCTCGAGCAACGCCAGCAGCTGCTCGGGAGGATACGAAAGGTCCGCGTCGGTGTAGGCGATCGTGCGGCCTGCCGCCATCGCCACCCCGGCCCGCACGGCCGCACCCTTTCCTGCGTTGGCCTGGAGACGAACCACCCGGTCGGCGCCGGCCTTCTCGGCGATCGCCGCCGTGGCGTCGCTCGACCCGTCGTCGACGATCACGACCTCGACACCGCCATCGGTCGATGCCAGGGTGGCCCGAAGGGTCGTGACGGTGTGCGCGATCCGGTTCGCCTCTTGAAAGGCCGGGACGACGACGGAGAGGCGGTGGCTCAACGAGCGGTCCGCGTCTCCCACGTGGCGCCGTCATCGTCGACGTCCGTCGACGTCGCCCGCCCGTCGATCACGAGCTTGCGGAGGTGCGCCCACAGCGAACGCCGCGCGATCGGGAACCGGGCAGCGTCCACGTCGGCGTAGACCAGCGGCACCAGCCCATCGACCGTGGTCGGGCCCGACGCCGCCAGAGCATCCGCCACCTTCGCTTCGCGGGACAAGCGGTGGGCGACGTACTCGTCGATCTTGGCCGTGGGCGCAGTAATGAGGTCGCCGTGGGCGGGAGCGATCGCCGTCACATCGAGGTCACGTACCTTGGCCAGCGAGGCCAGATAGGTCGTCATGTCGCCGTCCGGCGGGCTGATGACCACGGTCGACCCACCCATGATGTGGTCGCCCGAGAAGAGCAGGCCCTCGTCCTCGAGCAGGAAGCAGAGGTGGTTGCCGGCGTGGCCGGGCGTGTGCACGGCCCGCAACCGGAACCCCGAGCCCTCGATCACGTGACCGTCGCCGATCGCGTGGTCGGGCTGAAACCCGTCGCGCGCCTCGTAGCCGAGCACTTGCACCTCCGTCGAGCCCTGCACCACGCGGCGGCGCAGCGGCTCGGCACCAGGCGAGTGATCGGGATGGGTGTGGGTGGTCACGATCCAGCGGGCCCGGTCGCCGACCGTGGCGGCGATGAGATCGAGGTGCTCGGGGTGATCGGGTCCCGGGTCGATGACGACCACCTCGTCGGTGCCGACGAGGTACGTGTTGGTGCCGGGACCGGTCATCACACCGGGGTTGGGACAGGTGATTCGCCGGACAAGCGGGCTGAGGGCCACCGAAACGCCGACGACGACGTCAGGCATGCGTCGGCCCCCCGGGCCGCCCTGGCATCGGTGTGCCCGACGGGATGGCGCCGACGGCTTCGTCGTAGCCCGGATCGTCGGGCAGGAGAATCCGCATCCCGCCCTCGTCGCGGACGATGCGCGGCAGGATCGCCGGCACCTCGCTGATCGTCTGGGCGTGGGCCAACAGGTCGGCGCTTCGCTCGAACCGTCCGATGGCCATGAGGTTGCGGATGGTCGGAAAAATGAGGTCGAGCTCGCCTGCGGCGTGCCGGTCGAGCGCGTCCTGCGGACGCACCCACAGGTTGGCGATCGTCTCGCGGTCGTCGTGCAAGGGGTACTGCTCGGGCGGCGCCGCCGCCACGAAGAAGCGCGTGTCGTAGCGACGAGGCGGCCCCTCGGGGGTGATCCAGTGGCTGAAGTAGTGGATGCGATCGACGTCGAGACGCAGGTGCTCCTCCTCGCACACATCGACGAGTCGGCGGGCCCCCGAGTCGATGGCGTGGCGGTGCGCCGTGAACCGCTCGTTGGTGGCGTCCTCGGCGAAGGAGACCACGTGCTCCTGACCATCGGGTACCGCCAACAACACGCCGGCTTCCTCGAAGCACTCCCGGATGGCGGCGACCCAATAGGCCAGGCCGCCGCTGTCGATGCCGAGCTGCTCGCTGGCGGCGGCGTCGGAGCGTCCCTGGCAGATGCGCTCGAAGTCGGCATGCCGGTCGGCCTCGTCGACCGCCCCTCCGGGGAACACGTAGGCGCCGCCGACGAAATCCGAATTCAGGTTGCGCCGCAGCATGAAGACCTCCATGCCGTTGGGCACGGAGCCAGGCATCCCGTCGGGCACGGAGCCAGGCATCCCGTCGGGCTCGGAGCCAGGCATGCCGCCGACGGTCGTGTCCCGCACGAGCATGACGGTCGCCGCATCCCGCAGCTGCACGGTCGGCATCAGAAGCCGTCGAGGCGGAGCGACGCCCGTCTGGCCAACCGGGCCGACGCCGCCGTCCGCAGAAGGGCGCGCACCGGTGGAAGGAGCAGGGCGATGCCGAACACGTCGGTGAAGAAGCCGGGCGTCAGGAGGAGGGCGCCGGCGAAGAGGATGAGCACGCCGTCGACCAATTCGGTCGCCGGTACCAGACCCCGGCGCACCTGCTCCTGGGCTCGGCGCACGACCTCCAGCCCTTCGCGTTTCACGAGCCAGGCGCCGGCCACGCTGACGACGATCAGGACGGCGACAGTCGGGAGCGCACCGATCGCCCGACCGACCTGGATCAACACGAACAGCTCGACGAAAGGCACCACCAGGAAGAGGAGGGCCAGCACGGCGAACACGAACCCGACACTACGCGGCACGGACATGCGGCCGGTCGGCACGGGGCCGTGGGTAACCTGCAGCGCAATGGCGCTACGCACCCGTGGTCGGGATCGGGCCGAGGACCTCCCCGTCTTCGACCAGGACTACCGGCCGCCGCCCTGGCGGGAGCGCCTCGTCCCGAAGACGATCCTCGGCATCTCGATGCTGATCTTGGCCACTGCGGTCGGGGCGGCCTTCAGTGGCACGGTGCTCTACGCCTACTACGACTATCGCTTGTCCTCGAACGAGGACCGCATCGAGAGCTTCACCGGCAACTTCGACCAGCGATTCCAGACCGCCCTCGACACCATCGCGGCCGAGCGCGAGGCCGCCAAGAACGAGGTGCGGGCCGAGCTCGAGCCGATCAAGAAGATCCGAGCCGAGGGCGAGACGCTCGAGGCCCTCGTGAAGAACGCCGAGAAGTCCATCTGGTTCGTGTCCACGCTCGACGAGGCGGGCCAGCCGTCGGTCGGGTCCGCCTTCGTCGTTGCGTCGGACGGTGAGCAGTCGCTGATGCTCACCTCGTACAACACGGTGCGTGCCGCCACCCGCACGCCCGGGCCCCCGGTGAAGATCCGGAAGGGCGACCAAGAGCTCCCGGCCACCCTCTTCACCTGGCAGGAGGACAAGGACCTCGCCCTCCTCATCGTGAAGAAGGGCGGCATTCCCAAGCTCGAGTTCGCCGGCAAGGAGCCCGTGCTCAAGACGGGCGAGCGCGTCTTTGCGCTCTCCGGCCTCGGCGCCGCCGGCGGCGCCGTCAGCCAGGGCTTCGTGGCCGACGTGTCGTCGGCCGGCATCCAACACGACGCTGCCATCGGCCCCGCCTTCCAGGGCGGCCCCCTCCTCAACAGTGACGGCAAGGTCCTCGCCGTGTCGTCCCGGGCCTACGCCCCTCTCGGCTTCAGCACCGACGCCGTCTTCTTCGGCGTCCCAATCCGGGTCGCCTGCGAGAAAGTCCTGAAGTGCCCCGATGGCGCCGACCCCGCCGCCGGCGCCAAGCCGTAACACCGGCTCGTTGAAAGACACCAGCGGCTCCCCCAACGCGCTCGCATCAGCTGCGCCGTAGGGAGCGCCAGCGAGCAGGCGCCGTGAGCGGAGCCAGCTGTACCGGCGCCGCGAACCATGTCAGGGCCGGAGGATGCCGCCTTGTTGGGTCGTGGAGGTGGTGGTGGCGCCGGCCGGTCTTGCCGTTGTCGGCGTGGTGGTGGCGGCCGTCGGCGCCGTTGTCGTGGTCGTTGACGCCGGCTCGGCGGGCGGGGCGACGGCCTTGGGCGTCGCCGGACCCACGATGTACGGGCCGCCGCCGCCGGTGGCGGAGGGCCGGCGCTGCTCGCCGGGATCGATGCCGGTGCGAGCCGCCTTGGAGATCTTGTCGGTGATGACCTTGATGGGCGCCGGCTCGTTGAACTCGGTAACGGGCACTCCCTCGAGGGCGGGGGCCATGAACGATTTCCAGGTCTTGGCCGGGAGGCAGCCGCCGGTCATCGGTGCGCAGCCCCGCACCGACCTCATCGGAATGGGCTCGTCGCGATAGCCCACCCAGATGGCCGTGGACAGGGTCGGGGTATAGCCGACGAACCACGAGTTCCTCGAAGCTTGCGAGGTGCCCGTCTTGCCGGCGGCCGGGCGGCCGATGTCGGCGTTCTTGCCGGTGCCGCCGGTGATGACGCCCTTCATGATGTCGGTGACGTTGTCGGCCACGACCTCGTCGATCACCCGGGTGGCCTCCCGCCGGCGATTGTCCTCGAGGACGGACCCGTCACGATCCTCGACGCGCACGATCGGCGTCGAGTCCTGGCGGAGTCCTCGATTGGCGAAGACGCCGTAGGCCGAGGCCATCTCCAGCGGCGAGACGTCGAGCGTTCCCAGCGCGTACGAGCCCGAGCAGGTGTGCACCTGGGGTGAGTACCACGCCGAGGTGACGCCGAGCTTCTTGGCCATCTCGCCCGTCTCCTTGCAGCCGACATCGCGGACCAGTTGGGCGTAGACGGTGTTGATCGACTTGTGGGTCGCCGTGCGGAGGTCGGATGAGCCGAAGGAAGCCCCTTCGTAGTTGCCGATGGTGCAGTCGAAGTTGGCCGTCGGCTTGCAGTCGGGGATCCGGTACTGGTTGGGGGCCGGGTACACCTTGCTCGGCAGGACGCCCTTCTCGAAGGCGGCGGCGAGGACGAACGGCTTGAACGACGACCCCGGCTGGCGTCCGGTGCCCCCGCTCTCCGGATACTGGCCCTCGGCGGCCAGCGGCCAGCACGTGGCCTCGACCTCGACGGGGATGTCGGTGCCGTTCGGGTTTTTGTCCGGTGGGCGATAGCAGCCGCCGAGGCCGAGGTTGACCTTCGCACCAGGGTCGGCGGCGTTGAAGTCGCGACCGCCGATGAACGCCTTGACGAAACCGGTCTGGGGCTCGACGGCGACGAGACCCATCTCGAGCGGCGTGGGCTGGCCCTCCCGCTCGCCCCTGGTGATGTTGGCCGGGCCGGCACCCTTGATGGCGTCGGTGACCGACCTCTGGGCCTCGGCCTGCACCTTGGGGTCGAGGGTGGTCTGGATGCGGAGGCCGCCGGTGTCGACCTTCTTGGTGCCGTACTTGCCCTTGAGGTACTTCTCGACGTAGTCGAGGAAGTACGGGTAGGCCGTCGGCGGTGAGGTCGCCTGGAAGACGAACGTGTGCGGCACCTCAGGGCCGGGACGTGGGCCGCTCTCGACGATGATCCCCTGGGTGGCGGCCTCGTCGTGTTGGATCTGGTCGATGTAGCCCTCTTCGAGCATGTTGCCCAGGACAATCCGCCGCTTGTTCTCGGCCTCGAAAGGGAAGTCGCGGGCCGAGTAGCGCGAGGGCGCCGGGATCATGCCGGCGAGCGTGGCCGCCTCCGAGAGCGTCAGCTGACTGACCGGCTTGCGAAAGTACGTCTCCGAAGCCGCCCCCACGCCGTAGGCGCCCTCGCCCAGCGACACGGTGTCGAGGTACTTGAAGAGGATCTCGTCCTTGTCGATCTGACGGTCGAGTTGGCTGGCCACGATGGCCTCGCGCACCTTCCGGGTGAGGGTCCGCTCCTTGCCCACGTAGTTGTTCTTGACGTACTGCTGCGTGATCGTCGATCCACCCTGGGCGATGCCGCCTCCACGCACATCCGTGTAGAGGGCTCGCATCGAGCCACGCACGTCGACACCGCCGTGTTGGTAGAAGTTCCGGTCCTCAGAGGCGATGACGGCCTGCTTGAGGTGCAATGGGATGTCGGCCGGGCGCACCGGAATCGACTGCTCGAACTCTCGGAACTGGCCGATCTCCGTGCCGTTCTGGTCGTAGACCCGGCTGACCATGCCCGCCTCGACAGCGATGGGCTCCGGGAGCTTTGCCGGCAATGGCAGGAAGATGAACGAGGCGAGCACGACGACCATGACGGTGATCGGCACCGCCGCCGAGCAGACGACGAAGATGGAGATGGTCCGGAAGACGAACCGGAGTAGCGCTCTCATGGGCGGGATCAGTCTCCCACGGGATCTTCGATGGAGACCTGCACCTCGCCGGCATCGGTGAGCCGGTAGTCGTAGGCCCGGAGGCCAGGTTGATCGCCGCAGGAAGTGATCAGCGCGCCGTCGGCGAGTCGATAGGCCCATCCGTGCCAGGGGCACAGGACCACCCCGTCGAGCACCGGGCCGCCGTCGATCGGCGAACCGACGTGGAGGCACTGATTGTCGAGCACGTGGATATTGCCATCGACGAGGAACACCGCCACGTACCGGTCGCCGGCCCGAGCCGGTCGGCCCCGACCCTCGACCAGCTGGTCGCGCCGACACAGGACGTAGTCGGGCACGCCTCATAGTCTGTGCGCGCGTGCGCCCACCTTCCGTCGACCGCCTGGCGCGCCAGTTGGCCGACACCGGTCTACCCCACCCCCTCCTGGTCGATGTGGCCCGCGCCGCCATCGCCGACGGCGACCCGGCGTCAGCTCGATCCCGGGCCGATTCCCTGGCGCTCGCCCTCCTTCGGCCGGTCGTGAATGCGACCGGCGTGTTGCTCCACACCAACCTCGGGCGGGCGCCCCTCGGGGCCGGCGTCGTGGCCGCATCGAGCGGGAGCTACACCAACCTCGAGTTCGACCTCGCCACGGGTAACCGCGGTTCCCGCTCCGCCCACGCCTCGGCGCTGCTGGCGCGGGCGGCCGGCGCCGAGGACGCACTGATCGTGAACAACGGCGCCGCCGCCGTACTGCTCGTGCTGGCGGCACTGGCCGGGGCAGGAGGTGGCGTCGCCGTGAGCCGAGGCGAGCTGGTCGAGATCGGTGGCGGATTTCGCGTGCCCGAGGTGCTGGCGCAGTCCGGAGCGACCCTCATCGAGGTCGGCACCACCAACCGCACCCGCCTCGCCGACTACCAACGTGTCATCCGGGAGGTCGAGAACGTCCGCCTCGTGTTGAAGGTCCATACGTCCAACTACCGAATCGTCGGCTTCACGGAAGCCACGTCGGTGGCCGACCTCGGCGACATCGGCGTGCCGGTTGTCGTCGACGTCGGATCGGGGCTCCTCGACGCGGGTACTCCTTGGCTGGGCCAGGGCGGACCCCCCGCCTGGCTGGCCGGGGAGCCGGCAGTGCGCCAGACCCTCGAGGCCGGCGCCTCGCTGGTGACCTTCTCGGGCGACAAGCTCCTCGGTGGCCCCCAGTCAGGGATCATCGCCGGCTCGACCGAGCTGGTCGAGAAGTGCCGGCGCCACCCGCTGGCCCGGGCCCTGCGGCCGGGTGGCCTCGTGCTCGGTGCACTGCAGGCCGTGGCCCTCGACTACCTCGATCGCGACGGCGACGCCATCCCGTTCTGGAGGATGGCCGGGGTCTCCGTCGACGAGCTTCGCCGGCGGGCGACGGCCATCGGTTTCGGTGAGGTTGTCGATTGCGCCTCCGTGCCGGGAGGCGGTTCGGCGCCGGGGGTCACCATCCCCTCGGTCGGAATCGCCGTCGACGGCGATGCGACCGCCGCGCTCCGGTCGGCCCATCCTCCGGTCATCGCGCGAGTGGCCGACGGGCGCACCGTGCTCGACCTCCGCACCGTCGATCCGGCCGAGGACGACGACGTCAGTGCCGCCCTGAGCAGGCTGTGAGATGCGGGTCGTCGCCACCGCCGGCCACGTCGACCATGGCAAGTCGACGCTGGTACAGGCCCTCACGGGCACCGACCCAGATCGATTCGCCGAGGAGAAGGCCCGAGGCCTGACGATCGACCTCGGGTTCGCCTCGACGACCCTGCCGTCTGGACGCGAAGTGGGCTTCGTCGACGTCCCCGGACACGTCCGGTTCCTGAAGAACATGCTCGCCGGTGTCGGCGCCATCGATGCGTGCCTGTTCGTGGTCGCCGCGACCGAAGGATGGAAGCCCCAATCGGAGGAGCACCTCCGGATCCTCTCGCTGCTCGACGTCGCCTCCGGCATCGTGGCTCTGACGAAGGTCGGCCTTGTCGACGAGGACGACGCCGAGCTGGCCCGCCTCGAGGTGGAGGAACGAGTGGCCGGCACGTTCCTCGAGGGCGCCGACGTGGTGGCCGTCGATGTGCTCGCCGGGCGCGGGCTCGATGCGCTGCGGACGGCTCTCGACCGGCTCGTGGCGTCGGCCCCGGCGGCCGTCGATCGAGGACGCCCGCGGCTCTGGGTCGACCGTTCCTTCGCCGCCAAGGGATCGGGCACTGTCGTCACCGGCACCCTGACGGGCGGAAAGCTGGCCGTCGACGACGAGCTCGACCTCGTCGGCCGGGGCAGGACCCAAGGCGTACGCGTGCGGGCGCTCCAGAGCCACTCCTCACCGTTGGCCACGGCCGACCCCGGCCGCCGATTGGCGGTGAACCTGGCCGGCGCGTCCCACGGCGACGCCGTGCGTGGTGATGCCCTGGTGCGCCTCGGGCAATGGGCGCCGACCTCGACCTTCGACGCGTCGCTCACGGTGCTGTCGGGGCTCGACCACGACGTGAGCCGCCGCGGCGCCTACGCGCTCTACCTCGGCTCGGGCGAGCACCCGGCCCGGCTGCGGGTGCTCGGGCCTGACGCCATCGCGCCGGGTGCCGAGGGGTTCATCCGACTGCACCTGCCCGCCGCCCTTCCCTTGGTGCCTGGCGACCGTTTCGTCCTCCGGGAGAGCGGGCGCGGCGAGACGGTCGGCGGTGGCGAGGTGCTCGACGTCGCCCCGGTCGTGGCTGCGGCCCGCGCCCGTCCCGATCGCTCCGTCGAGCGGGTCGTCCGGGAACGGGGCTGGGTGGAGGCCGGCGAGCTCAGCCGCCTCACCG
Source organism: Acidimicrobiales bacterium (assembly GCA_046597375.1). Taxonomy (GTDB): domain Bacteria; phylum Actinomycetota; class Acidimicrobiia; order Acidimicrobiales; family CADCTF01; genus DATLED01. The sequence continues at coordinate 2,026 of JBKJKM010000136.1, read as the reverse complement.
GGACGGAGATCCCGGCCTCGATCGGCCGATGGGTCGTCGACCCGGAGGTCCGGGCGGTTGACGAACGGGCCCTCCGCCACGACGTGACGACCGCCGGAGCGACCGGGCTCGACGTGGCGGCACTCGGCGAGCGGCGGCGGGCGCTGCTCGAGCAGCTGGCCGACGTGTCGGTCGAGGGTGGGCGGGCCCGGATCGGCACAACTGCGCCGGCAGCCGGGGCGCACCCCTACGTCGTCGCCCTCGAGGCCAGCCCGTTCGCACCGCCCACCCCGGAGGAGGCCGGCGTGGCCCGCGCCGAGGTGCGAGACCTGATTCGCAGGGGCGAGGTCGTGGAACGCGACGGGTTTCACTTCGCTCGCTCCGCCGTGGAGGCGGCCATCGCCGTGGTGGGCGACGTCCTGCGGGCGAACCCGGAGGGGGCCACGACCAGCGCCCTGCGCGAGGCCCTCGGCACCACCCGCAAATACGCCCTCCCGCTTCTCAGCCACCTCGACGCCGAGGGCATCACCCGCCGCCGCGGCGACGTGCGCATCCCCGGCCCCCGCCTCCCCGGCGAGTCCGGTTAGCTCCCTCGTGGACGTGCACGTCGAGTCGGTCGGCCAAGGGGGAACGGGCCTCCCGGCGCTCCTGCTGCACGGGTTCGGATCCGGGTCGTTCACCTGGGGGCCGGCCGTCGCCGCCGGCATGGTGGAGGGACGAGCGGCGGTGGCCTTCGACCGGTATGGGTTCGGTGCGACGGCGCGACCCCCGGCGGGTTCGTGGGAGGTGGACGGAACAAACCCCTACTCCCTCGAGGGAGCCGTGACACTGACGGGATCGGTCCTCGAGGCTGAGGGGTGGCCAACAGCCGTGCTCGTCGGGCACTCCGCTGGGGCGTTGGTGGCGCTGGCCTACGCACTCGACCATCCCGAACGCATCGCCGGCCTCGTCCTCGTGGCGCCGGTCGTGAGGGGTCCCCCGGCGGGCGTCACCGCCCTGTTCGGGCTTCCAGGCTCGCGTCGCTGGGGCCCGCTCCTGCTTCGAGCCGGGCGGCCGATGGTCGGTCGCGGCGTGGCCATGGCCTGGCACGACCGGTCCCGTCTGGCGTCGACAGGACTTGCTGGCGCCTATGCAGCTTCCACGTCGGCGGCTGGATGGGCCGAGGGCCTGGTCGAGCTGACGGCGGCGTCGTCGTCAGAGGCGGCGGCGTCGGTGGTGCGTCGCCTCGGCGCGCTTCGTCCGCCCGTGCTGGTGATCACCGGGGACCACGACCGGATCGTGTCGGCCTCGGCGACGTCGACGCTCGTCTCGGCCATCCGCGATGTCCGTACCGTGGTCGTCCCGGCGTGCGGGCACGTGCCCCACGAGGAGCGACCCGAGGTGGTCGTCGCCGAGGTGCGTCCGTTCCTCGCGGCACTCGACCGTTCACGTCACTAGCGACCTACGCCGATCGTTCGTCCTTGGGCTTGGCGCCGGGCAGGGTCGAGAGAGAGCGGGGAAGGCGGGATCGTCGGGAGGGCTTCTTGGCCTCGGCGTCGCGAGCCACGGAGGCGACGGCGACGATGTTGGTCATGACCTCGCCGAAGGCCTCGGGGTCGGCGAGCAGCCACGAGTGGTTGCCGCTGACGACCTCCCCTTCGGCGCCGATGGCGGCGCAGAGGGCATCGAATGACGCGCGAGGGATGATTCGGTCCTGTTCACCCCAGAGCACGACGACCGGAAGGTGCCGGCGGCGCAGCTCCTCGAGCTCGCTCGTGAGGTCGGCGGTGCGGGCCAGCTGCGCCGCCCGCCACATGGCCCGGGGGTTGCGGATGAGGTTGGGAATGGCGTCTTCGAGGATGACGGGGAGCACCCGGGTGATGTGGGGGATCGGCAGGATGTCGCCGGGAAAGTGGATGCCCCAGTCCCACAGCGGACGCTGCGCCATCGACTTGACGATGCCCGTCGGACCGGGTGTCGACCACGCCGAGCCGCCCACCGAGTTGACGAGCACCAGGGTGCGGACCCGGGGCTGGTGGTCGTGGGCGAACTGGATGCTGACGGCCCC
>JBKJKM010000117.1:0-4321 GCA_046597375.1 Acidimicrobiales bacterium | reverse complement strand
GGTAGATGACTGAGAGTCGGTCACGTCGGGCGGCCTCGACAAGCTCCTCGTGGGTAGGCATGCGATCGACGTTGATCCGGATACCCATCCGCCGCCCGGCCTTGGCGTACCCGAGGTCAGCGATGCGGGCGCCGTACACCTGCGCGACAGCGTCAGGGTCCTCCACCAGCTCCGCGCGGGCCCCCTGCCGACGACCACGCAGCGTCACTTCCACGTCGGGTCGTCCGCGTAGATTCACCCGCCAACCCGAGTTGCTCAGCACCAGCAGCCGATCACCAACAAGCGCGTAGGCGACCGGGACTTCGATCCCGCGGCCCGTCTTGCGCCCGGTCAGGTGCAACAGCAGCAGGCCCCCACCCATCCGCCGCGCTCTTCGCGGAGAGGACAACATCCACCGCATCACGCGGTTGACCATGTCGTAGGGAGCCTTCGGGGGCTGCGCCCGCTGTACCGTGGGTCGTTCGCTACGGGACATGTTCGCCACGCTACGCTACACAATCGTAGCGAACCGGGTGGGTCACGGCCAGGTTGTTGCCTCGCGCTCGAAACGCTCACCGGTCTGCACCGGTACGACGCAGAACACCAGCCCGCCCGGGTCGTTCATGATCGCGAAGTCGGGCTCGCGTTGCACAACGGTGGCACCGAGCCCGATCAGCCGGTCGATCTCGGCGGACGGGTTGTCGCTCTCGATGTCGAGGTGGATCCGCGAGGGCGTTCCCTCACCGACTCGCTGAACCTCGAGGTTGAGGCTGCCGATGGGACCGATCGCGCTGTACGGCGCATCTTCCTCCTGGCGGGTCGGAGCCACCCCCGTGACCCCGGACCAAAAAGTCAGGGCCGCGTCGTGCTGCGCTGCGTGGTCGATCAGGACGATGCCGATCCGGCTCCGATGCATGCCGCCAACCTATGCTGCCAGAGCCGCACGAGGGCTGTCTCATTCGATCGGCTGACGGGCGACGGCGGCGGGCTCGCGGCCGGCCAGCAGCCAACCCGCCGCTGCAGCGACCAGTGGTGTACCAACGCCGATCGCGGCGAGGTGGCCGACGGGGATCGGAGTCAGGTCGCCGAGCTCGCGCACGTGACTTGCGATCAGTGGGACATACGCGCAGAAGGTGCCGAGCCCGACTCCGAGGAACGCGAGCCCCCCGGCTGTAGCGGCCGTCAGTGTCCGACGGGTGCCGCTCGTGGCTCCGGTTGCGGCGAGGGTGCGTACGTCGGCGGCCGCCTCACCGCGAATCAGCCCGACGGTCATTGCGAGGACACCGAGCGCCAGAAGCATGCCGACGACAGTCGCCCCCGAGCGCAGCGCGGCGAGACCCTCTTGCTTGTCCCGTGACTCGATCGTGAGGCCGGCACCCGCCGCGACGCCACGCGCGGCCGATAGCTGATCGCTGGTGAGCGGCCCGCTCGTCTCGACGAGCCACCGGCCCGCGGGCGCGGCCTCCCAACCGCGTTGACGCATGCCATCTGACGTGATGAACGAGCCTGGGAGCGACGAGTAGCTGAGCGGAAGACGCACGGGGTTGGCGACCATCTCGGGCTGCCTGCGTTCCGCCGCGGCCGGGATGGCGACGCCCAGGATCCGGAGCTGGCCGTTCTCTCTCGTGAGAATGTCGGCGTCTCGACCGATCGCTTCGAGATCGAGCCCAGAGCGCTCGAGGAGGGTGGGTGTCGCGACGTACAGCAGCGTCACGTCATTCCAGGCGTCTCCCGACCGTTGAGCCAGCGTGATCGCCTCCCGCCCTTCGGACTCGGCCTCCTGGGTGGCAGCGGGGTCGATGGCAACCTCGAGCGCGACCACGCTCGTCTCGTCGAGCGTCGCGACGAGTCGGTCGACCCCTGCCTGAAGGCGGGCGACCTCGGCGGGCTCCGGCACGAACGGCCCATCGACGTCCGCTGCCCGGATCAGCAGTTGCTGGGCAGACAGGTTGCCGGCCGCGGCGGTGTGTTCGGCCGCGGTCGCGATGACGACGATGGCAACGGGGATCCCGAGCGCAAGGCTGATCGCGGCGAGTGCGGCGACGGAGCGGGCCTGATAACGGCCGAGGTCGCGCAGCGCTAGCCGGGCCGCGATCGGGAACCGGCTCGCGCCCCGGGCAAGCGCCTGGATCGCGAACGGGCTGACGAGCAGGACGCCGAGGACCGTGGCGAGCGTTCCTGCCATGATGAGCAACAGATTGGTCCAGTCGACGGCAACGTCGCTCGCCACATCGCCGGCGAGTGCAAGGCAGGCGATGCCGGTCATGATGAACCCCCCCGCCAATGCGGCTGAGCGTTTCGCAGGGCTAGGCCGGGGTGGCCGGCCCGAGAGGGCCAACACCGTCGGTATGCGCGCCATCGTCCGGGCGGGCCACCACGCCGCACCGGTGGCCGCCAGCACGGCGAGCGCCATGCCCGTGACGACGAGCCACCACGGCAGGTTGAAGGCGTCGATCCGGTTTCCGGCCGCGTTTTCAACCCGAGGCTCGACGGCGACCCAGCCGGCCACCCCGAGGATCGCCCCCAGCACGGCAGCAACGGCACCTGTCACGGCGCCGCTGGCCACCACTACGAGTCGCAGGTGACGCTCGGTCGCCCCGATGGCGGCCAGCATTCCCAACTGGCGCAGGCGACGCTGCGCCAGGACGACGAAGCTGGCTGCCGCCACCAAGGCGATGAGGAACAGCGCAACGGCCGAGACTACGAGCACGGTCACCGCGGCGAGCACGTCGTCGGCGAGGTCGCCCCTCGACGAGATGATCCGCGGCGTGTCACCGGGCGGCCGGAACGACTGGACGCGCTCTGCGGTGCTGTCGACGAACATCGTCGCGGATTCCGACAACGCCATGAGCGACGGGTCAATGAGGACGAACTCGTCGTCGAGGTCGCTGGGGTTCTCGACGAGGCCGACCACGGTGCGTTCCACGCCGTCAAGAACGAACACCGCGCCGACGTGGAGGGCGAACGTCCCTGCGACCCAGTCCGTCACGGCAGCCTCGCCAACGGCCGCGGGAAAGCGGCCGTCGCGCAGGTCGAGCAGCGGCCCACCATATGGGCCTTGCGGGTCTTGGGTCCGGTAGTCGACCTTCTCGACCGAGCCCGGGACGGGAACGGATCGATGGCCGATCACATCGATCGCACCGAACCACTCCTCGGCCGCGGCGAACTTGGATTCCAGCGACCGTGGGTCTTGCTCGTCGAATTTGTAGAAGTAGTTGGCCGTCCCGTACTCGGCGTTACCCTGCGCCGGAGCGATGTTGTAGGCGGCCGAGGCAAAACCGATCGCCGCCGCCACCGCAACGACGAGCAGCGCCAACACGAGAAGCTGTTGGCGCCATTCCCTCCGGAACAGCCGCCATGCCCACCGAACTACCGCGCGACGGGCCGCGACGCCTCCGTTGTCGCTTCGGCCGCCGGCCGCCACTTCACCGCGCTTCCGTTTCACGGTCCTGAAGCCGGCGCGAGGAGAGACTCGGGACCCGGCACCGTGGTGGTCTGGTCGACCACACGACCGTCTCGCAGGAAGACAACCCGATCGGCCCAGGAGGCCAGCTGCGCATCGTGCGTCACAATGACGCCGGCGACACCCCGCTTGCACGCCTCGCGCACCATGCGCATGACGCCCTCTCCGTTTACCGAGTCCAACGCGCCCGTCGGTTCGTCCGCGAGCAACAGCCGTCGGTCACCGACGACGGCGCGGGCGATCGCCACCCGCTGACGCTCACCGCCGGACAGCTCGTCGGGGTAACGCTCGGCACGATCAGTCAAGCCCAACTCCTCGAGGGCGGTCATGGCCACCGAGTGAGCGGCCCTGGCGCGGGTGCCATCGAGCTCCAAGGGCAGCGATACGTTCTCGGCAGCCGTCAGGCCGGCCAGCAAGTTGTAGTCCTGGAACACGTAGCCGATCGACCGGCGCCGCAACCTGGCTCGGTCGTTGCGGGTCATCGTCGACGGGTCCTGCCCGCCCACGAGGACAGCTCCGGTGGTCGCCTCCTCGAGGGTTCCGGCGATCGTCAGCAGCGTGCTCTTGCCCGAACCGCTCGGACCCATGATCGCCACCAGCTCACCGGCATGGACCGTCAGGTCGACGTCATGCAAAGCCTCCACGAGCGCGGGTCCCTCGCCGTAGGACTTCGACACCTGCCGCAGCTCAAGCACGCCCATCACCGTCGGACCCCCGTCCGGCGACGCGGCTTGCGCCACGCCGGGACAGCGGGCGCTTCGGTGGCGGCGGGCAGTCGTTTGATCCGCGCGACGGCGGTGTCCAGCCAGCGGATCATGCCATCGAGGCGATAGATCTCGGCGTCCGCCACGAGCAGCAGACCGACGTCGTCGCTGCCTG
>JBKJKM010000296.1:0-6515 GCA_046597375.1 Acidimicrobiales bacterium | reverse complement strand
GCCCGAAGGGCGGCGCCGCAGAGCGAGGCCGAAGATGCGGCGTGGGGAGCGCCAGCGAGCGGCCGCCGTCGAGGGGAAAGGCTTCGGCCCGGAGGGCGGCGCCGCAGAGCGAGACCGAAGACGCGGCGTCGGGAGCGCCAGCGAGCAGCCGCCGTCGAGCGGAAAGGCCCTCGGCCCGGAGGGCGGCCCCGCAGAGCGAGACCGAAGACGCGGCTCAGTCCCAGAAGGTGAGGACGTCGAGGGCATCATCGAGGAACGACGGTTCCTTCTCGGCCCGGAGCCGCACGGGAGCGGGCGCCGTCTCGTCCGGCCCGGGATCGGCCGGTCCGGGAAGGATGGCGTAGGCCTCCTCCCCGGGTCGGACCAGGTTGTACTGCTCTCGGGCGAGGCGCTCGATCTCGGCGTCGGTGTGGAGCTGCTCGACGCGCGCCGCCAGCTTGGCGTTCTCGCCCGACAGCACCTCGACCTTGTCCGCCGCAGAGGCGATCTCGTCGCGTTGGGAGAGGTACGTCCTCGTCGGGAACACGCCCGCGACGAGGAAGACCACCAGGGCGGCGCCACCGATCACCGGGCCGACGAGCCGCCGGAGCTTCACGCCGACGGGTTCCTCCGGCCGGCCAGCGCCCGCTCACCCCAGAAGGCGGCCGACTCGCCGAGGTCGTGCTCGATGCGCAGGAGCTGGTTGTACTTGGCGACGCGATCGGATCGGGCCGGGGCGCCGGTCTTGATCTGCCCGCAGTTGGTGGCCACGGCGAGGTCGGCGATCGTCGTGTCCTCGGTCTCCCCCGAGCGGTGCGACATGACGCTCGTGTAGGCCGACCGCGTGGCGAGGCCGACGGTGTCGAGGGTCTCGGAGAGCGTCCCGATCTGGTTGACCTTGACGAGGATCGAGTTGGCGACGCCGCTGTCGATACCGCGCTGCAACCGCTCGACGTTCGTCACGAAGAGGTCGTCGCCGACGAGCTGACAACGACCGCCGAGGGCGGCAGTGAGGTCGGCCCACCCGTCCCAGTCGTCCTCGGCCATGCCGTCCTCGATGGAGACGATCGGGTAGCGGTCGCAAAGGTCGACCCAGTAGGCGACCATCTCGGACGGGCTGAGCGTGCGTCCCTCGCCGGCCAACACGTAGCCGCCATCGGAATAGATCTCGCTGACGGCCGGGTCGAGGGCGATGGCGATCTCGTCGCCAGGGCTCCGCCCGGCCTTCTCGATGGCCTCGACGAGAACCTTCACCGCCTCCTCGTTGGAGGAGAGGTTCGGCGCGAAGCCGCCCTCGTCGCCGACCGCCGTCGACAGGCCACGGTCGTGGAGGATCCCCTTGAGCACGTGGTAGCACTCGACGCCCCACTGGAGGGCCTCGCTGAAGCTGGCGGCGCCGATCGGCATGAGCATGAACTCCTGGAAGTCCACGTTGTTGTCGGCGTGGGCCCCGCCGTTCACCACGTTGAGCATCGGCACCGGGAGGACGTGGGCGTTGACCCCACCGACATAGCGATATAGAGGCAGCTCGAGCTCGTCGGCCGCCGCCCTGGCCACGGCCAGGCTCACCCCGAGCAGGGCGTTGGCGCCCAGGCGGGACTTGTTCGCCGTGCCGTCGGTGGCCAGCATCTCGGCGTCGACGCCCCGCTGGTCGAGAGCCTCCACGCCGAGCAGCACGTCGAGCAGCTCACCGTTGACGTGGTCGACGGCCTGCTGCACACCCTTGCCGCCGTAGCGGTCACCACCGTCGCGCAGCTCGGCCGCCTCGTACTGGCCCGTCGAGGCGCCGGACGGCACGATCGCTCTTCCCTTGGCGCCCGAGCCGAGGAACACTTCGACCTCCACCGTCGGGTTGCCCCGCGAGTCGAGGACTTCTCGCCCGACGATGTGTTCGATCTCCGACATGTGTGACTCCTGTTGCTGGTGTGGAAACGGTACAAGACCCTGCAGGAGCGGCGGCGCCACGCCGATGGCGTTGGTGTTGCCTTTGGGGTCGTGAATTGGCGTCGGTGTTGCCCCTGGGGCCGCCGCAAGGGCAACCGCAACGAGGCTCAGTCCTCGAGGGTCGTGGTGAGGTAGCCGCCGGTGGCGGCGCCGCTGGCCGCCATGACAAGGAGACCGAAGCGCTTCCGGCGCGGCAGGTGCTTGTAGGCGAGGAGGGTGGCGACGACGTCGGTGGCGTCGGCTACGGCGCCGTAGGTCATCCAGGGACGAGCCAGACCCTTGGCGCCATCGGCCTCCTGTTGGAGGGCGGCGATGGCGCCGGCGCCGATGATTACATCGCGGACGCCCACGATGCGACTGAGGAACTTGACCGCTGGGGAGTCGGCCGAGACGTCGCCCCACAAGCCCTTGGCCATGCGCCGGGGGAACAGGAAGAGCAGCGCGCCGATGCCGATCCGGCCGCCGGCGTAGTACTTGGCGAGTTCTTGCGGGTTCATGGGCCCGAGGCTACGGCCCGTTTGGCATCGTCCCATAGCGCATCGAGGGCGGCGATGTCGGCGGTCGCCAGGTCGAGCCCCGAGGCGGCGGCCGCCTGCTCGACGAGCTCGAAGCGCCGGCGGAACTTGGTGGCGGCCCCCCGAAGCGCCGCCTCGGGATCATGGCCGAGGTGGCGCGCGACGTTGACGAGAGAGAACAGCACGTCGCCCAGTTCGTCAGCGGTGGGTTCGGCTTCGAGCTCGTCGATCTCCTCGCGCACCTTGTCGAACACCGGCGCCAGCACTCGCCAGTCGAAGCCAACGCTCGCAGCCCGCTTCGAGAGCTTGGCGGCGTAGGAAAGAGCCGGGAGCGAGCCGGGGATGCCGTCGAGCGCGCTCGTGCGCTCGGGCTTCTCCGCCGCCTTGATCTGCTCCCAGTTGCGGTGCACGTCACCGACCCCGGACACCGTGACGTCGCCGAACACGTGCGGGTGCCGGCGCACCATTTTCTCGGTCACGACGCGGGCCACGTCGGCGAGGGTGAAGTCGCCGGCCTGCGTGGCGATGGCCGAGTGCAAGACGACCTGGAGCAACAGATCGCCCAGCTCCTCCTCCAGATGTTCGACCGACCCCTCGGTGCCGAGGAAGGAGATGGCGTCGACCACCTCGTACGCCTCCTCGAGGACGTACTTGGTGAGGGTCGCGTGCGTCTGCTCGCGGTCCCACGGGCACTCCTCCCGCAGTCGGCGCACGACCTCGACGAACGCCGCCAACTCCACCGCCACTGGGGCCGCCAGCTCGGGCAGGTACAGCGAGGTGAGATGGTCGGGCACGACATCACCTCGGTCGAGGTCATTCCAAGCGACCGTGGTGATCGATTCGTCGGCCAGGCCCAACCGTTGCAGCACCACGACCGTCGCCGGTATCGCGTCCTCGAATGCCAGCTTGATCTCCGACAGCACGGTCATCGAGTCGCACTGGCCGACGAGCAACGGCCCCCGCTCCCCGGCCGCCTCGACGGCGAAGCGGTGGCCATCGACGACGCGTACGCCGGCGGCGAAGGGATCGACGCCCAGGCGCACCCAGGCGAGGTCGAGGAACGACAGTGCCGGAACGACGTCGACGTCGACCCGACCGTCGGCCCGCAACAGCTCGACCGTCCGCTCGGCCACGGCGGGTGATCCGGGCACGGCGTAGAGCACTTCGCCGTGCTCGGCCGCCGCCGCCACCAACCGGTCGAGGATCGTGGAGTACACGTCTTCGATCGCCGAGGCGGTCTCGTAGACGTCGTCGAACGATGTGGCCGTCCCGACCAAACCCGCCGATGGGTGACGGGTGGTGCGCACGAACCGGGCGGCCTCGGGCACCCGAGCGATGGCTGCCAGCGCCGCACCGGTTACCAGTTCGGGTCCCGCCGGCCCGAGGCCGATGACGACGACCCGAGCGGACGTCATCGCTAGGGCTGCAGCGGCGACTCGGGCACCTCGGTCACACCGCCGGCGTCGCCCGGCTCCGTGGTGGTCGGCGCGCCGGGGGGCACCACGCCCGGCTGGTCGCCGTCCTTGGAGAACGTGCCGTAGCGGGGGTTCACGCTCACCTTGGCCTTCTGCAAGGCCTCCTGGAGGAACGTGGAGAACCCGGCCTCGCCCTCGCCTTGAAGCTGCTGGCGGATCTGAGGCGTGGCGTCCTCGAGCGGCTGCGGTCGCCGCTCGGTGACTTTGATGAGGTGCACACCGAACTGGGTGACGACGGGCCCGCTGAGGGCACCCGGAGCGAGGGCATCCATGGCCGTCTCGAACTCGGGGACGAAGCGGCCGGGGGGTCCGCACTCGAGGTCGCCGCCCTGGGCCTTGTTGGACTCGTCGACCGACCGCGCGGCGGCGATGGCCGCGAAGTCGCCTCCACCCTCGATCTCGGCCTTGGCCGCCGTCGCCGCCGCCGTCAACGCCGGCACCGCCGCCGCCGTCGCGGCGGCGTCGAGCTGACCGTCAGGGCCGGTGGAGGCGAACAGGATGTGGCTCACGCAGGTCTCGGCGAACTGGTCGGGGTTGGCGTCGTAGAACGCCTTGACGGCGGCGTCGTCGATGTCGGCCCCAGCGAGGTCGGCCTGCAGCACCGCCACCTCGGCGTTCCGCCGCACGAGCACGGTCCGATAGGCCGCCGGGAACTGATCGAAGACCTCCTGACCGCCGACGCTCTGCACGACGGTCTCGGTGGCGTTCTCCCGGTCGGCCGTCGTGACCTCGAGCTTCCGGCGGCCGATCTCGGTGTGCACGAGCAGCAGGAAGATCTGGCGGGTCAGCACGCGGCCGACGAATTCGTTGCTGAGCGTTCCCTCGCCCGTCCCCTTCACGTTCAGCCCGCTCTGGCTGATCGAGGCCACGTAGGCCTTGTTGGCCTCGATGGCCTGGAGCTCGCTCTCGAGGTCGTCCTGGCTGATCTCGGTGCCGTTGACCGTGGCCGCCGAGGGCCGGATGGTGTCGCCGCAGGCCGCCGAGGCCAGAGCGAGGACGAGCGCGAAGAGACCGAAGATGCGGGGGAGGCGTGTCACCGGGTCAGGATGCTACCGGCGACATTTCCTCAGGAACCACCGTGGTCAGGAAGGTACGGACGTGTTCAGCGGCAACGGCGCCGCGGGGCAGGGGCAGGACGACCTGCCCGAGGTCCTCCTTGTAGACCGCCTTGGGATAGAGGCGCTGGATGCGGATCGTCTGGCTCGCGCGGAGCGCCAACGGGGCCAGTCGGATCACCTCCCGGGCGACGGCGACCTCTCGGACGCCGGTGCGGGCGCACTCGGCCCGGAGGTGGGCGACCTCGAGGAGGGCCTGGGCCGGTTCGGGTACGGGGCCGTACCGATCGAGCCACTCGTTCTCGATGTCGTCGACCTCCTGGTGGGTCGTGACCGTCGCCAGCCGGCGATAGGCCTCGAGCCGTAGCTCCTCCTTCGACACGTAGTCGGGCGGAAGGTTGGCGTGCATCGGGAGGTCGAGCTTGATCTCTGCCGGCTCGCGCACCTCCTCGCCCTTGAGTTCGGCCACCGCCTCGCTCACCATCTGGACGTAGAGGTCGTAGCCCACGGCCGCGATGTGGCCGCTCTGGCTCTCGCCCAACAGGTTGCCGGCGCCGCGGATCTCGAGGTCGCGCATGGCGATCTTGAAACCGCTGCCCAAGTCGGTTGCCTCGCCGATCGTGCGCAACCGCTCGTACGCCTCCTCGGTCAGCCGCGCATCGCGAGGATGGAACAGGTACGCGTACGCCCGTGATCCACTGCGTCCGACCCGGCCGCGCAACTGGTGCATCTGCCCCAGGCCCAGCAGGTCGGCCCGCTCGACCACCAGGGTGTTCACGGTGGGCATGTCGATGCCGCTCTCGATGATGGTGGTGCACACCAGCACGTCGAATCGGCCCTCCCAGAAGTCGACCACGATCTGTTCCAGCGAACCCTCGTCCATCCTTCCGTGGGCGATGGCGATGCGCGCTTCTGGCACCAATTCGCGCAGCCGTGCGGCGGCCTCGTCGATGGTGTTGACGCGGTTGTGGACCCAGAAGACCTGCCCCTCGCGCAGCAGTTCGCGACGGATGGCCTCGACCGCGACGCGCTCGTCGTACTCGCCGACGAAAGTCAAGATGGGCTGACGGTCGGCGGGTGGAGTCTGCAACAGCGACAGGTCGCGGATGCCCACCAAGCTCATCTCCAACGTGCGCGGAATGGGCGTGGCGCTGAGCGTCAGCACGTCGACGTTGGTCTTGAACTTCTTCATCATTTCCTTGGCCTGGACGCCGAAGCGTTGTTCTTCGTCGACGACGAGCAGCCCGAGATCCTTGAAGACCACCGAGTCCTGCAGCAGGCGGTGGGTGCCGATGACGCAGTCGACCACGCCCGACTTCAATCCATCGATGACGACACGCGCCTGCTTGTTGGTCAAGAATCGCGACAGCGTCTCGACGCGAATCGGGAAGCCGGCGAACCGGTCGGCGAAGGTGTTGCCGTGCTGCGTTGCCAGCAACGTGGTGGGCGCCAGCACGGCCACCTGCTTGCCGTCCTGGATGGCCTTGAACGCGGCGCGAATGGCCACTTCGGTCTTGCCGAAACCGACGTCGCCGCACAGCAGGCGA
>JBKJKM010000289.1:0-5374 GCA_046597375.1 Acidimicrobiales bacterium | reverse complement strand
AGCGGGTCCCCTCATGCGGCGGGCGGTGAGTCGCCCAGTAGGTAGCGCGGCCCTTCTCCCTTGGCTCTGGCATCGTCATCGGGATTCTGTAGCGCGCAGGTGGCGAGGCTGAGGCACCCGCAGCCGATGCACGAGTCGAGTCGATCACGGAGATCTTCGAGGGCCCGGATGCGAGATTCGAGCATCGGCCGCCATCCTCGGGCGAGGCGCTCCCAGTCCTTCTGCGTGGGGGAGCGGCCCCCCGGGAGGGTTGCCAGGGCGTCCCCGATCTCTCGGAGCCCGAGCCCGAGCCGCTGGGCTGCGAGGACGAACGACACACGTCGAAGCTCCTCGCGCCGGTAACGGCGTTGGTTTCCTTCGCTGCGCGTCGAGAACAGGAGGCCTTTCGACTCGTAGAAGCGGAGGGCGCTGGCGGGGACGCCGCTTCGTTCGGAGAGCTCGCCGATGGTGAGCGTGGACATCAATCAACTCCCTCTTGACCTCAAGTGCACTTGAACTCTTACCCTACGGCGATGACGATTGCTATGGAGAGGTCCGCTCGAGTTGATGCCGGGTCCGTGCAGGACCTCCGGCTGGAGGGGAAGTTGATCACCAAGGTCGGGAGCCACCCGGTTGTGGTGTTCTGGCACGACGACCAGCCCTACGCCATCGAGGACCGTTGTCCGCACCTGGGTTTCCCGCTGCACCGAGGGACGGTCGAGGCAGGGCTCGTCACCTGCCACTGGCACCACGCCCGATTCGACCTCGCTTCGGGCTGCACGCTCGACCTGTTTGCGGATGATGCGCGCGCCTTCGACAGCGAGATCGAGAACGGGCGCGTGCAGGTGTGGCCGCGACCGATGCCCGACCCACGGGAGGCGTTCGAACGTCGGCTATGCGACGGTCTCGAAGACGGGCTCGACCTTGTGATCGCCAAGGCGGTGCTCGGCCTCCTCGAAGCGGGCGTGGAGCCTCAGCGGATCGTGCGCCAGGGACTCGAGTTCGGCGCCTGTAACCGCCACGACGGCTGGGGCGCGGGAATGACCGTACTGGTGGCGATGGCCAACCTCCTTCCGCACCTCGCCGCCGACGATCGAGCTGCGGCGTTGGTCCACGGTCTCACCTACGTTTCGTCCGACACGCGGGGACAGGCGCCGCGGTTCCCGCTCGCGCCACTCGGTTCAGGCGACGTGGACCTGGCCCGCCTCGCCGGCTGGTACCGGCGGTTCATCGACACGCGATCGCCCGACGCCGCCGAGCGCGCGCTGGCGACGGTGCTGGCGACCCACACCCCGGCGGACGCCGAGACGGTCATGGTGGCCAGCGTCACCGACCACGTCTTCATCGACGAGGGCCACACCCTCGACTTCACCAACAAGGCGATCGAGGCGCTCGGGCACGTCGGCGAGGAGGCGGCGGCTCTCCTGCTGCCCACGCTTGTGCTCCAGACTGCTCGGGCGTCGCGGGAGGAAGAGACCTCGCCATGGCGCCACCCCGATGACCTGGCGGCGATGCTGGCCCGAGCCGACGCCAGGCTCCCCGGACTCCTCGCTGACGCCGCGGCCACCGGCGTCGATCCGAACTACGACGCCGAGGCACTCGCATGGCGCCTGCTCGACGACTACCCGGCGCAAGTGATCGCAGTGCTCGAGGAAGCCATCGCCGCTGGGGCTCCCGGCGAGGCGCTCGGCCGCGCAGTCGCCTACGCCGCCGCATTGCGGATCACTCGATTCCACACGCAGAACGATTTCGGCGACTGGAACACCGTGCATCACGCCTTCACCACCGCCAACGCCCTGCACCAGGCGCTGCGGCGCGGCACCTCGCCCGAGCTGTTCCGCGGAGTGTTCCAGTGCGCTCTACGCGTCTACCTCGACCGGTTCCTGAATGTGCCCGTAGCCCGACTACCCGTCGCCGAGTCAGGGGACTTGGCCGGCCTTGACGAGTGCTGGCAGGTCCAAGGCCACATCGATGAAGCCGGCGCCATCGTCGTCGGGTACCTGCGAGGCGGTGGACCGCGCGCTGACGTCATCGCCGCCCTCGGACACGCGCTGGTCGAGGAGGACGCCGGGTTCCACTGGTACCAGGTCGTCGAGGCCGGCGTCCGCCAGGCCCACGCTTGGCCCGAGGGCTCCGAACCGTCGGCGCTGATCCTCACGGGCGTCGCCCGGTTTCTTGCAGCCCACACGCCGACACGACGCCGGCTGCCGACAACCATCTCGATCGCCAGGCGCTTACGGCGGGGCGACCACCTCTATGAGGATTCAGGCGGCGACGTCTGAGCCGTGACGGGGTCGGAGCCGTGCAGCGAGTGTCCCCGAACGCCGGGAGCAGGACGCGGGCGCGATTCCCGATGGGCTAGGGGCTAGCCGCCGAATGGGTACCGCCCGATGGTGTGAAAGCTCCTGTCGTCGTTGAGGATCAGCCGCACCTCGTTGGCGGTGGCATCGATAGGAACGGCGGCGATGCCCG
This sequence comes from Acidimicrobiales bacterium, assembly GCA_046597375.1. Lineage (GTDB taxonomy): Bacteria > Actinomycetota > Acidimicrobiia > Acidimicrobiales > CADCTF01 > DATLED01. Next base: position 2,923 of record JBKJKM010000289.1, on the reverse strand, counting down.
CGGCCACCAGCGCACGCTCCATCTCCGGCGACCAGATCGGTCCGAGGGTCATGTGTGGGACCACAGCATCGAACTTGCCGCCGTAGGGCGGATAGCCCGGGAACGCCTTTACGGCGTCGGCCGTCAGCTGCGCGAACCGATCAGCCGGCTCCGGGGCGAGATACACGACGCTGCCGCTGAACACCCGGACCTCTTCGAGCCGGAAGTCGAAAGGAGATGTGGCTTCGTACACTTCTCGAAGGGTGGCGTCGAGTTGCTCGTCCACTGCCTCAACGGGGACGAATGGTCCGAGGACCGTCACGTGTGCGTGGACGTCATCCACTCCACCGAGGGCGTACGAGGGCTCCCACTTCGCCGTCAGCCGGCGGACGAGCGGGTCGGCGGAAGGCACCGGAACCGCCAGGAGCGTGTGGACCATGCACGGTTCTATAGCGCCGGCGCCCTCTGCGCCGCGAAAGATTTTGGTCTTGAGCAATCGGGCCCACCAACGAGACCTCGATCGCTGCCGCGTCCCGATCGCCGGCAACGAGCGCTGAACGGCATCGATGGCTACCGTTTCGACGGATGGCGAAACCAGGGATCCACGGCACTTGGCACATCGTCGAGATGCACCTCTGGGATCGGGACGCCATCGACCTTGTTGGACCGGGACTAATCGAGTTGCGCCGTGACCGGACCGGACGCTTGAGCTTCATCGCCGTCGACGCGACCCTCGACGTCCGGTACTTGGACTCCGACGGGACCCCAAGCGCGGAATTCAGCTGGGACGGCTTCGATGAAGGTGACCAGGTCAGCGGCCGCGGGAACGCATCGCTGCACCCCGACGGGACTCTCCGCGGTCACATCTACTTCCACATGGGAGACGACTCTGGTTTCGTCGCCACCCGGACCGCCCATAGCTGATGATCCGGCGGCTTCCGGCTCCCCGAGATCAGACTCGGTAATCCGCCCCAATTGCCGGGAGCGTGCCGTTCGCGACAGAACGATCGGTTGCGGCCAACGCTTCTCCGGCGCGGCACTCGAGCTAACGGAGCGGCCGCCGAAGATCCGGCATTCGGAGCGGTCTGACCCCCCTCACTTCAGCGCGTAAGCGACGCGTCTTTCTCCGCGCTTCAGGGCGGACAGTGGACTGCGATCTGGGGCGCGCCGCCACCTGGTCGAGCATCGTCGAGATCACGGAGGGCTCGCGAGATACGTGCGTTCGCTGATCGGGCGGCGCGAAGCGCGATCGACGAGAATGGGTAGCTCATGCTTTGGTTCGACCACGTCGTGATCGCGGTGAGCGACCTGGAGACGGCTGCTCAGCGCGTTACCACGATGAGTACGGGCTCCGCTTCCAACTAGGCGGCATCCATCCGGTCGGCACGAAGAATTGGGCGAACCTGTTCGCCGACGGCTCCTACATCGAGCTCCTCGGCGTTCACGATCCCACCCTCCCGTCCGCCGCGCGCGTCGGCCGCTACCTCGAGCGCCACGGCGACGGCCTGTACCACTGGGCGTTGTGTACCGACAGCATCGAGGCCGTCGCTTTGAGGACCGGTGTGGCGCTGACGGGCGGATTCATCGACTCGGTCGACGGCGAACGCCAGGCGAGCTACCGCTTCGTTTCCCATCCTGACCACGTCCCCGTCGAGGAGCGTCGCTCGCGAGCACGGGACATCGGCGTTGAGATAACTGAGGGAAGCATCGAGTGGGTCGAGGTCGGCGCGTACGCAGAGACCCTCTCGGCGTGGGTGGGCGACGACGTGCTCGACATACGCATCTCCCCCCTTACGCGCGGCGTGCAGCAAGTTGGTTTTGCGCGTTGATGGTCGCGATGTGGTCTTGCACTGACGACTCGGTTGATCGCCGCACCTATCACCACATCGGTCGGACACTTCCGCAACCGTGTCCCCGAACCGGGGCGTTCTCTCTCGGCCTGCTGTCGGCGCCAACCGTCCCGAGGGTCGGTAGCCCGCGACAATCGGCCGGTCCATCGCCAGGCCGAGAGCACCAACGAATGTTCCTTCGCAAGCGTCGAGGGCGGAAGACCCGGCAATCGGCGCTCCTTGCCGAGGACCGCTCGCTCAGCACGGGACTTCGCCGTCCCGTTTCTTTGGCAATGGTCAGTTTGATTCGAGAGGGGGATCGAACAAGGTCAGCTCGGCTTCGTCCGGTGCTTCGAAGAACGCTGCGAACTCGACCATGTGGGCGCGGGTGATCGGGGCGCTGTCCCAAGGTGGCTGTGAGTTCCTGACCGCGACCCGCTGCCATAGTTCCCCGGTCGATGCGTAGAGGTAGTGAAGTTCCACCCCGACACCGAGTCGGCGGGCAGCGGTTCGCATCTCGTCGCGCTCTGCCTTCGCCCAGAGGCCGAAGTCGATGACGACGCTCAGGCCAGAGGGCAGGGTCTCTTGGGCGAGCCGCCAGAGTTCCCGTTCCACCTTGATATTCATCGGTCTGTCCCAAGGACTTGTGCCGAGCGCCCAAAGCCATTCGTCCTTCGTGAACCTCACGGCAGGCCGACTCGCCGCCAGTTCCCTCGCCAGAGTTGTCTTGCCCGCCCCCGGCAACCCGCAGGTGAGAATGAGTCGGGGCTCGCTCACGGCGTCTAGTCCAGCAGTTTGGCTATCTGCGTGTTCGGCCACGGGTACTTGGCGACGCCGTCGGGCGCACAGGTGCCGCTTGACGCTCAGCTCGGCGGGCAGTCCAGCCCCGCCGGAGACTGAACGAGGACGCGGCCGCTCCTATGTGCCTCATTGAAGATGCGGGTGGTCGCTGCGGCGTTGTTCGTAGCGTCTGCGCTGCTCTCCGAGCTCGTGCCGGCTGGGATCACCAAGGAAATCAGGGCTTCTGCGGCCCAGGCCATCCTCGACGAGGTCGTGGCGATGTCGCCGGCCGCTTTGGCTCGCCAGGCGATGGCGTTGGAGCTGCTTGAGGACGT
>JBKJKM010000223.1:0-6631 GCA_046597375.1 Acidimicrobiales bacterium | reverse complement strand
CTAGTCGTCAGAGGACGAGAAGTACCCGAAGCCCGCCAACAGGATGGCGGCGCAGACCACCACGATGAGCCCGAGCGTGATCAGCATCGCCTGACCCGAGAGCGGCTTGACCCGTTCCTCGGCTTCGACGGCGGCGAGTACCACGGCTTCGACGGCGGCGAGCATGCCCGGATGCTACCCATGGCTCCTCCCGCAACCCTGGCCGGGCTTGTGTCCTTCCGCCTGTCGGGTTGACATTGGCGAACGTATGTTCGACAGTGACGGGGTGGGGTTGCCAGATCAGGTCAGCGCGCCCGGATCGGGCCGGACGGTCAGGTCCGGGGCCGGTCCCGAGTTGCGGGAGATCGCCGGGCGGGTCGCGCCCGTGGCGTTGGCCGGCGAGCAACGGCTGCCGGTGATGTCCGCCCTCGAGGCGCTGTTCCCGGCCAAGGGTTTGCGACGGGGAAGCGTGGTGGGAGTGACTGGGTCGGTGGCGCTGGCGCTGGCCGTGTTGGCCGGCCCGTCGCGGGCGGGGTCGTGGACGGCGGTTGTAGGGATGCCCGACCTGGGCGCGTTGGCGGCGGAGGAGCTCGGCATCGACCTCGCCCGTTGCGCCCTCGTTCCCGACCCGGGGCCGACGTGGCCCACGGTGGTGGCCGCGCTGCTCGACGCCATCGACGTGGTGGCGATCCGGTCGCCGGCCCGGGTGCGGGCGAGTGACGCCCGCCGACTGTCGGCCCGGGCACGAGAGCGGGGCGCCGTCCTCGTGGTCGTGGGACCCTGGCCCGAAGGCCCCGACGTCCGCTTGTCCGTGGCGTCGTGCGAGTGGACCGGCCTCGACGCCGGCCACGGGTCACTCCGCCGGCGCCGCCTCGTCGTCGTCGCCTCCGGCCGCGGCGCCGCCGCCCGTGAACGCCGCGCCACCGTCGACCTCCTCCCGTGACCCCGTCCATCGCGTTGGTGTTGCCCTTGCGGTTGTCGAAATGCATTGGTGTTGCCTTTGCGGTCGCCGCAAGGGCAACACCAACGTGCCGGGTTGGGGCATGAGCGGGTCGTCGAGGGGGGTGCGGACGGTGGTGGTGTGGTGCCCGGACTGGCCGGTGACGGCGGCCGGGGTCGGGGCGGATGTGCCGGCGGCGGTGTTTCACGCCAACCGAGTGGTGGCGTGCTCGCCGGCGGCGCGGGCCGACGGGGTGGCGCGCGGAATCCGCCGACGGGAGGCCCAAGGGCGCTGCCCCGAACTCGTCGTCCTCGACCACGACCCGGGGCGCGATGCGCGCGTGTTCGAGCCCGTCGTGGCTGCTCTCGATGCGCTGTGCCCGCGCATCGAGATCCTGCGGGCCGGGCGATGCGCGTTCGCGGCGCGCGGTCCGTCGCGATACTTCGGCGGGGAGGAGGCACTGGCGGCACTGGTGCTGGAGACGGTCCCGGCGGCGGCGCGCATCGGCGTGGCCGACGGACCGTTCGCGGCCCTGTTGGCCGCCCGCACGGCGTCCGCCGCGGGCCGGGGCGCGCGGATCATCCCCCCGGGGGAGAGTCGCGCCTTCGTCGCCCCGTTTCCCGTCACCGCCCTCGAACGCCCCGAGTTGGCCGACCTGTTGCAGCGTCTGGGCTTACGCCTCCTCGGCGACCTGGCCGGGTTGCCGCCGAGCCAGGTGTTGGCCCGATTCGGTCACGACGGTGCGCTGGCCCACCGGCTGGCTCGGGGGCTCGACGAACGTCCGCTGCAAGCGCGCGTCCCGCCGCCCGACTTCTCGGTTTCGGCCGAGCTCGATCCACCCGCCGATCGGGTCGACCGTGCGGCGTTCGTGGCCAAGTCGCTGGCCGACTCGCTGCACGACGAGCTGGCGGCGCGCGGACTGGCTTGCACCCGCATACTCATCGAGGCGGAAACCGAGCACGGCGAGGAACTGGCTCGACTCTGGCGTCATGACGGCGCGCTCACGGCCGGCGCCATCGCCGAACGGGTGCGGTGGCAACTCGACGGTTGGCTGCATGCATCGGCGTGGGGCGATCGGCCGACGTCTGGCATCGCCAAGGTGCGCCTCACTCCGGACGAGGTGCGTCCCGACACCGGACGCCAGCTCGGCTTCTGGGGCGGCAGCACCCTCAACGATGAACGGGCGGCACGGGCACTGGCCCGCGTCCAGGGGATGCTCGGACCGGGTGGCGTCTGCACGGCCGTCGCCCAGGGAGGGCGTTCGCCATCAGAGCGAGTGCGCTTCGTGCCGTGGGGCGATGCCCGCGAGGCCGACCGTCCCGAACTGGAGGCGTCGGTGTCGCCGTGGCCGGGCGCCGTACCGGCCCCTGCGCCGGCGCTGGTGCACGAGCCACCGCTCCCGGCCGAGGTAGTCGACGCCGATGGCGCGCCGGTGGTGGTGACGAGTCGCGGGGGGTGCCGGGCGGCACCCGCCCAGCTCTCGATCGCCGGCGGGCGTTGGGCCTCCATCGCCGGGTGGGCCGGGCCATGGCCCGTCGAGGAGCGCTGGTGGGATCCCCCCGCCTCCCGCCGCCGCGCCCGCTTCCAACTCCTCACCGCCGCCGGCGCCGCGTCCCTCGCCACCGTCGAAGGCGGCCGCTGGTGGATCGAAGCCACGTATTGAATTCCCTCGCTCTGCGGCGGGGCGCCTTCGGCGCGGGGCCTTGCCGCTCGGGTGGCGGCTGCTCGCTGGCGCTCCCGACGCCGCAGGTGGGTCCCGAAGCGGATTGTGGAGACGCCAGTGGGTGGAATCCGCCCACTGGCGTCTCGAAAATCTGGTGTGGCTACGAAAATCTGGTGTGGCTACGACTCGAGTTGGTCGAGGAGGGCGGCGACGATGCTGATGCGGCGGTTGGCGCGTTCCCAGGCGTCGGCGATGGGCTCATGGTCGACGAGGCCGCAAGCGTCGGGCTCGATGCCGAGGGCGGCGACGGCGGCCGCCTGCAACAACGCCGGCTCGGTCTCGTCGCCGTAGGCGGCGAAGGCCTCGAGACCCTCCCACAACGAGGCCACGGGAACGGGCGGCTCTTCGCCGGCGACGACGCGGGCGGCGATGGTCGGGAAGACGTCGTAGGTGCCGAGGGAGGACGGCCGCTCGTATCCCGGCACCGGGTGGAGCCGCCACTCGAGCACCATGTCGCCCGGACCGTTCTCGAGGAACCAGGTCTGCGACCCGTTCACGTAGGCGTCGACGGGATCGCCGAAGTGCTCGTCAAGGGCGGCCACCACCTGATCGGTGATGCGCCACACGCACGTCGGCACCCTCACGACGGATGGAGGCGCAGCGAGAGGTCGTCGGTGCCGGCGGCGAAGCGCACCTTGGCGATGCCGTCGGGCCCGGCCGGCTCGACCGACTCGGGCATCGATGCCACCTCGACGTCGAGACCCGGCAGCGTCCAACGCTGGCCGAGGGTGACATCGCCACCGCCGTAGACCCACAGCTCGGGCGCCACGGCCCCGCGCCGCTTCGACGGCAGGCAGGTGATGTCGAGCGAGCCGGGCGACGCCACCGCCTTGGCCGGGGCGTAGTGGACGAGGCGGATCCACCCCACGCCATGGTCCGGAAGGGCCCAGTGGACGGTGGCCGGGTGGTACTGCCCCCGGGCGGACGTGCCGAGGTCGCCTGACTCGCCACCGCACATCACCCGATCGGAGAGCCAGCCGGTGGCGACGCGATCGGGCGACGAGGAGATGCGCTGTACGACCGTGTGCTCGCCCGAGAAGCAGAGCAACGACGCCATCACGTCGTCGGGAACGACCGGACCGAGGTGGTCGGCCAGCGGCCCATGGGTGAGGTCGTGGGCATGCTCGAACGGCTCGGCTCCGACTCCGGGGAACGGCGCGGCGTCGCGTCCCACCGCCGGCCACATCCACAGACCGAGCAGCGATGCATAGACCGACAGGTCCATGCCGTACGAACGGCTCCACGGTCCGCACAGGTTGCGCAGACCGGGGTGGTACCAGCGGGCGACGTCGCGCCAGAGGGCGGCTTCGATCCGGGCGCCGGCATCGCGCAGCACCGGCGATGACGAGCGGTCGCGCCACAGGGACAGCGCATAGAAGTCGATGCCGTAGTAGGTCGCCGAGTTGTACTCCTCGAACGCACCGTGCTCCTCGAAGAGTTCGACGACGCGCGCCGCATACTCCTCGGCGCCCGGTCGGCCGTTCTCGACCTCGAGCCACGCCCGCATCAGCGCAATGTTCGAGTAGTTCGGCGGCACCCGGTCGAGGGGCTCCGAAGAGACGGCGAGCTGGATCGAGGACCGCATCGAAGCGACCAGCGCGGCCGGCAAACCTGCCCCGGCGGCGCCCGGCTGTAGCAACAGCTCGAAGACGGTGCCGATGAACTGACGCCAGTTGGGGTCGTAGTCGAGCCAGATGGTCGCACCGGTCAATGGCGGCTCGGGCGACTCGAGGAATCGGGTGAACGTGCCGTGCCACTCGGCCGATGCCGTTCGGTCTGATGCGTACTGGCAGTCCACCAGTGCCTCGAGCGTGCGGACCGCCCGCTCCTCATCTCCGGGACCAGCCCGGAAGAGCAGTCCGGCGGCGTACCAGGCCGACTGGGGAACGAGGTGCATCGAGCGGGGCGGCGCGAGCTCGTCGTAGGAGCCCTCCATGTTCCACAGCAGCGCCGCGTCGGGATCCCACCACGGATCCATCCACGCCATCGACACGTCGAGCAGGTCACCCATTTGTAAACGCCCTCCAGGCTTCGTCGCACTCGGCCACCGACCACGCGCCATCGTGCACGACGATGCGGTAACGCAACGTCAGCACCTCGCCCGCCGGCACGGACAGACCTTCGTGGAAAAGAAAGGCAGCGTTGAGGTAGTTCGACCAGCCGTCGGTGCCGTAGACACGCGACCGCGTGGCGCCGTACCAGGGCACCGGGTGGCGAACGTTCGCCGGATGGTCGAGAAACAGGAGGCCGGCGTCATCGGACGAGAGGTCGCACCACGGCGAAGGAATCCCCTCGGGCCGACGGTGCACCGACCCGTCGGCCAACAGGATGCGGGTGTCCTCCCAGTCGCCGGCGCCCCGCAACGTCAGGCCGCCGTAGCCGCCCCACGTCGTGTACGGCGTGCGCTCGAGCTCGACGTCGACGCGTGGGCGCAGGGCCGTCGTCCAATCGAGGGCGTAAGCGCCGTCGACACCGTCGAGCTCGCGTCGATCGACCACCCGCTGCTCGTCCAGCACGACCTCGCCGTCGGGTCGGCGCCATTCGATGCGGCCGCCGCCGAGGTCGACCTGTTCGCCGAAAGGTTCGCCTGCGGGCTCCTCCCAGAAGTTCTCCCCGTTGACGTACTTCACGGCGAACCACAGGGCGCGATGCCAATCGTGGTCGGGCGGCGACACGCGGGTGAGCAGCCGTCCGTTGGGCGCGTTGACGGGATGGAAGTGCGGCTTCACAAGCGGACCTCGCGGCGGGTGGTGGCGGAGGTGTACATGGCGGCAACGGCGGCGATGGCGAGACGGGCGTCGTGCAGCGTGACCGGCAGCTCCGCGCCGTCGCGCAGGGCGTGGCCGAAGCGCTCGAACTGGCCGAGGAAGTTCTCGTTGCGCGGCACGAACGTGGCCAGCGACTCGGTGATGGCCGATGGATCGGCGCCGGTGAACGTCCACGGATCGCTGCTGTTGGTGTAGGCCTCGGTGTTGCTCTCGGCCGTCAGGTGTTCGAAGCACAGGCGGTGCCGGGTGATCTCGGCCAAGGAGCCGAGCGTGGCCGAGAGCGTGGCCAGCGCGCCGCCTTCTATCTCCATCGCCACCGCGGCGCAGTCTTCGGTCTCGACGTCGTTGATGCGTGTCGTGGTGCGGGCCGACAGCGCCACGACTGGGCCGGCGACGTAGGTGAGCATGTCGAGGGCGTGGACGGCGTGGGTGAGGAGCACACCGCCGAGCTCGCCGGCGAACGTGCCGCGCCACGGCGCGGCGTAGTACTCGGGACCGCGCTGCCACGACACCTCGATCGATGCGGTGTGCAACGCCCCGGCGACACCGGCGTCGACCAGATGGCGCAGCTTCTGGAGGCCGTGGCCGTAGCGGTACTGAAAGATCGGCATGACCCGCCGCCCGGTCTCGGCCTCGACGGCCAGCAACTGGTCGACGTCCTCGGGAGTGGCCACGACGGGCTTCTCGCACACGACGTCGTGGCCCGCCCGCAAGGCGCGGGTGATCTGGTCGAGGTGCAACGCCGGCGGTGTGCACAGATCGATGACGTCGACGTCGTCGCGGCCGAGGAGCTCGTCGAGATCGGCGGCCACGAACGCATCGGGGAAACGCGACGCGGTGGCGGCCCGGCGGGCCTCGTCATGGTCGCAAACGGCCGCGACCCGGAAGTGCTCGGGCACTCGTTTCCACGCCCAGAGATGGGCCACGCCGACCCCGAGGCCGACGACGGCCACGCCCCGCACCGCCACGTCAGGCATCGTCGGTCACGGACCTGCGGCTCGCCTTCTTGGCTGCCGCCAGCAGGGGTCGATCGGCCCGCAGCTTGTAAAACGGGTCGAGCGGCCAGCAGCCCGAGACGAGACCGTTGCGAGGCGCCGTCGTGCAGTCGCTGAAGGTGCGGCAGATGCGCCGGCGGTCGAGCGCCTTGCCCTGGCGAAGGTCGTCGGGGAGGTCGTGGTAGCTCAGCACCATCCGACCGAGACCGATCCAGTCAGCGCCACC